>NZ_JAKUEH010000003.1:0-360500 GCF_022662815.1 Bacillus cereus group sp. BfR-BA-01492
ATCAGTGGACATTAAAAAAGATGACTCCGATTGAATATCGGAACCATCTTTTCAGTGCTTGATTTTTCAGGGCTTTTTTATTAAACTGTCCATTTTATAGGGTACAGTTCAATACTCTGAGCTCCTTTTTCTATTTATATTCATTTACACGTTTGTTCTTTTCTGTATCAATCGACCATCCAATAATGGTAGCGCAATCTCTTCCTTTCCATTTCAGAACATTCTGTAACACAGGTTCAATTTGCAAGCATCCCCTGCTATGTAATACCGCAAACAATGATTGATCATCTTCTAACATTTTTTTATCACAATCCAAAATTCCATCTGTTATCATTACGATATGATTCACTCCACGTTCTAAACCACGAACTCCTGAAGTAAAACAAGGTGTATTCGCTGCAAAAATATTTCTTCTTCCTATACATTCATAATATTTAGGCTGGTTAAGCCTTCCTTTCCCGTTCTTCTCTCGTTCGGAGTGAAATAAATAGGCAAAGCACTCTCCTACTGATAACCAATACAAGAACTCACCTTTTCGTAAACAAATCAAACAAGCTAGTTCTTCATTCTCTTGTTCACATTTCTCAATAAACAATTCATCTGTAAAGAGTGCTAATAAATACATATGTGTATGATGAAATGCCAGATGGACAGGATATGAGAACAATTCTTGTAACTTTTCTCTTCTCTCCGAAATTGCATCTATAATATATTGAATCGTTTTCGTTTTATGATGGGCATCAAAAATCATCACAAATTCAAATTGCGCATCCCACCAAGCTAGTACTGCATCTCCTCTTTCATACGCATCACTTTCTTGATTCCCGCCATAAACCCCAACTGAAAGAGGACCACATTTTTCAACATGTATTTGATCTACATACATTTTTTCATGACTAATCCATTTAAATGTATTCAATGATATCATCCTCTCTCTTACTATGTGTATGCCCTTACAGTAAGAGTACCTTAAAATTCAAGAAAAATAAACTTTTTCTATAACAAAAGACATTTATATCTTGATAAACGATTATATCTTATTATACGATATAATTAAAAATGGAAGGACTTTCTTATTATGAAACATATCAATCAAAACTGGGAAACAATTTATTACCATTTACGATGCGAATATGAAGATAATCTATCTCATCAAGCGATTCGAATTCTTCAAATCACTTCCCGAGAAGCAGAAACAACAATTAGCAAAATTGCATCTGAATTAAACCTCTCTCATAATACAGCATCCGAACATGTAAAAAGGCTCATTCAAAAAGACCTTCTTCTAAAGGAAAGAAATAAAAAGGATGAACGAGTCGTGAATCTCGCATTGACTGCTAAAGGGAAAGAAGCACTCATGAAACATACTTTATTAGATGAAAAGAAATTAAAAATATTGGAATCACAATTATCAAAAGAAGAACAGCAAGTAATTGAACAAGCTTTTTCCATACTTGCAAAGGAGGCAAAATATGCATTTCCTCGTTAAAGTCATTGTTTCAGCTCTCATAATCGGGGGCGTAACAGAATTAGCGAAACATGATAGTACAATTGGCGGTTTCATTGCTGCTCTTCCCCTTATTAGTTTGCTTAGCTTATTTTGGATTTCTGTTGAAGGCGGGAGTAAACAAGAACTAAGTCAATTTGCAATCGGTGTATTATATGGATTTCCTGCATCAGCGTTGCTTTTATTTGTGGTGTATCTTGGTTTAAAACACTCCTTCTCACTTCATATATCTGTACTACTTGGCGTGGGCGTTTGGTGTTTACTGCTCGTTTGTCAAAAAATATTTCAAGCTTAGAAGGTGATCATGATGACAATTGAAACGATGAGCATTCCACAGCTGAATAAACATGCGAAAAAACTTTATAAAGAAAAGGAAGCAGTTCTTCTGCTTCCCCCCTACATCTATTCGTAATCTTCCTCATATTCATCATCTTCATTATCATCGTAATACGAATTTCCGTTATTTACATATATCGGGCCATTTGCAACATCAACGCGAAGTACCCATGCCCACGGTACCGCTAAACGCTTATGTAATGAGCGCCAAAAATGCATGGATTTTCTTTCATACTCCTGGAACTCCTGAAGTATATCTTTATAGGAGGAACCGTCTAACTGAACATTTGCTTCTAATAAACGAGAATAGGCATAATGTTGTAATTCTAATTCAGCTGCAACTTCCATTTCTTCTGGTGTAGCCATGCCAATAATTGTTCCATCTGGCGGTACAACTTCATACACATTACGAACTTCAATAAGCCCTTCTTTCTCTTTCTCTTCCTCAAACATACAAACAGCCTCCTTTATCACACCATTTTATCTTACAAAGCCTTACTTCTCTATTCACTTCCTTCTTTCCTGCTTTTTTGATAAAAGATTACAAAATATTCAGTTGGACGATTTCATTGTTAGATTGCTCCACTTTTCTTTGTTTACATAACAAAATTATTTTATTATAACTTTTTTCTGAACGCTTCATTTGTCACTACAGATTTAATAAATACATCTAAATTATTTCGAATTTTTCTCGCTTCAATAGGATCCAAATCGTTAGACATAAAAATGATTTCCGTCTTGTTTCCTTCTTGATCCGTTCCGTAAAAACTATTTGTGAATACAAATACAGTAGAACCACCTTTTCTACCTGCATGCTCATACTGATTTCTTTCAAGAACAGTCCCTTTAAAAATCCGCTCAACCTCAGTTTGCATCGCCTTTGGAAAAACAGTTCTGCTATTCATTTTCCCTATTAAATTCATATAATCTGTAGCAGTTGCACTTACTAATCTATCAGACCAAATACGTTGAAATCCCATATCAACCTTTAATGGTATATTACGATTTTCCCATTCCTTTTCATCTTTCATCCATTCATGTATTTGAAAAACATGCTTTTTATATTCATCGCTAGACATATTACGTAACATGTCTAGTGATTGATCCGTCGGTACATGAAGTTCTTTCTCTACATATCCTCTCATATATAGTGACGCTGTATATGGATAAAAATCATCATGGCTACTTAAATGTAACTCTTTTATACTTTCATTTACTCTCTCAGCCCCTAGTTTATCTAATAAATACGTTGTATTTGCATTGGAGCTAAAATGAATCATTCCTTTCGCCACTTCTTCTATAGATACCGTTTCATTTTTTATTACGTTTCGCTCTTTTATATCCTCAATCCATTTTGGGTGTGCGCCGCCATCTGTGTTTGGAACGTAATATTTTTCTAGATCTCGCAACGGAATGAGTTTCGCTCGATCTATTTTCCCTTCTGCCACTTGCTTAGCAAATTCCACTGCTATAACGATTTTTGCCATGCTTGCTAACGGTAATTTTTCATTTTCGTTCACTGTCACTAAAAGTTCTCCATTCCTCCTAACCATTAAAGAACAAACTTTTTCTTTTTTATGCTCTTCTACATATTTTAATATGTACTGAGGATCTTCTTTTTTTAAGTAATATCGAACGATACATATAATCGCAATACATACTAACAAAATCGTTAAAATAGCATAACCTATTATTGTTATAATCATAATTTCTCCTTCTATCCATATTCTAATTTTATTATAACATAATTATATACCATATTTTGGAACACTTCCGATTGAATGTACATAATTACGATTGCTTTCTTATAATCCTTTACATAACAAAAAAACATGCCTTCTCATCCAAGCATGTTTTGTGATATTCTTCACATTATTTTTCTAAAAAATGAACCTCTTTACTTCCCGTGATGTAACATGAAATCAGCGAATTCTTCTTCGATATGATTTAACTTCGCAATCCCTTCTTTCCATTTGTGAATATAACGTGAAACTCCAAAAATAAATAAAAGAACAATAGTAGAAAGAATAATACCGTATACGATAGCTACAGTACTCATAGTTACACTTCCTTGTAATAGGTTATGATTTTATTATAATCCTTTTTCTCGCAAAATGTCGGAAATTCAACTTTTTGTAACAAAATTAAATTTTCTAATTATTATAAAGAGAAACCTTTCGAATAGAAAGATTTCTCTTCCATTTGTATATTATTCCACACCAACAGAAACAGTTTCTGGTAATGTACTGCCGCCATCAATGACGATATGTGTCCCTGTTATGTAACTCGATTCATCCGATGCAAGAAAACCAGCTAGTTGTCCAACTTCTTCAATTCTTCCTAATCGTCCTAGCGGAACGCCTGAAGCAATTCCATCGATAACGGTATTTGGTTTATTTGGATCAGATTCATTTGCAATTTGTTCGGCCATCGGTGTCATAATATAACCTGGACAAATTGCATTCACAGTTATATTATGTTTTGCTACTTCACGTGCCAACGCTTTTGTAAATCCCCAAATAGCTGCTTTTGTTGTCGCATAAGCTGTTTCTCCTTCATCTGCCACTAACGTTCCTGTTACAGACGACATATTAACAATTTTCCCGTAATTTTTCTCAATCATATATGGTAAAACAGCTTTTGCAAAATTCCACACACCATTAATATTTACTTGGAATTGAAAATCACGCATTTCATCCGACATATCTAAGAAATTTGCAAGCCGAATGACTCCTGCATTATTGACTAATATATCAATCTTCCCATATTTTTCATATGCATCTTTTGCAATATCTTTAACAGCTGTAAAATCCGTTACATCCACTTGATAACTAGCTGCCTCTAACCCTTTACTTACAATTTCCTTTGCTGTTTCATGAACCTTTTCGGAAATATCAACAAGTAATACTTTCGCTCCTAATTCTGCAAATACATGAGCAATTCCCGCACCATTTCCCATTGCAGCACCAGTAACAAAAGCAACTTTTCCATCTAATTTCCCCATTTCATAACCCCCTTATGATTTGTAGAAAACTGTCTCACAAATTCATCTTAGCAAATATCTCTTTATATATCTTTAAATTACAAAAAATGTCAAATAATATTCAAAAAGAGACTGTCATAATAAATGACAGCCTCACAACTTTTAACATATGAATCTATTGATTCTTTTTCGCTTCTATTTTTTCATGTGTTTTCTCAAGTTTATCCAATGCTTCCCCAACTTTTTTCTGCTTTTCTCTTAACTCATCAACGTTATCTACCGCTTTAATCAGTTTATCAATGCCTTTTTCTTCAATTTTCCGTTTCTTTTCTACCCTCGCGTTTACTTTTTCTTCGATATCTTTTGCCTTTTGAAGCATATTTTCAGCATTAGACTTCACAGCCTTTTTAAGCGTCTCATCCATGTTCATTTGTAACACTTTATTTGCATCGTCTTTTGTTTCGAAATACTTTCCATCTTTTAATGCGTTTGCACCGTGATCCATGAATTGAGCGACTTCTTTATATGAATTCGCTTCACTTCCTGATTTTTCTTTTTCTGCTTTTTCAAACCACATCACTGCGTCACTATATTTTTCATTTTGCAATGATGTCATGCCCGTTTCAATATACGTATCATAGTTACTGCTACATCCTGCCATGATAGCGAACAGAAATAACGTAACAAAACTTATTTTTCTCATGATGTTTTCTCCTTTTTCTTTACAACGCTTTTCATTTTAAATGTAACATACATACATCCTACTTTCAAAATGAAAAAAGATTACAAGATGCCCATAGGCAAAGTTACATATACAAACTAAATGTTTCTATTTTAAGCTGGCATATTCACTCTTTTTTTCGTCCCATGCTGTTTGATTCCTACGAATACCACGAAAAATAGCCCAGCTCCTAACGTTATCACGACAATACTCGTTGGCAATCTATCTAATAAAAATCCATATATAATCATTCCAAGTGGTGTAATCGCGGTCGCAATCGTTTCAAGAAGGCCAAACACGCGACCTAAGTATGCTTGGTTTATTGTCTTTTGAATATGTACTTGCATCGGAATATTTACAATCATCATAGAAAAACCACTAAGAAGGACAAACATTATATAGTAAATAAAGCTTGCTACTTTTGGAATCGTTATTAATAATGGAACTACCGTACATAAACTTAAACTCGCAAATGTAAATAAACCAATATAAACAGAGCGAAACGGATTACTTATTTCCTTACGAACGGATAAAACAGCCGCTCCAATTAACATTCCAACTGCTAACATTCCTTCTATTGTCCCCAGTTGCTTTGAAGATAAATGTAAGCTCTGAACAATTATATATGGGAGTGAAACGAAAAGCGCACTCGAAAAAAAGTTAACCCACAGCGCAATTTTCATTAATCCATATATTTCTTGTTGCTGTTTTACATATGTAAATCCTTCTTTTATACTCGTTAAAAAAGGTTCATGATTTTCTATGTCTTCCTTTTTATACAAATGAAATGCGATACATAACTGTACAATAACAGCTAAAAAGAATGTGATACCATTTAAAAGAAAAAAGGATGTAATTGAAAAAAATCCAAATATCATTCCTCCAATGATTGGAGCTAAAATTCTTGATAAAGAATCCGCTGTTTGATTTAAAGCATTCGCTTTTTGAATTCTTTCTTCATTCACTAAATGCGGGATGGACGAGGTGAGTGCAACAGAGTAAAAGCTTGCACAAACGGATAATAGCGCTGCTGAAATATAAATGAAGAAAAGTGATGGTTCAAATGTAGTAGCGAGAATAAACATCGTAAACATCGTCAAACTACTTAACAAATCCATGCCGATAATGAGCCATTTCCGGTTAACGCGATCCGCAACTGCCCCGGCAATAGGGCCACATACCATTCTTGGAACAGATCCGCAAATAAGCGTAGTTGCAAATCCTATTCCTGAACCCGTTGTTTTTAAAACATATAGTCCCATTGCAAACGTATAAATCCCTGCTCCTAATAAAGATATAATTTTTGCAACCATCATGAAAAGAATGTTTCTCGTTGCAATTTTTATCCTCGGATCATTTTGTTCTATACTTACATCTCCCATTATACTCTCTCCCTCTAAAAGTTAAATTATGTTAAACTTATTATACAACTTACTTTCAATTGTTTACAACAAAAAGTTAAATGTAATTTAACTTTTAAGAATAAGGAGCAATGATATGACTACTCTTGGTGAAAAAATTAAAGCATTACGAAAAGAAAAGCGGCTTACACAAACAGAACTAGCAGGTTCAGAGCTTACGAAAAGCATGTTAAGTCAAATTGAAAATGGAAAAGCAACTCCTTCTATGAAAACATTGCAATATATTGCGAGCAAACTTGACTGTGAAGCGAGTTTTTTATTGGAAGAAGACGATGAAGGAATGCAAGAGCTCATTCAAGAAATGGATCAAAAAATACAAAAAAATCAATTTGAAGCTGTGTATGAAACGTTATTGCCTATTGTACAAAAGGAGTTACCATCTACACTGCATACAGCTCGTTTATATAAGCAATTTATGACAAGCGCAATCGCTATGAAGGACTATAACATACACACTTATATCAGCAAAGCGATACCTATTTTTCAGAAATATACTTTATACCGTGAAAGTACTCAAACAAAATTAATGCAATACTATATATTATTTTCCAATAAAAAGTATGAGGAGTGTCTAGAACTTATTGCCTCGATTCGAAAAGAGTATGAAGCGAAACAATTAGAAATGGATCTCATTATGCAAATTGAATTGTTCTTAAATGAAGCGATTGTTTTACTTGCATATGGAAATTATGAGAAGTGTGAAGAAATTATTTTACAAGCACTTGACTTCTCAAAAAAAAATCAAGTGTATTATAAAACAGATGACTTTTATCGAATTCTCTCGTATCAAAAAGTAATAGAAGCGGAAGAAGATAAATACCTATACTATATTCAAAAAGCAGAACAATTCGCTATTTTTACAGAAGATACATTTTCTGTGGCTATTATTGATATATTAAAAGCCTATTACTATAATACCATTACAAAAGAATATACACTCGCTTTGCAGCACCTAGAGCAATTTAAAGAAACATTGCAACAAGGGGTGGACTTTAAAGTAGATGGTTTATATTATCTTGAAAAAGGAAAAGCTTTGTATGGCTTAAAACAATATGAAAAAGCGTTAGAGACATTACAGCATGTAACAATTCCTGATTATATGATTCATCCGCTCGATCAATCATGGGTCATAACTGCTGGAGCTTACCGTGCGCTTTGTTATTCACAGCTGCAAAACAAACAAAAAGCGCTTCAAGAAGCGACCGAAGCTTTTCATACAATACAACCATTTCCTGATTCGACATTTTCTCGATTTATTAAAGAAACATTACAATCCATACAAAAATTTTAAATACATCTCAATTTGGTATATTCTTCCTCCTTTTTAGCAAAAATAGTAACGATGGGAGGAATGTAAAAATGAATGTACAACGCGCAAAAGAGATTTCCGAATCCGCAGAACAAGCAAACGTTAGTTTTCAAGGGATGCCTGTTATGATTCAACATGTTGATGAAAACAGTGAAACAGCCCGCATTTATGATGCAGCAAATCCAGAACGTGAATTAACTGTTCCAGTTAAGAGTTTAGAGGAAAGATAAGAACCCCCACTTCAAGTCATTTTGAAGTGGGGGTTCTTATTATTTCATTCTATCTGAAGCGAACAGTCACCTGTTTACTTTCCAAAGGATTTTGACCACTTTTAAACATTTAAATTTTACACTTGGATTTGAATCAATATTTTGGACACAAAAAATTTAAGTCTATGCTATTTTTTATCTAGATTTTCTACTGCTTGCAGAGTTTTGTAACCAATACTACCATGAATTCGTTTATGGTTATAAAATCCCCTCAATGTATTGAAATAGGGCTAGATCTACTTGTTCAAATATGACATATGGTATGCGATATACTTCTTCTTTCTTAAAAATGGCATGAAACAACTTATTTCTTTTTTCATTCGTTTTAAATCTTCTAGCGTTATTTCGTCTTCCTCAATTGATGCACTAGGAGAATATCCTTGAATCCATTTACAAACTGTGATTTCTGAGATATCATATTCGCTACTTAGTTCTTTTATGGATTGTCTCGAATGATATGACCACCATTTTTTAAACTCTTCACTCAATCTCTTGTTTGTTATACAGATATTTCCTCCTTAAAACCCATTGTAAGGACTACCTAAATTGTGTCCATCTGAGACTATACTAATCCCATTTTTTTGCATCAGAACCTTATTATAAGTTTCAGGTCTTTTAATAGTATTATTTATAATAAACTAGTATAAAGTTATATATTTTGTTTATATAAAGTGAACCTTTAATCAGATTGCCCGTTAATGCGGGATAAAAAGTTCAATTTGTATAATTGTTGAGAAAGTTTAAAATACAGTGTATTTAATTAGAATTAATGGTAATATGTAGCAGAAGTTCAAAATTATTCAAGGAGGAGTTATATATGAAAAAGTCATTAAAGAAAACTGTTTTAGGTACTGCATTAGGATTATCATTATTAGGAACGGGATTTTTAGGTGCTACATCTGCTAATGCGGCAAGTAGTAGTCCACAATGGCATAAAGCACACCCTACAGGAAATTCTTGGTTTGGACAAAGAACAGCATGGGCTGAGACGCAATGGTCTGGGGTTTATCATTATACTCGAATAAAATTAGCAAGCGGTTCAGATTCTGGAAGAGCTTGGGGTACTAATTATACGCGAACAGTTACAATTCATGGTTCAGGTCAAGCTAATTCTTTCTGGGGTAAGTAATAGATTTATATATTGTTAGAATTAAAGGTGGATGAAGAATATTTTTCATCCACTTTTAATTCTACATTTTGGAGGTAATTATGTTTTTAAAACGATTGAAAATGTCATCTTTTTTAATAATATTATTTAGTGGTATTTCTTTTTTTCTATCTATTTCAGTATCTTCTATACAATCTATTTTCATTCAAAACAATCAAAATAATGATTTTGTTACTAGTGAATCTGTTAAGTTTAGTATTAAACAAGAAGAAGGTATTTTAAGTAATAATATGGATTTAAGCTTTTTAAAAGAATTAAGTGATGATTTTTTATTGTATAAAGAATATCCAGTATCTGATTCAAAAGCTATTATTTTTAAAGGTAAAAAACAACCTAATCCACCTATTTTTAAAGGAAGATACTTTAATGAAAAGGATATTAAAGATAATAAAAAAGTTGCGGTAATTGGAAAAAATATTTTAAAAGAAGCTATAAGAGAAAATAATAATATATATATTTTTCATGAAAATGAAAAATTTTTAGTTATAGGTATACTGGGATATAAAGATAAGAATTCTATGTGGGATAATTATTATTATGTAAATTTGAGCTCTTTAATTAAGAATACATCAACATTTTTTATAGAAGGAACGTATATATTAGATGCAGAAAATCAAACCAATGAGGTATTTGAAAATTTAAAGAAAAAAATAGAATCATCAGGTCATATCCAATTAACTAGAATAGATGATTCTAGATTTGAAAGTCCAATAACATTATTATTAAACGATCAACGTCTTAATATTTTAGTTATTTGTGTAGTCCTTTTAGCATTGATTCTTAATACAGTAAGCATTACATCGCATTGGATAAATTATAAAAAACAGGAGATAGCAGTAAGGAAAACAGTGGGTGGGACTAATTGGCAAATAGGTAGGAAAATTTTATTAGAATATGAACTTTTAGTATTATATTCTTTTTTTATTGGTTTTTTGCTTTATGTAGTAGTAGTTAAAGGCCAAATCATAACATTTATGGATTATGATCTTTATCCTTTATCAACATTTTTGACATTAATTTTTTGCATGTTTATAGGACTTATTACGGCAGCTATACCTATTAGTAAAATGTTTAAAATGGAAGTTAAGGAAATATTGAGGTGAAAAACAAATATGAATAATTTTAAATACGCTATTAATAGTTTAAAAAAAAGGAAGGGTATTAATTCAATTATATTTTTACAAGTTATATTAGGAATATTTTTCCTTAGTTTTAGTACATCAAAAAAAATAGAATTAGATAATAATTTAAAGCAAGTAAATCATGTATTAAAAGATAGAAATGTGTATGGATTTGTTGATAAAAGTGATGAAAATAATCTTATTCAAAATCAATTTAAACAAGAAAATTCTTATGACAGGTTAAATGAATTTTATAATTTTTTAACAACTAACAAAAAATTCCAATTCGTTTCTTTTAAAGAAGACGCAGTATTTATTGATGACTTTAAAGGCACAGATAATCTATTACTATCCAATGATAAGGTGAAATTTAAGGGATTTGATCAACCTTTGTCTAATTTAAAAGGTTTTTTTATAGATAAAAACTTTTTAAATCATTTTCATTTTAAAGTAGAAAAAGGAAGAAGTTTTGTAGAAGATGATTTTATAAAAGGTAGTAATAAAAGAATTCCAGTTGTTTTAGGGGACAATTATAAAAAATTATATAAAATCGGTGATGAAATAAGAGGAAATATTCAACACCTTGAAACTTTTGTGATTATAGGATTTTTAGAAAAAAATTATTATTTTGTTAAAGGGATAAATTCTTTAGAACCCATAAACTTAGATAACTATATGGTTATTCCCTATCAAAATCCTATTCCTAAAGATGAATTTTTTATAGGAAATTTTGATACTAGAATTATTCATTCTTTCATAATAACTAATAATAAAGAAGAAACCATGAATTTAATACAAGAAAAATCTAGAAATTTAAATTTATATACTTTTAATTTAGTAAGTTATAAAGATAAACTTTCAAATATTGTTGAGTTTATATCCTCAGAAACAAAATATACAGGATTTCTTTTTAGTATAATTACCTTGTTTTCTATATTAGGAATTGTTACATCTATAATGAATTCTATTCAACATAGAATGAAAGAGTTTGGAGTACATATATTAGTTGGTGCTACTTTAAAAGATATAACTTTAAGAATAATAATAGAAACGGCTATAGTTGTTATAGCAGGCTTTTTAATTTCAACTTTACTAGCATATTTATTATTGGGGAATATTTCTTATATTGCATGGACATTTTTAACTACAATTATTCTTATAATTGTTATTTGTATCATACCGATATATAAAATGATTAGAATTGATGTTAATACATTAATAAAGGGGAAAGAATAATGAGTCTTATAAAATTAGAAAATATATATAAAGAATATGGAGCAGAAGAAAATAAGGTGCAAGCTTTGCAAAATATTTCTATTGATATTAATAAGGGAGAAATGGTTGCAGTAATGGGTTCTTCGGGATCTGGAAAATCTACACTTTTAAATATCATAGGAGGTTTAGATAAAAAAACTTCAGGGAATTATTATTTAAACGGAAAAGATATTTCTGAACTTAATAATAGAGAATTAGCAAGTTTAAGAAATAATTATTTTGGATTTGTGGTGCAACATTTTGCATTAATTGAAGATTATAATGTTTACCAAAATATAAAAGTACCTTTGGATTATAGTAAGTATTCAAAAAAAGAGAAAGATGAAAAAATTAATAAAATCCTTAAACAACTTGGTATTAATTCCCAAATCAAGAAATTACCTTATCAACTTTCTGGTGGACAAAATCAAAGAGTTTCTATTGCACGTGCCCTTATTAATGATCCAGAAGTCATTTTGGCTGATGAACCAACAGGATCATTGGATAAAAAAACGGGACAAGAAGTTATGAATTTATTAAAGAATATAAACGAAGATGGAAAAACAATTATAATTGTTACTCATGATGATAATGTAGCAAATATGTGTGAAAGGATTATTAAAATAGAGGATGGAACTATTAAATATTGAATAATTCAAAAGTCAATTGAGATGGTCCTGATGCAAATATATGAAAAGGCACATGGATTGCAGTAGATTCCTAATAAAATCGTATTTTATACTATAAATCCAAACACCTGGTGGATAAACTCTTTCTAGCTTTTCATTACCATATTAGCACTTGCTTTTATATGTATCACGTTAAAAAGGGGAACCTATTTAGGTCGTCCTGATCGATATTCTCTTATTGTGATGTCCCTTTTTCTCATACATTGGATTTTAGTGTTAACAAATTTTTATACGCTACTTCCAAATTACATAAGTGATTTTCTTTTCCTTCCTATTTGGTATTTTCTTTGCATTTTAGGATTTATCGTTTGTGTGAAAGAATGGCGAAATAATCGAATTGTTTCTATATGTGTCGGTGTATTTTCCTTTATCAGTTTCCTCTTTGGAATGCTGCTGCAAGGTATTTCTAATATGTAACCTTATAAAAGAACTATCTTAAGAAGATAGCTCTTTTATCCGTTTTCGCTCCATCCAAATAGGTATAAATAAATACAGTACGTATGCGAAAACCATCCAGATTGTGAAAGAAAGTATTTGCTGTAGTGATAGTTGCGGAAAGAGCGTCGAGGCATAATATAAAAGAAAGGAATCGAGAAACAAACCAATTCCCGTTCCAAAAATCCCTAGTTTTATAGCGGCATATCGGGAAGAATCTATTTTTTGATAAAATCGTAAGACTACACATAATGCTATTGCTGTACCAATCTCCAAAATAAGGAGCATGGGAAGAAATAGGCTTGATGTGATTTCAACTAATACGTAAGAACCAAATAAGATAAAAAATAGAGAAGCCATAAACCAAACACCAATTGAAAAAATAATTGTAATCCATGATTTACCGTTCAATGTTTTCCTCTCCTTAATTTATACTCCTACATGTTGTATTAATTTGCTTACCCCATTATATGCTTCTTCTGTAGAAAACTTTGGATTATATAACGCTTGTAGTGCCAATCCATCTATAAGGGCATTACACATAATACTCCAAGTTTCAAATGTAACTCCTTCAATTGGTGATTTTCCCCACCCCCCTTGTAACCCTATCTGTAGTTTTTCATTTTCATAATGTAATAGTTCTCCAATCGTGTCTCTCATCGATTCATTTTGTAAACTACTTGCCAACAGTTGAAAAAATAAATGATGATACACAGAGTCTTTTGTACACCTACTTTTTGCTGCTTGCAGAGCTTTTTCAATTCGAAACCCTTCATCCATCTCCTCCCACGCTGACTTACAAAATGATTCTGTTACCTGAAGTAATAGCTGCTCTTTCGTTTTAAAGTGATAATAGACCGTCCCTTGTGTCACATTTGCCTTTTCTGCTATAGCCTTTAACGTTAACTTCTCCATTCCTCGCTCCGCAATTAATGTTTTTGCTGCTTGCAACAATTGTTGCTTATGAATGACATTCGGTTTTGCCAACTAGATCTCTCCCTTACAAGTTAGTTATACAACTAACTTAATTATAAAAAAATTCAAAAGAAAAGAAAAGAAGAAAAGCCTCCATTAGCTTTTCTTTCTTCTACTCTTCTCTCTATAAGACTGCCCAGATGACGCATTACAAGGTGTATAATATATTTGTGGTGTTGCTTTGTTCACAAACATTGTAAAGGTAATAAAACCGATGAGAAAGAAAATAAATAATGTAAATAAAATAATACCTACCGTGAAAAGAATCATAACACCACCTCCTATTCTAGGCTTCAATACTACTTGTTTCGATATCACATCTTAAGATTCCTTGTTATAAAAACAAACGTAACAAAATAATCACAATTACTCCTGTTAATACGGTTCCTAATAAGCTCCGTGTATAAATAGCGACGAGAAATGTTGGAATTGCGGCGATTATATAGTCCCACTGCATCGTTTCGTTCATCAGTAATACTTGTGTAAGAAGAGCAGCTAGTATTGCAATCGGTATGTACTGTAACCACTTTAATCCCCAATCTGGAATTTGAAATTTTTGAAATACAATAAGGGGCAGTACACGTGGAATGAATGTAACAAGTCCAGCCCCTATTAAAAGAAACAACACGTCTAATCTTATTTCCATTTCTCAATCATCACTCCTATCGTTGCTGCTGTAAGCGTTGCGATAATGACAGCTATGCTCGCTGGCATAAAGAAATGAGCGCCATATGCAATCATGATTGCGGCCACAGCAACACTAAGATGGATCATTCGTTTCGGTTTGCTGCTTATGAATTGCAGAACAAATAAACCGATAAACATCGCAGGGAGTGCATAATCCATCCCGTACGTATGAGGATCTGGTATCCATTCCCCAAAAAGCCCGCCAATAATCGTAGCGATAATCCAATTGATATACGCTGTTACATTTAATCCAAGCATCCAGCTTTCGCCTACATATCCCTTTTTCGCTCCGTGCTGCACAGCAACACCAAATGTTTCATCTGTAATTTGTGAACCGATTACTATATTTCTGAGGAATGGTACTTGTAAAAAATATGGAGCTAGTGCAGCACTCATTAATAGATGACGTAAATTCACAAAGAACACAGTAAAAATAATAGCTGATGCCGGAGCTCCAGCAGCGTACATACCAGCTAGTATAAATTGTGCAGAACCAGCATAAATAAGCGTCGACATAAAGGCGATTTCTATAATAGAAAAGCCAGCTGTCTTGGCAATCACACCAGCAGCAATGCCAATACTTAAATATCCTAGTACAGTTGGCAAACAATCCTTCACGCCTTGGCGAAATGTTTCATCACTTTGCATGGCGAATTCTACTTCTGCTCTACTCATCATCCTTCCTCCTTCCTGTCTTTTTGACTCTGTTTTCCTGTTTTAAGGCAGTAACCGCCCGATTGGTGAGGTTTCATAATCCGTGGGGGATGAACCCTCTACGGATTAAAGTTTCATTTTATTAATGTCAAATTCCTTAGTCTCTATCGTGATACCTACTAATATAGAAAGAAGCAAGAAAATAGTCAATAATATTTCGAATTTTTATAAAAATAAACATAATATTCCATTCGTTTTTTATCAACCGTTCACATATTAAAATTATGTATACAACATGGTATGTTTGATTTGCAGTTCTTACACTTATTTAAAGGGAAATTTTTATGTTTAAAAAAGTCGCTATTGGAACACTAGCAGCTGGATTTGCTTTATTGGGAGCAGGAGGGGGTATTAGCTGCTGAACAATCTTTCGGTAAATATGAAATTGTAAAAACAAACGATCAATTAATAGCTAGTTATGTTCAAGATGAAAATAATACTGTCAAATCAGTAACGTCTGGCAAAGTGGACGGGGGCTATTGGATTCGTGGAAAGAAAGATAAAAATGTGTACTCATCTTATAAACAAGGCCATGCTTCTGTCGTAAATGGAAAAGGCGATTACAAAAGCGGCGGATGGAAAGCAAAAAATGTGTTTAGTACAGCGCAACTACCGTGGACATCTGAAGGGACAAATAAAGCATATTACGACCATAAATAATAACGAATTGCTCCTCTTGTTTTTCACTATTACAATTCCTTTCTTCTGCTTATGAATCGTTTTATCACGGCTTCTATTTCCACATATTTAATGATATGATTGGGAAAAAGTTCATTTTAGGGAGAAATAATTATGAGAAAAATTATTTATATCTTGTTTACCACTTTATTATTCCTACTAGGAATTTTCGGATTAGACACCTTTAAAGAATATAAAACAAATCAACTATTATATAAAAATACAACAAGTATTTTATTAAATTTCCAAGATGCAAAACCACATTCAGAAAATTACATTGCATTCTTTCAGAAAATAGCAAAAAAATATGATGTTAGTATTTCAAAGTACATTTTTACAAGTGAAAAAAATCTTACGGTATATACAACAGACGTAAGTTTACATAACCAAGTAGACATAAAGGAAGGAGCATTACCTGCATTACATTCAGGAGAATTTCTTAGTACGTCGCAAAGCAGAGATAAACAGCAAAGTGGTATAATCAAGCAAATTGATCCACAATTAAACATGACAATTAAGCATTTAAATTCCAATACGAATTTCAGTGGAAATGGTCTATATTATGTTTCTACCCAGGATAAACAGAAAATTCACGATTTAGTAACCGAGTTAAATAAAGAAGTTGCGAATGCAGAAGTTTTTAGTGAGAATAATCCTTCTATGCTGAACTTCAATATATCCCAAATCATAATCATTAGCTTAGTGATTCTCTGCCTTTACATTGCTATTGCTCATTATCTAATAAATCGATTAAAAGAATTAAGCATTATAAGAGTATTTGGATATTCTATTTCGAGAATCATTGCGCATGTTTTCTTATTGCTAACAAAACCGATCGCACTTGCTAGTTTCACAGGGTATTTGTTAGCTAGCATCTATTACCTTTTACATAATGGTACAAATTACTTTTTGTACTTAACATGTCTATTTTGGATTTTTACACTTTTATTTATGTTCACATTAACAATCCCTGCTGTTTTTATGATTATTTTTCTATTTTCTAACAACACCAATGTCTCTAAAATAAAAGGTGAAAAGCCTTATACTCTTATTATGATTTTAAATTATGGCCTAAAGCTCATCTTTATTTTCGTTCTTCTTTTCTCTGTAAATCAATGGAACGAACTAGCAAACGAGCTAAATCAAAAATTAGCTAGTTTATCTTCATGGAAACAGACAAAAAACATGTACGCTACTTCGGTAACCTTTAATGGCGAGCATGATAGAAAAATAGAATATCAAACAGGTAAGCTGATAAAAGACTTCTATACAAAAATGGAAAAAGAGCATAAAGGCTTTCTGATAGATGCCTCAAACTATTATAAAGTGAACAGTGAATACACATATCATTTAAATGCAAATGGTGAGGATCCGGCTCTCTCTCCAAACGGAAAAAGCATAACAATAAATGAAAATTATCTACACTATAACCCGATTAATTCCGTAGATGGTACGGTTGATAAAACAATAGTCAGAAAAAAGAATGTCATGAATATACTTGTTCCAGAAAAACTAAGGAAGTTTGAAAAGGAAATTAAAAAAAATTACCGACAGCATTTTTATTTTCAACAAGTAGAAGTAGAAAATATTTATAATGAAGCACTAGGGAAAGCGAAAAATACGACGAAGGAACAAGATCTATCTGTCAATGTTATCTATGTGAAAGATCACCAAAACTACTTTACCTATGATCCAGATGTGGAAGTAGAACATAACAATATCGTTACCGATCCAATTGCAATTATCGATACTGGTTATTTCGATAATTCCTACTATTTATCTTATGTTTCAAGATGTTTCTATTTTTATTCCGACACTCATGACGCTTATAGCTCCATTTTACCGACTATTTCTAACACCAACGTTCAGTCATCCATTCAACATGTAGATTCACTCTATGATAAGCACGGTCAAGCGATTCAAGATTTAAAAAGAGAGAAAGAGAAGGTAATGATTTTTATTGTGACACTCATCTTATCCAACTTGCTCTTAACCTATAATGTAGTAGCAACGTATTATCAAAAAAATAAATTTAAACTATATGTACAAAAATTATTTGGATATAGCGCTTTTGCGAGAAATACTTCTCTTATTTTGTTGCTATTTGCGATTAACTTTATTCCAACAATCAGTATGTATGTCTATCTTGGTAACATACTCCCTTTCTTAACAGGACTATTTGTCATAATGTTAGAATTTGTTTTTGGAACTGTATTTGATCAAAAAATTAGCAATAACACATTCCATTCCATTATAAAAGGAGAGCATTAACATTGATTGAATTAAAAAATATTCATAAACAATTTCGCGGAAAAAAAATATTAGAAAACTTTCATTTAAAAATTGAAAATCAAGATTTTGTTGCTATTGTTGGAGAAAGCGGTCGTGGTAAAACAACATTATTAAATATAATGGGGCTATTAGAAAAAGCGGACGCTGGTGATATTATGATCGACAAGATTACAAATCCTACTAAAAAACAAATTTTACTCTTACAAAGGAACGAATTTGGATACTTATTCCAAAATTATGCGTTAATTGAAAACGAAACGGTTGAAAAAAATTTATTGATTGCTTTAAAGTATCAGTCTCATATCAATAAACGTGAAAAAATAAAAGACACTTTAAAAGAAGTAAATCTCGTTGGCTATGAAAAGAAGAAAATCTTTGAATTAAGCGGTGGAGAGCAACAAAGAATCGCTTTAGCTCGCATCCTTATTAAAAAATGCAACTATGTTTTCGCTGATGAACCAACAGGTAATTTAGACGAAAACAATCGAGATCAAGTATTTGATCTTTTAAAAAAAATGAACGATAACGGCAAAACGGTTGTATTTGTAACGCATGATTTACAACTAGCAGAAAAAGCAAAACGAATCATTCATATTTAATACGAATAATCTATGAAAAAAATCCCATTCTTCTCTACTAAAGAATGGGATTTTTAAATTAACGTAATATTTCATTCGCTTCTTTTTCATAAATTTTATCAAATGATGTCATAATACGTTGTGAAGCTTGGACCATTTTTTGATTGGTCATAATATCTGCCATTTCTTTCGTCATATCTACATTTGAATTTTCTAGCATGTAGTTACGAACCGCTCCTGTTCCATTTGGTAAATCAGCAATATCCCCCTCTGCGAGTGTAAAGCTTTTATTTTCTCGCTGCACAAGGCGTGCATTTACTTCCGTATTTACCATCTTCGTTTGCAAACGAGCAATATTTTCTCTTCTAGTTTCATTCCCTACTTTAATTTCTCTAAAGAACGTTCCATCATTAGATACGAAAACATCTATATTTTCTGGAATACGAATACGCTCATTACTTTCATCCATAACATAAGCACCCGATGATGTTTGTAAATAACGATCCTCATTTACTGTAAAATGACCATCTCTCGTTAAAAATGTTTCTCCATCTTTGGAAGTCACAAAAAATGAGGCAGTCCCCGATGTACCATCATCTAAGTAAAAATCTGTAAAATTATTTGTAATTTGCACACTTCCCGGTAATAAATTCACATGTGTTGCGGCTGGTACCACTGCATAATCAACTGTACCAACTGCCGCTTTCGGCCCATCACCAAGACGATACGTATTTTGTGAATCAAATACTTTTGAAGTTAGATTTTCCGCTTTAAAACCAGGTGTTTGTGCGTTTGCTACGTTATTTGCATGTACATTAATGTGCTGCATGTAATTCATCATACCCATAGAGCCTATATAAATACCGTTCATACGAATTTGAATAAGACAAGTGCCTTATTCTACACCTCTTTTCTTATGATGTATGTAACATCTGTTTTGCTAAATGTTCTGCTGTAGCGATGTGTATATGTCGCTTCACATCTTGCCCATCTGTCATAAAGACAATCGGAGCTGATGAGACTGCTGGAATTTTTAACAACTCACCACTGCTTGCTGTTTCATCAAACTTTGTAAATATAATTCCATCAATATGAATCTGTTTAAAGTTCGTAATGATTTCAATCATATCTTTACTTTTCATCGACGCTGATAATGTTAAACATATATAATCAGGGTTCACTCGTTTCATCATTTCAATCATGTCTGCTACTGTTTCTGCTGTACGATAATTTTGCCCAGCTGTGTCAATGAAGATGTAATCCACGCGTGCCTCTTCTTTAAAATACGTAAGAGCTCTTTCCATAGCCGCTTCATCACAAACTGCAATTACTTCTGCACCAATTGTTTTCACATACTCTTGCAGTTGCTGTACTGTTCCAATTCGGGAATGATCCGTTGTAATAAAACCAACCGTTTTCTTTTGACCATGAAGCTGCCAAGCCATTTTGGCAATTGTTGTCGTTTTTCCAACTCCTGTTGGTCCAATTAAAGCAATTGTTTGTACATCTTTTTCAAATATATTTTCTGTATAAAAATGCGACTCCATATCTTCCAATATGAACGTAATTACTTCTTCTTCTGTAATCATCGTCGCATGTTTAAACTTCACTTTCATTTTTTCCGCATACGCGTTAATAAAATATGGTTCAACTTCATTTTGTTCTAACAGACGAATCACTTTTTGAATAATAAATGGTACAGATTGTTTGTTTTCTTCTTTCCCCTGTACTTCTTCTTGTTCTCTTACATTAGCCAAAGAACTAAGTTGTCTTACTTTTGGATGCTTTCCTTGCTCTGTCTGTTTCACAACAGTAATTCCTCTTTGAAAAACTTGCAATAGTCTTTGTTTCTTTTTTACCCATTCCTCACTATTTTCAATCTGAATGGTCATAGAAGGAAGTGAGCTCGTTGTATGTTCTAAATTATGAAGCACAGTTCCAATATTATTTGTTTGTACAAATTTTTCTGAAGGCTCATGAACCATTTCCATCAATTGCTCATGAAATTCTGGCGCTTGTGTCTCTTCTTCATTTTTCTTATCTTCTGGAAAAGCAACTAACATTTCATATTTCTTTTTCCAAAAGAATGGAATACTTCGCTTTACACTTTCATCGACAACATAATAATAATCATTACCATACTGATCAAATAGTTTACGATACAATTCATTTTTTGAAGCAGCCTTAATCCGTTTTAACGCTTCTTTCTTTTCAGTCACTTCCACAATCTCACCTCCTTACTATTCGATGTAAGCAATTTGATCTACAACAATTTCTGGCGCAAGTTCACTAATACATAGCACCTTTGCTTCAATTTGATAACGTTCAAGAAGTCTTACAACCCCAAATCTAAAATCTTTCCGGCGCGTTAATAAAACGGGCTCTCTCCCCATTAAGCGCGCTTGTTTAAAGATACGCTGCACTTGTTCTACAACACGCGTTTCCAACTCTAAATCCCAGTTTAATAAGTAGCCTTGATAGGAGTTATTCACAACATCTGCATCTAATTCAAGAGAATCAGAGAACAGTGCCGCATAAATTTTCCCGTCAGGATTTTTCGCATGTTCACAAATGACTTTCGAAATACATTCGCGCACAAATGAAGTAACACCATCGACGTGATTTTGATAAATTTCTTTTCCGTCAATAATTCCTTCAATAATCGTTGCTAAATCACGAATTGAAATTCCTTCTTTTAAAAGCTGCTTAATCACGTTTTGCACAAGTGATAAATCAATTTCTTTCTTCTTAATTTCTTCTAATAGAACACCATGATCATTTTCAAGCGATTGTATTAAATCTTTCACATGTTGACGCTGAATTAACTCATGAAGATTGCGGCGTATAATAACATCTAAATGTGTAATTAAGATGCTGAGTGGTTCTAATACTTGATAGCCTTTCATCTGAGCATCTTGTACCATATGTTCTAAAATCCAATATCCATCCTCACCAAAGATTGGGTCTTTTGCTGGCTCTGCATCTAAATCAGCCATCACATTAGGCGTTTTCAGCGCTAATAAATAACCCGATTTTAACACACCTTCAGCAACTTTCGCTCCTTTAATTCGAATCATATAACGCCCGCGCGGTCTAAAGCTCGTATTATCTTTAAAGTTAATTCCTGGTACATTTATCCCAAGATCTGTAATAATCGATTTCCTCATGAGAACAACTTTATCACGGGCTGTTTCCCCATTAATCTTCTGCTTAACTAACGCCGCTAAATCTAAGCCAAGTTCGACGATGATTGGATATTTATCTGTAAATACACCGAATGAATCTTCCACTTGCTTTAGCTGATCTTCATCATTTTGAATCATTTCTAATTCTTTTTGCATTTCCGCTTCTTTTTCTTTTTCCATGCGTTTTTTATTGCGAATTCCTAAGAAAATAATTCCGCCACCAACAAGCGCAAATGGTAAGAATGGAAGCGGCGTAAAGATGCCCATTGCCATAAAGAGACCGCCTAGCGCATACACAACGATTTCATGCGCCATTAACTCTTTAAAGATTCCTTCACTTACTGTATCAGGTGAACCATCAAATACTCGCGTTACGATAATACCTGTTGAAATCGCAAGCATTAATGAACCGATTTGGTTGACGATTCCATCGCCGACAGTTAACTGCGTATAATGAAGCGCAGCTTCAGAAAAACTCATCCCTTGCTGCATCATACCGACAATTAAACCGAAAATAATGTTCACGAATAAAATGACAATCCCGAAAATAACGTCCCCTTTAATGAACTTTCCGGCACCGTCCATCGCTCCGTAAAACTCTGTTTCCATATTTAATTTTTTTCGTTTTTCTTGTGCATCTTTTTCTGTAATAATACGTTGGTTTAAATCAGCATCAATAGACATTTGCTTTCCTGGTAAAGAATCCAGTGTAAAACGAGCCGCAACTTCAGCAGTACGCGATGCACCATTTGCTACGATAAACTGGAAAATAATTAAAACCGTAAAAATAACGATACCAATTAATAAGTTCCCACCAATTACAAACTGACCAAACTCTTCAATAACATGACCTGCATTTCCGTTTGTTAAAATCGCCCGCGTCGTCGAAACGTTAATCGATACACGGAAAATCCCGATTAATAACAACATAGTCGGAAATGACTTTAATTCGTCCCACTCTTTAATACTTGTTGCTCGCATATAAATAAGCACTGCCATGCTTAATAAAAAGACGATAATTATATCAAGTATAAAGGGCGGAAGTGGAATTAAGAGTGCCACAACGAATGACACTGCTAAAAAGATAGAAAAATAGGTTCTTGCAGAATCTATCTTAAACAAAGAGATCTCCTCCAAACGCGCTTTTATACTTCAATTTGTTTCGTTTGAATTAAATAGCGCATAACTTCAATGACAGCTACATATAAATCTTCTGGTATCGCCTCATCTTCTTCTACTTGGTAATATAAGGACCGAGCAAGCGGGCGATTTTCCACCATTGGTATTTCTTGTTCCCTAGCAAGCGTACGCATATATAATGCCAGCTCATCTTCTCCCTTTGCGACAACAATTGGCGCAGCATCCACATATTTGTTGTAGCGAAGCGCTACGGAAATATGTGTTGGGTTATTAACAATAAACGTTGCACCATCCATTTTCTTCGCGATTGTTCCTTGTAAGATGGCATGCATAAAGTTTTTTCGTTTGCCCTTTACTTGCGGGTCTCCTTCGTTATCTTTATGCTCTTGCTTCACTTCTTCTTTTTTCATTTTAATATCTTGCTCATACTCCCATTTTTGGTAAATAAAATCAATAATAGAAAGAACAATTAAAATAATTAAAATAGCTAAAAAGATAAATTTAATTTGTCTAATAATTTCTGTTAACGACGCGGTCCAGTTAAATCCAATCATACTAACAATCTTCTCTAAATTCTTTTTAAAGATAACATACGAAACATAACCAATTAAACACATATAAAACAATGACTTTACAATATCGACTAAACTTTTCCGGCTAAATAATCTCGTAAAATAGTTCTTTGGATTAATACGCGATGGTTTTGGTTTAATGATTTTTGAAGAAAATAAGAAACCAACTTGAATCATATAATTAAATAAATGGAACGCATAGACGAGTATAAGAACAGGAACTGATACTTTTAGAAGTAGCATCCCCATTAAATAGAAATACTCTGTCGTATCGGCATTTTTACCAATTTGATCAAACAGCACCGCAACAGAGTTGGCAATTTCATAGCCAAGCCAATCACCAAAAAAATAAACGACGACTGCTAATACAAGAATCGAAAATAAATTGTTTAAATCTTTACTCCGGGCAATATTCCCTTCTTCGCGCGATTTTTTGCGCTTCTGCGGGGTGGCCTTTTCTGTTTTATTATCCTTTGCCATACGCGCCCCCTACTTCGTTAAGAAAAAGTTAAATAGTTTTGTATATTCTTCAAGTAATACATTTGTTAAATTTTTAAATATATATGCCAACATTGGAACACTCATCGCAATTAACAAAATACCACATGTAATTTTAATTAAAAAAGCATTCATAAATATGTTAAGTTGTTGTGCATTTTTAGCAATTAAAATTAATACAAAATTAATAATAAATAAAGTTCCCATAATTGGGAGTGCTATCTCAACAGCTGAAGTGATTACAAATAATAAGGTTGCTAAAACACTATCCAGAAAATTAGTTGTTAGCAATTTTGAAATTGCTTCTGTATACTGAAAAGATTTTAAAATTGTAGCAACAAAGTAATCAATTCCACCAAGCGAAACAAAAATAACAACGAAAAAGACATCAAAAATTGTAGCAATAAGTGTTGATTGTGTACCACTGTTTACATCAAATAAGCTAGCTTGTGAAAAACCGATATCAAAATCTATAATATGACCAGCCATTTTAGGGATATTCAACAGCATTTCTACAATTTTTGCTAACGCTACTCCAATAACCAGTTGCGTTACAGCAAAGGTTACAACTTCTCCAACTGTTGTAACCTGGGATACATCAATTTTGTCCGCTACCGTAATTGATAATCCTAATCCAAATGTAACCTTTACCATCGCTGGAACCGATTTACCAGAGAAAAAAGGTAAAAAGTATAAAAAAGTAGCAATACGGCAAAAAGCAAAAAAAGTACTTTCCCACAACTCTATACTCATCTCACATCACCCTTTTCAATAAGAGCGTAACAATGTTGGAATTTTATCATACAAATCCAAAATGAGAGTCGTTAATTCTTGAAACATCCATGGACCAACAAGAACTAGAACTAGAATAATCGTTGCCATCTTGGGTAAAAATGTTAAAGTCTGTTCTTGAATTTGCATCATCGCCATTAACACTGAAATAATGATAACAACAATCATACTAACTCCAGCTACAGGAAGTACGATTTGAAATCCTTTATAAAAAAAAGTTTGAAAGATTTCCGTAATAGGCGTTATATTCATTCAAAGTTGACTCCTATCGCATATATATTCTTAACTAAATCGGTATCTAACTAAAGATGCTATTTCAAGTTCGCAATAATCCTTTTATGCATTTGTCTAACTAACCGTCTTAAACATAATATCTACAATTTTCGTATATCCACCTAAATATACGAAAACAAGTATTTTAAACGGCAAACTTAAAATCATCGGTGGTACCATCATCATCCCAAGATACATTAACAGGGTACTAATGATTAAATCAATAAAGACAAATGCTAAATAAATGAACATCCCCGTCAGCAAACCTTTTTGAATTTGCGTTAACGTAAATGATGGAACAAGCGTAAATAACGAAATGTCTTTCGTATTTTTTGGTAATTCTTCCCCACGTACTTTTAACATCATTTTTAAATCATGCTTATACGTATGCTTGGCCATATATTCTTTCATAATGGGTGCGGTCGTTTCTGCTGCTTGCGTTACCGTTATTTTCTCTTTCGTCATCGGATCCCACACATCACTTTTTAGCTGTCCAAGAACCGGCTGCATCGTAAATAACGACAAAAATAGAGCTAAGCCAACAAGGACTTGGTTTGGTGGTAAATTCATGACGCCAAGCCCTTGTCTTGTAATCCCAAGGACAATCATAAAATATGTAAAGTGCGTGAAAAGAAGAACAATAGAAGAAGATAGTGATAAAAGCGTTACAAGTGCAAATAACTGTACACTTGAATTACTCGTAAACTCTTTCCCATTTTCAAAATGAATAAAGCCATTTGGCTCTGCATACGCTGGATTTGCAAAAATAATAGAAAATACAAAAATGACCGCAACTAACGATAAATTTTTCTTTATTCTCATGATGGTTCCTCTACTTTTTTCGTTTCGCTCTTTATCGCGTCTTCTAGCGCTTGTTGAAACTGATTTCCTGTTAATTGCACAGACTGCACACCGTTATTACTCACAACAGTGAACACTTGCTTCCCGTCCACTTCAAATAAAAAGGCGCTTGTTTGATGGTTTAAATACACGCCGTCCTTTACTTGAATATGGCCGTTCTCACCTTGTTTAAAAAACTGCTGTTTGCGCGTCTTTTTGGTCATATAGTACGCACCATACCCGAGAGCGCCAAACAGTAATACAACTTGTAATAAGGTCGTCATATACGACATAT
This sequence comes from Bacillus cereus group sp. BfR-BA-01492, assembly GCF_022662815.1. Lineage (NCBI taxonomy): Bacteria > Bacillati > Bacillota > Bacilli > Caryophanales > Bacillaceae > Bacillus > Bacillus cereus group sp. BfR-BA-01492. The sequence continues at coordinate 26,733 of NZ_JAKUEH010000003.1, forward strand.
GACTCCTCCTCTACTCTTTTTCCTGTACTTGTTTTTGCGCCTTTAGAAGCGCAGCGTGTTTCTTATCGGCCTCAATTTCAGAAATAATAATACCAAACTGTTCATCCATTACAATTGCTTCTCCAATGCCGACTTTTATATCACTTAAATACACATCGACTTTATGCCCAAGTTTCTTCTCAACCTCTAGCACATCACCAACTTTTAAATTTTTCACATCGCCAAGCTCAATCGATGCTTTTCCAAGTTTGACACCAAGCTCAATCGAAATATCCGAAATAGTATCAATATGAGCTTTAGCTGGATCATTATGCTCTCCTGTATATTCTTCTAAACTCATTAACGATACAGGTGATACTTCATGCTTCATATAACCCCTCCTATTCTACAAATTTTTTAAATAAGAACGCCTTGCGAGTTTTATCCTTGCCAATAAAACAATTAAACTTATGTTTTCCATCTACATACCCACGTAACTGATCGGTTACCTTTGTACGTAGTGGAATAATATCGCCCTCTTCAATTTGTTCAAGCTCACCAATTGTCATTTTTTGTTCCCCTACTGAAACGCGAACCGGTTTATACACTTGATTGACTTTCGTTTCCACTTCTGACGTATACTTTTTCCGCTTATCAGAAGAATGTTCCACAATATTTTCCGACGTTAATTTATCCATAATGTCTTCAACTGACAAGAACGGAATGCCAATTCGAACCGTTGTATCCCAATACTGTGTTTTCATATTCACATTGAGTAAGGAAATAATGTCGCTCGCTGTCGTAATCTTTAACGCATTTGGATCCGTTTCTGTCGTCACAAACTTCGGCTGAATTGCCACAATGCTTTCAAATGATTGCTCTAAATTTTTACAAAGAATCGAGAAAACATTATCAAGTGTTAAAAACTCGAACGCTGTTAGCGGTCTACGTATAGAAAAATCACGCTTACTATCTCCACCAAGCCAACATTCATGAATATAAATAATGAACGCTAAATCCATCTCAATTACAATTTCCCCAAGCTCCGGTAATCCAAGATCAATCACGCAATATAAATAATAATCTTTCGGCATTTTCTCCACATACTCACTTGTAAATGGAACTTGTTCCACAGTTGATGGCTCTAGTTCAATTGGAATGCGCATCCGCGCCGCAAGCGACTGTGACGTTTGCTTTCCAAAACTCGCTGCAATCGCTTGTAAGCTTCGTAAATGCTCAACTCCAAATTTCTCTGGCCTATTAAAATCATATTCTTGAAATTTCTCTTGCTTATCTGCCTCTTGCGCAAAAGCTGGCATTTCTGAGCCATCATTCATCGCCTTCAGCAACGCATCAATTTGCTCTTGGCTTAATTTATCGCCACTCATGAAAATCCCCTTCCCTATCCTTTCAATTCAACAATTTCGACATACATCTTTCCGTTTTTTGTCAAAATCTTCCCGGTACCAATCTCTTCATTCTCCAGCATAAGACGAACCGTATTTTTCGTTGAATCTTCAAGACGATACAATGTACCTTTCGTAATATGAAGCAGATCTTCAATTTTCTTTTTCGTTTTCCCAATTTCAAAATAGATTGTTAACGGAATATCATCTTGTAATTTCAAATCTAGCCAACTCCCATATCATGTTCACCAAAATATCATATTTTTCTTTATATACTATGAATTTTTTTATTTCGAAACGTCAATATTTAATATTTTTTAATATATCCTTGCGTTTCTTTAAAAGGCGGTACACCTCCATACTTTCTTACATTGCCAGGACCAGCATTATAAGAAGCAAGTGCCAAAACGAGATCCCCGTTATTTTTCTTTAAATAACTAACAAGTTCTTTCACTCCAGCTTCAATATTTTCCGCTGGTGAAAATGGATTTTGCACACCTAGTTCTCTCACATTTTCTGGCATAAGTTGCATTAATCCCTTTGCGCCGGCATGAGATACCGTTTTCGGATTAAAATCCGATTCGACTTCGATCATTTTTTGAATTAATGTTTTCGGAACTCCGTATGTACGACTTACTCGTTCAATAATATCCATATACTTCCCTTCATTTCCAGAACGTATTTTTTGAATATTATATTTCTTTGTTAATCCCCACGCGTCTACACTCTCATTCTTCGTTTCTGGGAAACGGCGCACAAATTCTTTTTGTGCCGTTTGAACCTCTGCTACCTGCTTTGATTCAGACATCTCAAGTTGTTGAGTCGATTGGCTCATTTCGTCTACTTTTGTAGGCTGCGCAGTAGCTTTCACCTCTTTCACTGGAGTACTTTGCAATGTTTCATGAAAACGACTGCTTACAAAAGATTGAGGACTACTTAACTTTTGCTGAATTTGTCCTTTCTTATAGGAAAGAACTTCTTTTACTATATTTCTAATCATCATAATATCACCTTTTCGGTAAACAAAGATAATCTAATATTAGAGTTTTTTTAAAAAGTTTGCAATAATCCTTTTCGTAATATGTAATAAAAAAATAAAAAAAATGTGAAACTGTTATTTTTTATATTCATTCATTCAAATTTTTAGTTGACACTTGCTATAACAAGGATTACAATAAATCTCGAAATTGATTTTTTTGTATATTATCGTTTTGAGATTTACAAAAAAATAAAATAAAATAAAAAATGGGGGTTCTTAATAATGAGAATCAATACTAACATTAACAGCATGCGTACTCAAGAGTACATGCGCCAAAACCAAGAAAAAATGAATACTTCAATGAACCGTTTATCAAGCGGTAAATCTATCAACAGTGCAGCTGACGATGCAGCAGGTCTTGCAATCGCAACTCGTATGCGTGCAAACGAAGGTGGTTTAAACGTTGCTTCTCGTAACTCACAAGATGGTAAATCTATGATTCAAACAGCTGATTCAGCATTAAACACAGTATCAAACATCTTACTTCGTATGCGTGATTTAGCAGTGCAATCTGCCAACGGTACAAACTCTACTACTGACCGTAAAGCTCTACAAAAAGAGTTTACACAATTAACTGACCAAATCAACTATATCTCTAAAAATACACAGTTTAATGGTACAGATTTAATGTCTGACAGTGCTAGTACAATTAACATCAAGTCTACTGACGCATCTAAAGCTGATACAATTAATATTGAATTGAAAACAATTAACGCATCTTCACTACAAATTAACAACTCAAAAATCGAAAGTGCTAGCGATGCTGATACTGCAATTTCAGCTATCGATAAAGCAATTAACTCTATCGCTGATCACCGTGCAACATTAGGAGCAACATTAAACCGTTTAGATTACAACATTGAAAACTTAAACAACCAAGCAACTGCTATGGCATCTTCTGCTTCTCAAATTGAAGACGCTGATATGGCAAAAGAAATGTCTGAAATGACAAAATTCAAGATTTTAAGTGAAGCTGGTGTAAGCATGCTTTCTCAAGCAAACCAAACACCACAAATGGTAAGTAAATTATTACAATAATCCATTTACAAACAAAAAATACATCTTTTCTTTGAAAAGGTGTATTTTTTTATATTAATAAACAAATTCTGTAAATTAAAATATATCTCTTCTTCATAATCATTTTTATCCATACTCACATTATTTTACTTAATTTTCAAATTCAAATAATATACGTATTTAGTTAAATTATTTTTCTTAGAAAAAGGCTGTGTAGAAAAAACTTCTAAACAGCCTCAAAATGATATTTACCTTTTCAAATCATATACTTAAAAACGTCTCGTTATATTCTAAAGAAGGTCCAAATGTATTAATTAATTCTGTTAATTTTTTAGTATCCTGACCTAATATTACATATATCTCTGCTGCTAAGTAATAGAAATCTGTATATGAAGGAGCAATTAAAAAAGCTTTATTTAAAATCTCAATTGCCTGCTTATATTGTCTTGTTTCTATTAAACACTTCACCAGCCACTTTATAGCAATTACCTGATCTTTTTTTGAAAGCTGTGATAGCAATAAGTTGAGCTGTTTAATTATAGTATCAAAACGATGATTTAAATAGTGATCTCTAAGTTCCCTCATCCAATTTGAGATAAATTGGAAACTTGAACTTTTACTTATTTGAATAGGAAGTACAATCATCTCTTCTGGTGCAATATCATATTTCTTTTTCTTGTTCATCAGTCGATTCTCTACTCTTACTAGTGGTGTATTAAATACATAACATGGATAATTTATTTGTATTCCATATTCTACGTCTAATCCAAGTGATAAAAGTCTTTGTAAGTATAAAATACTTCCCTCTTCTATCTCTTCCCCTTCAGTTAACCAGAGACACCACTCTTCTGGCATACCCTCTTGAATTTTATTCATGTATTCAATCATCTTTTGATCATTTAAATTCACTGGTAATTTTTCCACTCTTAAAAGCAGTCTATGTGGCGACACCTTTTCAGATTCCCATACTTTTATTGCACCAAATAAGTATTCTTCCCATTGCACCATAATTTTTTCCCATTTAAACTTTTCAGATGTTAAATAACCTGCTTTAATCAGATTCTTTCTTTTTTCCTCATTATCAATTAAATCAATTAAACAAGAAGCTAAACTGTCCGGATTACCAATTTTTCCAAGTACACAATTCACTCCATCTATACCGTATTCCTTTATCCCTTCATTATCAGTAGATATTACGGCACATCCACATGTCATTGCCTCTAATGGTGGTAAAGGAAAAGATTCATAATAAGAGCCCGAAATAAATATATCACTTGATCTATATATTTCTCCTAGCTGTTCCTGACTAGGATTAATAACTAATTCGCCATCGAACTGAGATTTTGGTGTAGTTTGACTAACCCAAACTTCATCAAATTCACGGCCCGTTCTTCGTACAATTTTTAAAGCTTCTCTGACAATGGAAATTCCTTTAAAATGATTATTTTCTTGTCCCACAAATAACACTTTTAATTTATCATGCGGCTTGTTATTCACTATTGGTGGATAAAAATAATTATCGTTTAAAGCATTATGAAGTATTTTCCCCTTACAACCAAAATTTTTATCTAATGTATCCATCAATACTTTGGAGACTCCTACTACAGGGATAGGAAATCTCCATATCTTTTGGTAAAACTCCTTAGAAGATTGTGGAATTTTATCAAACTCGTAAATATAGACATCTCCTTGTTCAAATAAAATTACTGGTGCGTTACCTAACAGATAACATTCAGGTACTTGATCAGCTACTGTACACACAATAATATCTACATCTGGAATAGATTGCACAAAACTCGATTGTTGAAGTGCTTGTATATACTTAGCTTTTATTTCTTTCCAATCTGGCTTTGCATCTCTAGAAATAATAAATACTTCATGACCTCTATCTACCAACTGATTTGTATGTTCTAAAATAATTTTCGCCCCACCACAAACACGTGTATGATTCATAACATATGCAATTCTTAATTTCCGTTCCAATTTTACTGCCTTAAAATTAGTATATACTCTTTCTCTTTTCTTTTTGTTATTTACAGATGAAGTGGCTTTTAATAAAGTCTCTATTCTTTTAAGTCTATTATCAATTATATATTCATTAATGTTCACAAATTTCGTCCTACCTTTTTATCATCCATATATTTACACCATAATTCGAAAAATGAGTATATTTTTCTGATATTCAAATCTTTAATCTGATCTTCTCTTGTAGCCTTCTTCACAATATTATTGATTGTTTCTTGTATACTTTTGTTGGTTAAAATAGCTGAAACCGACTTTGACGTCTTTTTTTTCGCAATTAAACCACAATACGGTTTAATGTGACAATCTGGTAAGTCTATGGAATCAAAAAACGGCTTAGATTCCATAATTAATGATATTAATTTTTGCTTAGTTAGACTGTCCGGGATTTCATCTATCCAGAAATCAAATTCTCCAAAATAACCTGAAAAACAAATTTCAAAATCTAGCAGCGAAAGTATCTTTTCCCATACTTCAGGATACATTGATGCTGTATTATGTCCTTCATAATTTTTAAAATCTAAAAACATACGCATAGCTCTCAATGGGAAGCCCGAGAAATTAGGTACTTCTATAACTAAATATCCATTCTCCTTAACCATTTCACTATGTTTTAATAAAACATCCAGCCAATTTGAAAAATGTTCTATAAAACCAAAAGAGCAAACAATATCATGCTTAGTAGTAGAATAATCCAAACTGAAAAAATCTTGTTTTTTAAACTGTCCAATAGAATATCCTAGCGATGATAGATAAAAAGGCATACTTTCTACTTTAGGTGTTAAGTCTATACCATTCAAAGTGTAACCCGCATCACCAAAAATCGTTAGAAACCTTCCTGGAAAACACCCGATTTCTATACAACTTTTTCCTTTTCCCATTGGAATATGTTCATTAATCCAAACTCGGAAAGGGTCATTCTCAGCCGGTTTATATATATCTAAGTTTTCATATAGTGTATCCCAGTGGTTTTGGTTTACTAACCCTTTATTCTCACATAAACCATCTGATGTATTATTAGTAGTAGAATATATAGCAGCTACTTGCCTGTAAACCTCTTCATGTTTTTCAACCATTATATCAATTGAAAATTTTTCTTCTGCATCTTTTCGCCCTTGAATTCCCATTCTTTTCGTTTCTTCTCGATTTCTAATCATATATTGAAGGCATTCAGATAATTGGTCACTATTTTCAGGTTCAAATAATATACCATTCTTTAAATGTTGTACTTGTTCATTCATTCCGTTTACTTTACTACATATAATTGCACATCCAGACGCCATAGCCTCGATTACAGAAAAAGGGAAATTTTCAAGTCTGGATGGTTGTACAAATACATCAAATTTCGGCAATTCTTCTTGTAATACTTCCCTTGGTACGTGTCCCTTAAATTTAACTGGTAATTGATGCATTTTCACTATTTGCTCTAGTTTGTCCCTTTCAGATCCATCACCAAACATTGTTAATTCATATAATAGGTTTTCTTTCTTTAATGCTATAAGTGCTTGCAGAAGTATATCATATCCCTTAAGATGATATAAATTACCTGTTGTTGCAATTTTAATTATTTGATTATTTTTTTGTTTAACTTGAAAATCTGAAACATTTATTCCGTTATGAATAACAAGGCGTTTTTCAGGAACAATTAGTGGTAAATTTTTATCTAAATACGAGCTTACAGTAATAATTTTATCTGGAATATTTACAGCTTCATCATCGTATTCCTTATAAAATTCAGCATTTTTCCGATTCTTTTCCCACATAAGCGTTTCACTATATATACATCCATGAATTGTCCCAACTAAAGGGATATTCGGAAAGACTTCCTTAATCACCGAATTCAATAAACCTATTTGTGAGTGAATTACGTCATAAGTAGAGTTTACAGAGTTTAAAATTTGTTTGTGAATAAATCTTTTTACTTCTGTTCGTATTACATGTTCTGGTACTTTCCCCTTAAATTCACTATTCAATGCATTTTGATATTCAACTATACGTTTTATATCCTCTTGGTTTAACTTTTTCACATCTGTATAAGAAACTAAATCTACTAAATGTCCTTTTTTTTCAAGCCCACTTTTCAGTGTTTGAATATAAGTATCTACTCCTCCCTCACATGGATGAGCATCATAAGCAACTATTAGTATTTTCATTTTTACGCCCCTAATTATTTTTATATTTTCTTAATACATTAAATTTCACTCTTTTAAATTGTCCTTTTTAAAATTTTATAATTAAATTTTAAATAGACATCAACAATTTTCCCTTCAACCAATTACTATCAGAGAATTCCTGAATCGCTTTTGATATAATTCCTTCCGTATCGCCTTGTTCTATCTCTATACTATACTTATAAAAGCGAAAATCTGCTTTAAATTTCTGTAGTGCTTCAAGAGCAATACGATAGGCTTCTTCTTGATTCTCATGCATAAGCAAATATTCAATAATATTCACATATCCTTGCTTAGTAACATGATTTTCATCTGATAACTGATAAAAATCCATTGCAATTTCTTCATATGCATTGTTATAAAATAAATCAGCAATTTTAGCATAAATTTGCTTTGGAAATAAACTTGTGTACGAAATGAGTTTTTCTACAAATTCTTCCTTTTGAAAACATATTGCTTTCTCTAAGATTGGTAAATATTCATCTTGTTTTAGTTTCTTCGCATTTTTTGTTTTATTAAATAAATTGTAAAATACATGTTTAAATTTAGAATTTTCTAATATATTTTGAACATGTGCATCTTTTGTCATTGCATATAATACAATAAGGTCCGCTATATCGAATACTTCCATTTGTATACCATACATCAAATTATCTATTGTAAATTGTAGGGGTTCTTCCGCAATAATCATATTTGCTTTCAATTGCAACGAATGAATAAGTAACTGTTGTTGATTTATAAAGTCATTCATAAGTAGCAATGCTACTTTTCCTAAACCTAAATCTAGTAACAGTTTTAATACTTCGGTACGAATATAATCTGATTTAATAATCTGACGGGTGCTTATAAAATCATATATTTCTTCTGGAGTATGATATTTACTTAATAAGCTAATAATATTTACAATGATTTTAACGGATGAATCATTTTCATTTAGTGCTTCTACATAATGTTGTAAAGCTTGTTGATGTTGTCTTTCTTGTGTATAGATTTCACCAAGCCTTACATGTGGAAGGAATGTTTTTGCTCCAGCATTGAAAACTGCATTTTGATATATCATATTATTAGAAATAATGTGTGTATATACTTCTTTCGCATCATCAAAACGTTTTTGTTTAAAATAAATCTCACCTTTCCAAAACGGAAAGTCCGGTGCTGTAGAAAAGACTTCTTCTGCATCATTAATAATTACGATTGCTTCTTCATAACGCTTTAATTCCACTAACATCTCAACAATAAAATATAAGCATCTACTTACCCATTCTTCATAAACATCTTCTTTATTCTGATAAGCCTTTATAAATGACTCCAATGCTTCTTTTGTTTTTCCTAAGCTTCTAAGCTCTTGTCCGTAGTTAAAATAAGTAAAACCATCATTGTTATTAGATTTTAATGCTTTCTTTAGAATATCCATATTTCTCTTTCGTTTATTTTTCTTCTTAACTACATTTGGTAAATATCCATAATGATAAAGTTTTAATGCTGAAAAGACTAATTCTTGTCGTCCTTCTCCTTTTTCTACAATTTGTTCATGAATAGCTCCCGAAAAATGAAATTCTCCGTTATTTTTGTAAATCCTTTGCATATGATTCATGGATAAATTCTCTCCATATTTATCCGAAAAACTATTAATTTCAACTGCATACACATCAAATTTATTATCATGCGATTGGATTTCCTCTATTGCAGCAGCAAGATTCTTTGGATCTACACATTCATCCGCATCAATTGCAAGAATCCATTCACCACTTGCTTTAGAAGCTGCAAAATTACGTGCTTCCGCAAAATCATTTGTCCATTCAAAGTCATATACTTTATCTGTAAACTCTTTTGCAATTTCTTTTGTAGTATCTGTTGAACCTGTATCAACTACAACAATCTCATCCACTCCACCTTGCAGAGATTCTAAACATTTTCTTAACATATCTTCTTCATTCTTTACGATTAAACATGCTGATATAAATGGTTTCATATTACTTTTTAACTCCTTTATGTATAAGAATATATCATCCTATAATCATTATATTACCATTTTACATGTTTTTTTAATATTTTTTTATAAAATATTAAAACTTAATAGTATGGTATTTAAATTCCAATAAAAATTTTTTATACTTAAATATAAAGGTGGTGTACAAAAATATGAAAATTGGAACAAATATACAAGTTCTACAAATGCTAAATCAAAACGAAACATACGGAAACCAGACAGCAGAACACTCTACAACCAGAAAACGAATGAATCATACTGCTAACAATGATAACGAGCTTGTTCTTGCAACAAGAATGCATGTGAGAGAGCAACAAGTGCATATAGCAATTCGCAATAATGAAAATGCTATTTCGTTATTACGCAGGATGGACACTTCTTTACAAACCATTAACCGTATATTAATACGAATGCGTGATATTGCTGTACACACGGTCAATGGTATAGATTCTAGTGTAAATCAAAATACTCTAGACAAAGAGTTTCAAGAGCTTATAAAACAAATTAGCTATATAAGTAATAGAAATTCTTCAAGTGATATTCTATCATATAAATATGAAGATAACATAAAAATCGTAGTTAATGATCTTGGTAATACTATTAATCTTTTATCTTCTTCGTTACAAAAACGTCAACAAATTAATAATTCTTCTTCTAAACCAACTAACATCATAGCTTCAACCGCTATCAATAAAATAGATTTAGCTTTACAAACTATCTCACTCTATCAAGAAGATATCAAGACGCTTGTAAAGCGCTTATACTTTAATATTGAACGTTTAACTAATCATACAACCACTATGGTCGACGCTACTCCTCATATGAAAGATGCCGATATAGTGAAAGAAATGAGCGAGTTTGTAAAAGATAAGCTTCTAACAGAAATCACATTAAGTACGGTTTCACAAGCAAATCAAGTGCCACAAATGATATTAACGTTACTACAATTATAATTTGATATCCCTTTCTATAATCGAAAAGATTTCATACAAAATAAAAGGGAAATACATATCTTATTATGTATCTCCCTTTTATTTTGTACCCAAATTTTTATTGTGTTACTGTCATCACTTGTCCATTGCGGTCAATCATAATCTTCATTTTACTATCTTGCGCATTGTACAATCCTAATTTATGTAAATCTTGTTTACATACATCTACAAAATACGGGAGCGAACGAATTTGATCAATATCAGAACTCGTAATGAAATGAATCAAATGATGTGTTATTTCTTTCACATCTGTAAGTAATTCTTCTTTTTCGCGATTTAACCGCTCATTTTCCTTTCGTAAGAACTCAAGTTCACCTTCTAGATCATTCGTATCAGTCTCTTCTTTCATACGCCCTGCGGCTATGCTAGACAACTTATAAATCCCTTCCATAAACTGATGAAGTTCATACTCTTTTTTCTCACTATGCTCGCTAATCGTTTCAAAATTATCGACAATTCCTGAAAGTACTGTAACAAGGTTATACTCCGTCCCTACTTTTGAAATATCTGTACTAGCTATTTCTCTTCGCTCTTGTTTCCACTCTGGGCTTGTTTCTTTCACCGTTACATATTTACGTTTACGTCCTGGCTTTTGTTTTTTTATATTTTCAAACGGTATTTCTTCTTTTTTTAATTTATAATACGTATTTTGTAATTGACTCTCCGTTTTTTGAAAAAGATTCAATTCTTTTTTACTAATATACTTTGAAATGTTAGCAATGTTTAAATCATGACGTTGACAAAATTGATACACTGCATATAGTAGCTCGAGTTCAGACTTTAACCATGTAATATTTGATTTTTCGTATGCTGACATCCCGCCATTTTTTTCAATATCTATTTGAAATAATACCATTCTATTATATAAATCAACTAGCTCTTCATACCCAACTTGAAATTGTTTTTCGATTTTTTTAAATTCTGATTCTAAATATGTATCGTTTTTCTTATCATTTGACATGTTTTGTAAAAGACTTAATACATTAATCGCTTTGTGGTGATACATAATTTGTGTCACTCCCCCCTCATTCTTTCACAATATTCATGTTATTTCCGTCTTTCTAGAAATTAGAAAGTTTTTTCACATCCACATTATACCATTTCTAAATTGTCTGTCAAATAATAAACAGACAAAAATGTATAAAAAATATCGAAATAGAATAAATCATTTTTTTATTATTAAATGTTTTATTAAACTCAAAATATCTTTTTCTTATTTATACAGAGGAAACCTTACCCTGTAAATTATATAATACAACTCTTACAACTTCACCGAAAAAATTTTGCGGCTTTACGAAGTGAGAAGATGCTATTCCTTCATAAGATATATCATATTTTTACTTTTTCTCTTTCATTTCAAACATAAAAGTCTTATTTTATTACTCCATGTAATAAAACCTCCCAGCTTAATATTCAAGAAGAATATTGGACTGGGAGGTTACAATTAGGTGAATATATACTCTTTTTTCATAGAAGTGTTATTTTATAAAACAAGCTTATCAACTAAACCGATTAATTCTTGAATATCTGGTTTACTTACTTGTGCATTCGCTCCAACAGATTCACCTTTATGGTATAGTTCATTTGTAATAAGAGAAGAGAAGATAACGACTGGTAATTTGTTCATTACTTCATGATCTTTAATTACTTTTGTTAAATGATGTCCATCCATTTTTGGCATTTCAATATCTGTGATAAGCAAATGAATATGCTCAAACATTTTTTCTCCTTGTTCCTTCGCCAACTTTTCAATTTGCGCTAAAGCTTCTGCACCATTACTGAAGAAATTCATTTTTGTATATCCTGCTGCTGATAACGTTTCTTCTAAGATTTGACGAAGCATTGCTGAATCTTCCGCAATGTAGATAATTTTTTCTGCACGATCTGTTTTTTGTTCTAGTCCTGAAAGTTTATTTGCTTCATAGCTAGTATTACTAATCTCACAAACAATTTTTTCATAATCTAATAATAAAATAATTTTTCCATCCAATTTTACAATTCCAGATGTTGTTTCTTCAAGCCCCATTGATAAAGAAGATGGCTCATCAATTTGTTCCCAAGAAATACGCTGAATACGGTGCACTTCATCTACTCGGAAAATAACTTTCATTTGATTGAGTTCTGAAATAATAAACTTTGTTTGATCCAGTGGTTTTGTAGATTTTAAATTTAACGCTGTCGCAAGATTAATAACTGGTAAGATTTCACCACGTACTTGCACAACACCTTCAACCGCATGATGAGATTCTGGCACAGATGTGACAGGAAATGGATTAATAATTTCGCGCACTTTCATTACGTTAATACTAAATAAATTTTCGCCAACAGTATATGTAACGATTTCTAATTCATTTGTTCCGCTTTCTAATAAAATACTTTGCGCTTGTGACATATAGGTGTCGCTCCCCTTCCAATGTTCCTTATATTCATTTATTAAATTTAAAAATAAACAAAAGTCATCTATCTAACAAAAATGACAGATAGATGGCTCATGAACCTATTCTTGTATAAATGAAGCTAACGCCTCTAATAATACTTCTTGTGCCTCTACAATTTCCGATGGAAGTGATTCCCATTTTTTCGCAAGTTCTGTTTCCACTTTCATTCGTAAAGATGGTTCCATTGCTGCTAATACATATTCTTTTGTTGCAATATCTACATCAAGAAGAGAAAGTACATAGAGTTCAGGGTCATTTATCTTTTGGAATAGTTTCTTTAATATAGCAGGTGCAACATGTTTTAATTTTTCAATATGAATTTCTCTATTTGAAAATAATAATTCATATTGAATAAACGTTACATTCTCTTTTATTACTTTAAAATAACAGTTGTTCTTCTTATCATTAACAAAGTAACCGTTGGGATCAGCAATAATACTCTCAACCTTTCGAATTAAATCGGGTAAGCTATTTGCTGACATAATCGTACGTTGTTCCATTTCACTCGGTGAAATGAATGTAACTCGATATTTATTTTGTACCATATGATATGCTCCTTTCAGTCTCATTTAAGAAGCAGCTAGTAGTTCAATGTTATTGAACCAAAATGCCAATTGTTGTTCTGTAATACTTGACAGATTAATAAAAAATTCCCGGCACTTCATCACATCTGTAAAAGCTTGATATTTCCAATTGTTTTCACTATAAATACCTACAAAATAAAATTCATGAATTCTCCCAATAACAGCTTGTCTTTCTCCAAATGTATAAGGCGGAATTTTCTTTATTTCAAATTGATCCGGCAAATAGCGATGTTCTTCTTGTTCTATTTTTATAATTTGTTTTGCAAGTTCTGGCTTATCTTGAAAAAAAGGTAATTGTAAAATTCGTTCTTGTCTTGTCATAATCCGAAAAAACCCTTTCCATCTATCAGATAAACATGTAGCAACTATCGAAGTTACTACATGTTTCTACCCTGTATTATCGAATTAAATTTACAACTTCGTTTAATACGTCATCCGACACTTTAATTACCTTTGCATTTCCTTGGAATCCACGTTGATATAGCATTAAGTCAACAAATTCAACAGATAAGTCAACGTTAGAGCCTTCTTGTGCACCACCTATTATTTTTCCAGCACCATTTTGTTCAGCAACACCAATAAATGGATCACCTGCAGATGCTGTTGGAACATAGTTACCATTTCCTACTTTCATTAAACCATCTTGATTTTTGAATGTCGCTACTGCTAACTGAGAAACAGCCCGAGTACTATTATCTGAATAAGTTACCATTACATAACCATTATCAGAAATCTTATAATCCATTGCTACTGCTGCTGCCCTACCATTTACATCTTTATGATCCAATGTATCTTTCGTTGGCAAATTTGTCAGCTGGCTTAAATTTAACTTGAAAGTGTCCCCACCAAATGGAATATCTACTTGTCCTCCTTTTATAACCTCTTTTGTCACTGGATCACGTACAACAGCCTCATCAGTTCTTGTTAATTTACCAGTAATAGGATCAAATTCAAGAGTTTTCGTTAAAGTTGGTTTTTTCTCTCCAGGTGCTTTATCATCCGCAATTGGAGTAAATTCTTTTTCATTTTTTGAGTTATTACGTGTTAACACAGTATACTTGTACTTACCTGGAACTGGCTTTTCTACCTTTTCTGGTTTTATCGGATTACCTTTATCATCTTTTGGTAATATTGGTTTACCATCAGCACCTATCGGTAAGTCTGGATCTACGAGCTCCGTAACTTGTTCAATCTGTACACGCATAGTAATGTTATCCCCAGATTTATTAAACACTGGAAAATCATGTATAATCTTCTTGTTATCCCTAGAAAGGTTACCTATCAATGAACCTTTACTGGATACTTCTCCGTCAATTGCTGAACCTAATGGAATTGAAATTGGACCTGCCGGATGTGAAGTGTCTGGCTTCCCATCTTCGTCTAGCTTGTAGGCCAATACATACTGACCTTCTCCATTGACAATATAATTATTTTCAGATTTACCAAATGTTCCTTTACGTGTATATTGAACACCATTTCCTTGAGAATCACCTACAACAAAAAAGCCATTCCCTTCTATTGCAACTTGGCCATTTATACCTGTCATTGTAATGGAACCACCATTGTAATCCGTGGATGTTCCACTAAATTTCACACCATTACCGATACTTTTTGGATTTGTTCCAGCCTTTGTGTCATCACCTTTAGCACCTACTGTATTGTTATATAATAAATCATCAAACACAGCTTTTTGTTTTTTATATCCTACTGTTTGTGCATTAGCAATATTATTAGATGTAACACTTAATGCGTTTTGCATTGCACTCATGCCTGAAATACTTGTATATAATGATTTAATCATTTCCTTTACACTCCTTATGCTTTTTTATCTTATTTATGTAATTACTTAGTTTCTGTCTTTATATCTTCTTTTTGTTCTGGTTTCTCAATTGTCTCTATCTCTTTATCTGATACATTCGTCACATATTTCATCAATACAATTTTATCCCCTACGACAAGTTGAATTTCATTGTTCGCAGCTAATCGTACGGCATCTACCTTTCCAGATATTTGGTTTCCATCAGTAGATGGTCCTAATATATACTTACCTAGAAACTTCATCCCACCATCTAGCGCTGTTGTATTGACAGTATCTTTTAGAGCATTTACTGCTTTTGTCATATTTTGCACCTGCTCCATTAGAGACATTTGTGACATTTGATTCATCATTTGATCCATATCCATTGCATTAAATGGGTCTTGATATTGCAAACTTGTTAAAAAAAGCTTTAAAAAATCATCTTTTCCCATAACACCAGGTGTTTTTTGCTCATCTGCTTTTGTTGTGGTTCCTGCTTTCGTTTGAGCTTGTGTTTGAGTCGCTTGCATATGATTCATATTTGTTGCATTTAATCCAACACTCGGCACTTTTTATCCCTCCAATAAACCAGCAAAATCTTCTTCTGTACGTTTTGCTTTTTTCATTACAACTTTTCTTTGTTTCTGTGCTTGCTCACGCTCTTGTTGCTGGCGCTGTTGATCCCTATTTGCATAACTTAATTCAATATGAATCTCTTTCTCTTTCAATTTGAACTTTAATTCATCAAAAATCATTTCAACTCTTTTTTTCGCATCTTGTTTATCCATTTCAACATGGACTTGAATATGACTACCTTGTTTTTTCATATATACGGTTAATGTTCCAAGTTTTTCAGGATTTAATTGAAATAATACTCTTTCTTGCTTGACAATAAATTTCTGTAACGCCTCTACTTTCGCCTCCATTTTATTCCCTAAATCTGAAAGTGAAACTTTTGGCATTTTTAATTGCACGTCACCTTTTTTTACAACCGCATCATTTCCAGCAAGAATGGAATTTATATTCGATTCTCCAATTGATTTGTTCTTTATAGGATCTTCCTTACTTTCTAAATTCTCTTCTAACCCATCAAGAGCTTCCTTTTGAACCTTTTCTTTATCTTCTGTATTAGCAAATGCTTCTTTTAACATGTCGTTTTTTTCCATTTGTTGATTTTCAAAGTCTGCTTGATTCATTGGTGAGCCGAGAGCACTTACTTTCGTTATATCGCATGATTCTTTTTGAATAGATTCAAAAGAGCATAACATATTTTCTAATGAAGTTACTTTCTCTAGCATCATTTGAATTGTATCTTCTAAACATATAACATTTTTAATATTAAAGTCTTTTAAAAACGCCTGTAGTTGTTGAATCTCTTTTGCTGGTAACTCATCTATCTTTATATTTCCATGTTTTTTATATGACTCTTGTATTTTTTGTATGTATTGATATAACAATTCTGGTTGCATACGTAACTGTTCCATTGCCAGTGCTTGGTCAGAAATTTCCAATAGCAATTTTTCCATCTTTTGTTTCTCTTCTATTTTCTCCTTAAGTGTAAAGGGAGCTTCTATGTTATCATTTTCCATTCGGTAAATATCGGATACCGCAACCTGTGTTTGTGATACATTCTCCTCTTTTGTTTCCTTAAGTTTCTCTTCTGTTTTATTATCAGTTAGTGACTCTTCATTCATTTTAGTTAAAAATGAAACATCTTCATCTTTCAACTTCAATCCTACCTGTTTTTCATTTTGCAGAGGCGAGCGAAGCTGCACTGGAAGTACAGGATTAATCATAAAATTCACCTCATCCATTCATGCACATTTTTAAATCAAGAAGCATTTTTTCTTCTAATTTCTCCTGCTCTTTTGTGAGTTTTTTACAATCTTCTTGATACATTTCATCAATTACACGTTCTTTTTCTTTTATTTGTTCTAAAAAAACTTCATTTTTCTTAATAAATCCAGCTATTTTTTGTATTTTCCGATTCCATTCTTCTATTCTTTCAGGCGAAAACGTATGAGAAGAAAGCATACCAACCATAATTCGTTTTCCATTTTTCGCTATTTTACTACGCGACTGAAAAACATGTAAATCATATTCTTTTTGTTGCTCTAGTTTCTTTTTTTCAGAAGTCAATTTGTATACTTCTTTTAAAACCTGTTCTTTTTCTTGATTGATTTGCAATTTTATCGTATCATACTGCTGTTTATTCACCTATTTCTATAACCCCTTTCTATTATAACGCTCTCTTTTTCTATTATATAGTTTTTTTCAAAAAAAATCTGTGAAATATTAAAAACAAAAATAAGACCTCATACGCGAGGCCCTTATACAATATGATGCATCGCTTGAACAATATCCTCAAAGTGATAACAATCTGTCCGGCCTTGCTTTAAAAATGTATTTATACCATCTATTTTATTCTTGCACTCAAAAATATAAGCATTCTCTTCGTTTTCTTGAATTGTTCCTAATTTAAAATACAATTCATTTTCTTTATAAATAGATAGCGTTTTTCTTATTTCATTTGCAAGCTTCCAATGATCCGGCGTTACGATTTCCTCCATAATACGGCTCACTGAATCTAACACAGAAATAGCTGGGTAGTGATTAAGCGTTGCCAGTTCACGCGTTAATACAATATGACCATCTAAAATCCCACGAGCTAAATCTGGTACCGGACCATTTAAATCATCACCATCAACAAGAACAGTATATATACCTGTTATAGACCCTTTTTTTGTTTTTCCAGAACGTTCAAGTAGTTTTTTCATATAACTTTCCATAAGGAGTGTTTTTCCACCAATCGGCAACTCTTTGACTGCAATATCGACACTTCGTCTTGCATCAGCAAAGCGCGTAACAGAATCCATCATAAGCAAAACATTATTCCCTTGGTCGCGGAAATATTCAGCAATTGATGTTGCTAGCTTCGCTGCACGAAGTTGCATCAGATGACTTTCATCAGAAGTCGCCACAACAACAACACTTTTTTTCATCCCTTCTTCTCCAAGTTCTTTACGAATAAAATCTTTCACTTCGCGACCACGTTCCCCTACTAAGCTAATCACATTAATATCAGCCTTCGCATTTTTCGCAATCATTCCAAGTAATGTTGATTTACCAACACCTGATCCCGCGAAAATACCAATTTTTTGACCAACTCCAATTGTTAACATTGCATCAATAGATTTAATTCCTGTTTCAAATACTTCGGTAATTTCTTCCCTTTCAAACGCATGGATAGGAGGTGCATCTAGTTTTACTTTTTGAAGCGGGATATTCTCACTCGGTTCATTTAAAATCTCACCATTCGCACTTAACACTTTCCCAAGTAAATGCTCTCCCCTAGGCACTGCAACGTCTTCCGCAATTAATGTAACAGAATCCCCATAGCATACTTTCTCGGTCTGTTCAAATGGAAGCAACATATTATTTTCTTTTTCAATTGCAATCACTTCACATAAAACGTGATGTTCCCCAACAAGGCAAACATCACCAATTTTAGCTTTTGGACCTTTCGAAATAAAGAACTGTTCCTGCACACTATGCACTTTTCCTGTTTTTATATAAAACGACGTTTCGATAAATGTATTCCACTTCTGATGTTGATTCATTAACATACTGTTCATACATTTGTCTCCTCAAATACCTTTTGTTCTTCCCACTTTTGACGAAGTTTTTCAAATATAGGCTTGAACTTAAATTCGAAAAACTCTTTTTCTTCCTCAATGACAAATTCACCAAATTGTAAGGAAAAATCATATTTCCATTCTACAAGCTCTAGAAGCCAATACTCTTTCGAATGTTCTTTTTCTTCTTCGATGCGCTCAACAGTTTCTGGATGAACCGTTATAATTAGTTTTTCAAACGAAGTTGGAAGTGTTTGAACAATTCCTTTTAAAATTGGAAGAATATCCAATTCTCTTGTATCTATCGCTTGATTCACAATTTTTTCAGCAAGCTGCAATGATTGATCCCATAGCAATTCTGCCCATTCATAGGCCGTTTCTTGCTGTTTCTCTTGAAATTGAGCACGCTCCATCTCCATTTGTTGCATGTGTTCCTCAACCTGTTTGTGGAATTGTTCTTTTTCCTTCAAAAATTGTTGTCTTTCTTCTTGAAATATTTGCTGCTCTTTTCTTAATTTGTGCATTTCAGTATGCAGCATCTCTTGCTGAGCAAGCAATGCTGCATGATCTATTTCTATTTCTATTTCTTCGTGTTCTGAATGAATTGGCTTTGGAAATTGTAATTCATACGTTTCCTCAGAAAAAGAAACAGAATTCTTAGGAATTCTGTTTTTAAATAAGGACATCATCTTCACCTCTTTGAATGACAATTCTTCCTTCTTTCTCTAGCTTTTTAACAGTACCTGTAATGGTTTGCTGCGCTTTTTCTGCTTCAGTCATCTTAAGTGGTCCTAAACCATCTAATTCTTCAAGTATCATGTCTCTACGGTTAGAAGACATACATGTAAATAACTTTTCCTTAATTTCTTCTTTAGCAATTTTTAGCGCCTTCGCAATGACACCATTATCAGTAATTTCTTCTAGGACGCGACGGAGCGCAAGATCATCGAGACCGAGCAAGTCTTCAAAGACAAACATGTTTTCTTTAATTTTCTCAGATAGCTCATAATCCATTTCGTCCAGCTTTTGAAAGACTGTTTTTTCCACACCGCGCGAAACATTGTTTAAAATGTTAACAATTGTTTTAAGTCCATCTGTTTTGTTAATAGCACTAAATGCCATATTATTTAATTTTGATTTTAATAGTTCACCAATTTTGCCGATTAACTCACTATCCACTTGCTCAAGTTTCGCAATACCCATTACTGTCTCCACACGCTTATGGTCTGGCAATCTTTCGATTAATTGTGAAGCAAGCTGCGGTTTAATATACGATGCAATAATAGCAATTGTTTGCGGCGATTCGTCATTTAGAACCGTTAGTAATGGCTCTAAATCTGTAAGTGAATTTAAAAACTCGAATGGATTGTCCTTGTTATACCAGAGATCTTCTAATAACTTTTCTAATTCTTCTTCCGGCATATTTTTAAATATGCGGCGAATATATTCTTTATCTGGCGTAACTAAGTTCAATTCTTTCACATTTAATTCATATAAAAATTGTCCTAATACATTTTCTAATGTTTCAGGTTTATACACATGAAATTTAGCGATTTCACGCAGTAATATTTCTTTTTCCTCTGCTGTCATATATTCAATGACTTTCGCTGCTACTTTTTCATCCAATGTCCGAATAAGAATCGCAGCTTTTTCTTTGGAGGAGATTTCATCTAGCATCATTTTTCCTCCCTTACTGTCCATTTAACCATTTTTTAATAACTTTTGCAGTGCCCTCTACATGCTCTTTTGCAGCATCTTGCACTTGTTCATCTAACGTTGGTTCTGTTGGTTCTGCCTGTTCTGTTGGTTCTAGTTTTTCTTCAGGAATTTCCATAATTGTTTCATCAGTAGCTGCTACTTCTTCCTCTGCCAATGATTCATATTCCTCTATTTCTTCTTGTTTTCTCTTACGTCTTGCTAATAAATACCAAACCAAACCACCTAATGCAAGAAGTCCTCCCGCAATTCCTCCGATTAACCACCAGTTGAAGCCATTCGGTTCTGGTTCTTTCGTTTTCTCTTCTTTTTGTTGATCAAATTGAACAGTAACAACATTCACTTGGCCATTTGTAAATTCTCCATTTGGATCAATTTGTAAACCAGCTGCTGTTCCAATTGCTTCCTTAAATGTCGTCATATCAATTCTTCGTTTTGTTAATGTATCGTTATCTACCCAAACAACAACATTTGTTTTTGTTAATTCTGGATGTTTTTTAATCGTCTCAACTGTCTTATCAATTTCATAGTTTTCAATTTTATTACCATTATTATTGTCGTAAACAACTTTACCATTTTGATTATTATTCGTACCATAATTTGGAACTTCGCCATTTGCCGTAATACCTGCGCCTTGTTTTGCGTCAGCGCCTTCTTGCGCAGTTGAACGTTCCTGTTGGTCTTGTCTACTACGAAGAACGCCCTTATCACCATATTTCTCGGATTGACGTGTCACTTCATCATAATTAACACTAACTTTTGTATTAACCTTAAACTCATTCGCTTTAAACATTGTCATTAATGTCGCATCAATATCTTGTTTCAGCTTGTTTTCAATTTGCTGTTGCATTTCTACTTCTTTTTCATAAGAAGACGAACTTGCATGTGTTGATGCATCCGCACCTTTTGAAACAATACCTTTTTTACTATCAATAACGCTAACTTCCTCTGGCTTTACTCCAGGAACTGCTGCGCTAATCATTTGCTGAATACCTGCAACTTGATCTTCAGTTAATAGCTGACCACGTTTTACCCCAACTGTAATCGCAGCCGTTCCTTTCGCCTTTTCTTCGTCAAAAATCGTTTCTTTTTCAGGTAACGTAATTTGAACATTAGCACTTTCAATTGTTGCAAAGTTTCTTACAATATCTTGTTCAAGTTGTTTCTTCGTACCGACAAGCTGTTTCATCTTCTTGTCTTGTTCACTAGATCCAAGAGAACTTTCTAATAAAATCTCTTCACCGCTTTTTGAATTAAACGGCAATCCCATTCCATTCATTTCTTTTCGAATCCAAGGAGCATCTTTTGTTGGAACTTTAATAGCTCCATCATTAACTAACTGATAATCTACACCTAGCTTTGATAATTCTGCTGTAATTTCTTGCTTATCTGCATCATTTAAATTTTGATAGACAACAACATATTTATCTGGCAAGGTGAAATATAAAAGCGCTCCTGTTCCAATCGCTAAAATCGCAGCACCAATAACCATCTTATGCCATGTTTTTAGCGATTGGAAAACATTTTTTATCTTTTCCATTTAAACACACCCGTCCATTTTCCTAAATTTGCATATTAAGTAACTGCTTGTAGTTTTCAATCAGATTGTCACGTATAACAGCAGCTGTTTTCATTTGTGATTCTGCCTTTTTTTGCTGAATAAGGACATCATGCGTCTCTCCTACACCTTTCGTAAGCAAATCATATACTGCTGTTTGAGCGTTATTTTGTGTTTGATTCATATCTTCCAATAATTCGATAAATCTCTTGCCCTCAATCACGGACGATTGCGAATTCTTAGGTGTACCAATTGATTGAATAGATCCAAATGGCTGTGTATTTAACATTGGTTCAATTTTCATATTCTCCCTCTTTCCTAT
Source organism: Bacillus cereus group sp. BfR-BA-01492 (assembly GCF_022662815.1). Taxonomy (NCBI): domain Bacteria; kingdom Bacillati; phylum Bacillota; class Bacilli; order Caryophanales; family Bacillaceae; genus Bacillus; species Bacillus cereus group sp. BfR-BA-01492. The sequence goes on from NZ_JAKUEH010000003.1 coordinate 49,400, forward strand.
TATCCTCTGCCGATTTCTAAATCTTTATCGAGCATTTTTTTATTTGCATTTAATACACTTGTATTGGCTTCATACATTTTTTGTGCAACCATAACATTTGTCATTTCAGCTGTCATATCAATATTTGGATAACGAACATACCCTTCTGCATTTGCATGTGGATGTGACGGGTTATAAACCAAATTTTCATTTGGATCTGATTCAATTCGTGTAATTTTCACTCCATCATTTGGAGCTTCCTTGAGCATACTTGCAAAATTACGGTTTGATTCTAATACAACACTGCGACGACGATAAGGTTCCCCATCTAGTGCACTTGTTGTATTTGCATTGACAATATTATCAGAACTTACTTCCATCCACTTTCGTGCGGCAGTTAGTCCTGATCCACTTGCATTAATTGCCTGAAACATAGCTGTCTCTCCTTTTTTCTTAACGTCCTCTTGCTGCCTGATTAATTGTGTACTGTGTATTAATCGCATTGATTGAAATACCGTATAATTGATTTGTCTTTAGCAAATCTAGCATTTCTGTTGTTACATCAACACTATTTCCATCTTTATTTACTTGCATCGATTTCTCTTGAATCTTTGCATATGTATTTTTTACATTTGCTGTTGGCAAATGCAATTTATTTGTTTGATATAAACTTGAATTCGTCTTTAAATCAGATGCATTTTTTTTATACAATTCATTACTCATTTGCATTTGTTCAGAAAATGTAACATCCTGTGCTTTATAACCTGGTGTATTCGCATTAGAAATATTATTAGAAATCGTATTTCTTTTTGTTACCAAATAGTTCATATAATGACCTACGTCACTAACTAAATCCGGCATATTCCACACCCTTTCTATCATTCTGAGCCAACCGTATTCATCCACTGATGGAAGTTTCACTTCATTCTTCACTCTCTTATATGTATTCGTTTATTACAATAATACCTTACTATGCATCCTTCAATATTTTATGCCATTTTTCCAATATTGTCTTTAGAAAAATAAAAAAATGTAAAAAATAATACAAAAAAACAAGATAAAAATTCCTTTTATACTAGTTCGTCGAATAAATTTCCTTTTCTGTTTATTTTAATAAAATGAAACCTCTATCAGCGGAATTCATCATTCACTAATGAACATATTACTCACATAAAGATTTCTCTTACATGTTATGTGAGTAATATGTTTTCATTGCAAATATTAACCATGCACTTATCAATATTTCCCATAAAAAGCATTTGCTTTCATACGTCCATCATTTGACATAATCATTTCTTCTAATATTTTTTGTTTATCTCGAATATGTTGTGCAGCCTTAATAATATAAGGACTCACTTGTTCTGCTACTTGAGCACGCATTTCCTCATCTAACGTCATCATCCAGCGATTTAGCATTTCACTTTTTTCAGAGAATTCTTCCTCCGTTACATTTAGTTCCCCTATCTCATTAAAACAGCTAACAAAAGCTTGATAAATATCATTGTGCATTTTCCAACGCCCCACGATATCCATCTATTAAATCTTGTAATACTTTTACAATTGCATCAATATCTTTCGCCTCACGTGTTATTTTCATCATTTGAATTTGAGAGCTAATCCAATCATATAAACCGTAAAGGCTGTCATATAAATCTTTTGTAATTTCCGGATTCAACTGTAATTTTAGCTCTTCAAAAATACGTTCTAATTTTTCAAGGAGTATTTCTCCCTCTTGAATTTGAAAATCACTGAGCAATTGCTCTAATTTTTGAAACTCAACAATACATCTTTCATAAATGAAGATTGTATTTTTAATTGGATTACTTGTCATAATATCATTTTGCATATATCGTTGCCACGCTTGCATACTAACACTTCCTCAATTTTCATTAATCATCACTTTTTTGCTTTGTCATAGCTTTCATAGTTTTTAACTGCATATCAAGTAAAGCCAGTGTAGATTCTAACTTAGCATACTTATCAATAATAGATATTTGTTTCGTTTTATTAATTGTATCAATGTCACTAATTTTTTGATTTAATTTGCTTACTTGCTCATCAATACTTTTAGATCGCTTTCCAATAAAACCTTCATCACCAAATATCTTATCAAGGTTTTTCTCCATATTATGTCCTAAACCATTTAAACCAAAGAAAAATTGTTTTGTTGTTTCTGGATTTTCTTTAAATGCAGTTGCCAACTTCGCTTCATCTAATTTCATAATTCCTGTTTTATCAACTTCGATACCAAAAGAGAACAGAAATGTTTTATCTTGAGAATATGAAAAAAGATTTGTCATAGCATTTTGAATCGAAAATGCCACACTACTTCCTTGCAAAGCACCATTTTTACCTGCAAACAAATCTAAACTTGAAACAGCTTTATTATATTCATCTTTCATTTTTTTGATTAAATTAATAGAATCCTTTATATCAGAATCTTGAATTGTCAAAGTAATTGGTTCCGTTGTTTCTTTTTCTAAATTAATAGTCACACCGGGAAGAGTGCTAATTTTATTAGATTTACTAGTTCCAGCAATTCCATTTATTGTGTATTCCGCATCTGATGGTTTTGTAATCTCATTTGCGATTGCACCGGTACTATCTATTAATCCGATACTCTTTAAAAAGCCATTACTTCCATCAGTTAATTTTATTTCGCCATCTTTACCCTCTGTAGTTGATGTAAAAAATAAATGTCCCCCTAGAGAATATACAGACACACCATAGTTTCCATTATTAATTTTGTTAACTACATCTTTATACGTCATATCCTTTGTAACTGTAACATCTTTACTACCAATTTTAAATGTATCGTCTTTTCCAATTTTATCATCCAACTGAATTGTCCCTGTTGTATTTGTTGAATTCGCTGGAGCCGTAGTAATTTGATGTCTTTGTGCAACCTTTTCAACTGTAATCGTATATGTACCTGCAATTGCTGAAGCATCCGCTTGGGCCGTAAGAAATCCATCTTTAGAGGCTGCTGTTTTCTTTTCATTCCCTTTAAATGCAGATAAATCTTTAAAAATTTGATAAAAATTCCCAAATTCTTTTTTTACACTTGCATAAATAAGTTTCTCATTAGTGAGTGTTTGTTTCTGATTTGCATAAGGCGTTTTTTTCATTTCTAAAGCTTGCAGTTCTAAATTTACTAAATTAGAGGTATCAATTATGTTATTCCCTAAATTCCAAATCTGCTGTCTACCACCTACATTGGTGATTGTTCCTCCCATTTATATCCACTCCTTCTTATCATTACATGTAATCCAAAATACTAATTTTACTCATCGTACTTACTGATTTTAATGTCGCTTCATACGTTGCATTAATATAAGCTAAATCAGAAATTGCTACAGCTAAATCTACATCCTCGATTTCTTTTCGATTTTCTTGGAGCGCTAAGTTTTGTTCATTTAAAATTGTATTGAATGTATCCAACGTATTCATTACTGCACCTAATTCTGTTGTTTGATTCAACACCTTATCTAAATTTTGCTTATTTTCTTCTAGTAATGGCTCCAAGGATTTTTTATCACCATTTTGTAATGCATCTCCCATTTTCTTTAATGTTTGAATAGCTGAAGATAACAAGTTATCCCCTTTACGAAAAACTGTCACTTCATAGCCATCATTTAATTCCCATGTAACATTTTTATTTCCACCTTGATATGTACCATCTTCTGTAAAAGGTTGTTTTTCTACACTTTCCCCGCCAAAAAGATAGCGTCCTTGTTCTTTTGTATTAGCCAAATATACCACTTGCTTTAACAATTGATTAACTTCTGTACCTATCGCTTTCATTTCCTTTGGACCGTTCGTCCCATTTACAGCTTGTAGAACCAATTGATCGACTCTTGTTAAAGATTTCGTAATACCTTGTAACGCTGCTTCAGTTTGAGACAAAACATTTTTTGAATCTTTTAAATCTTTTTGCATCTGTTCAATATTTGCTAATGAATGTTCGATTGCAAATGATTTCCCCGCAGCAAGCGGATCGTCACTCATATGTAAATTTTTCTTACCTGAAGTGACTTGGTTACGATGATATTGTTGCTGAACACTTAAACCCATCAGTTGGTTTTTAGCCCAATTTGCATTTTGGAATGTAGATACTCTCATAAAATCCCCTTCTTTATTGTTTAATTTTTATAAATTAATTAAATTTACCCTTATCGAATGATAGAAAATAAGCTATCAAATACTTCATTCATTGTTGAAATTGCCTTCGAATTGGCAACGAAATATTTCTGAAAGGCCATTAAGTTAACCATTTCTTCTTCCATATTAACGCCTTCCATACTCATTTTCTCTTGTTCAGTATCTGTGAATAAGTTTGTATGAATATCCTTATAGGCACTTGCTGCACTTTTATCTGATGCAATTCCAACAAGAAATTTATCTAATGCTTGTTTATAAGAAAGTCCATCTGTATATTCTTTATCTGAAATTCCTGCCAATTCTTTTGCTGTTTCAGTAGAAATTTTCATTTTTGAAACGTCATTTGCAAGTTCTGGATTTAAACGAATATTTTTGGAAATATCTCCAACAAAGAAATCTTTTTTCATAACTCCATTTACTTGATCTTTGATAGCAGACATTAATTCATTTAAAGAATCTTTATAGCCTTTAACATGCTTGTCCTTATTTCCAGTAATCTTTACTTTCATATCAATTGCAGATGAGATTTTCCCACTCTTTAATGGAATATCTGTTCCGGAAATTTGTACTGAAATCGGTTCTTTCTCCTTTTGTAATTGAAGTGGATACGTATCTTGTCCACTTACTGCTAATACACCAGAGATTCTAACACTCGCAATATTAGGATTTCCAGATTCGTAAGATACTTCTATATTAGCATATTGAGACATTTCTGTAATAATCCGATCTCGCTCGTCTAAGAGCTGATTCGGCACTTTCAAACCAGCCTCTCTAATATTTTCATTTGCTTTTGCTAAGCTTTCAGCAAGACGATTAAACTCGTCTACATGCCCTTGAATATCTGCTGATACTTGCATTTCCGCTTCTTCTAAATCTCTTCCAATGCGGTTTAACTGATTTGTAAATTTACCTGTTGCAGCAATAAGCGTATCATAATAATTTGCTTGTTCTGGATTTTTAGCTACTTCACGAAATGCATTAAAAAAACCATCCATCAAGCTAGACAATGAATTCGGCCCAGTTGTCCCTATAATAGATTCTATTCGTGATAAAGCATCGTCCATATACCCGTAGTAAGACAGCTGAGATAATTGCTCATTATATTGTTTTGTTTTAATTTCATCTGTAATACGATCTACACCCATTACCTGAACTCCATAACCAATTCGTTGTTCTGGTGTATTTCCATTATTCGCTCCCACAGATCCGTAGTTTACCGCTTGACGCACATATCCCGGTGTATGAATATTAGTAAGATTTTGTTGTGTTGTTTTCAACCCAACTTGTGCCGCTAACATGCCTGATAGCGGTGTATTATAATCAGATAATCTCATAATTTTTCACTTCTCCTTTACAATAGCTCATTCATAAAGATTTGCGAATTATGATTCTTTTCTTGATTGTATTCAGAAACAGAATCCACAATACTTTCTGTAGTTTTTAATAATATATTTAAATAATATTGATTTTTCAACAGAATTGTTTTTACATTTTTTTCTAATTCCAGTAGTTTTTTTTGTAATTCTTCTGTTTTTTTAATTTCTTCTTCTGAAAAATACGAAAACAACGAATGCATTCGAAATGGTTCAACGCCATTTTCTTGACAACATTGAACAACGCTATCTTTGAAAGTAGTTGTTAGTTGTTTTACACCATCTATATATCGCAGTTGTTCCACTTGCAGTCGCTGTACTTCATTTATGTTTTTTTGTTTTAAATTCTCATATATCTGTTCTCCAAGCACACTAATATTCTCGTATGCCTTTTGAATGACAACGAGCTTCTCATATAACTGTATGTACATATAACTTCCTTCCTTTTTATAATACTAGATTCACAATTAAACCATGAATTTCTCCAATTTGGTTTAATATTTCTAAATGACCTGTTTTTGTATTAATTAAATTCATAACATCCTCTAATTCATTTAAGCCCGTTTCAGCTTGTTTCACGATTGTCATTTTTTGCGAATATCCATACCTTGGATGACGCGACATAACATCTTTGTACTGTAATACATGATCAACATAGAAATTCAAAAATGATTTCACTGTATTTTTATATTCCATTACATTATCAAGAGTTAACTCTAATTCAATTTTTTCTTTAATTTCTCCAATATTATCAACAAATGCTTCCATTTGCTCTAGCAACTTATCTTTCTTTGAATCCGCATGCAAATTCTCCGAAAAAGCAAGTCCAGTTCTCAAGTTTGCTTCTTTCGGCATTTGGTTTGCAGGTGGTATATGCGATAAAATTGGATTGTGCGAAATAGAACGTAGCATATCAATCACCTATACATTTATTTATTTTTTTATTTATTAATCGTAAAATCCGGTTATTTATAATTATACTCTGTATAACGATATTTTGCAGTTATTTTTTGCGGAAGTTATGTTACAATTTAGCATGAGGTGGCGCAAATCTATGAATATTTTTCTTTGTGGTTCAAATCAATTAACAGCATTAGATCGAAAAGAAATAAAAGCTTTTTTATTAGACTATGCTCACAAACATAAAATTCACATATTATGTTACAAATCTATTGAAAATGAAGTGCTTCATTTCTTTATAGAAAATGAACATTTGGCTCCAAACTTATGCCTGTACACATTGCAATCGCTACATTTACTAACAGATGAATTTCAAGAAGCGGTCGATTATCTAAAAGCATACGGAGCACAATATATCACATTTGATTACCCTTATGATTCTATTTATCGCTCAGAGTATATGTCTTTTATCAAACAAATTGTGGAAGGCAGTCAGTTAGTTTTCTGCTTTTACAATGGAGATAAACATACGTCTGTTATTCCTGTCGATATCGCAAAGGATGCGGGGGTTGATGCAGTGATTTATGATTTACCCGGATTACAGCAAAACCAAGTAAAAAAAAGCTTTGAACAAAAAATCCGCATGATGTAATACATCTAAAAAGGGGGAGGCACAATACAATATATTGTGCCTATATAACTATGATAAATGAACAAAATTATAATTATTTTATAACGAGTCTTAAACAACAATTCCATATAGATATTTCTTTATATAAGCAGGATAGAATGAGGAGAAGAATTGATTCTTTCCTCTCACGCAAAGGTTTTGAAAATTATACTCATTTTATCAATGCTCTGCGAAATGACCAAGAATTATTTACACACTTTATCGATCACATTACAATTAACGTATCGGAATTTTTCCGCAATAAAGAGCGTTGGCAAACACTTGAAACAAAAGTTTTACCAAAGCTGCTCCAACAAAATACTGGAAAGTTAAAAGCATGGAGTGCTGCATGTGCAGCTGGCGAGGAACCGTATACCCTTTCATTCATTTTATCAGAGCGATTGCCAACTTTTCGCTTTGAAATTCAAGCAACAGATCTCGATTTTCATATTTTAGAAAAAGCAAAACAAGGTCAATATACAGAACGCTCTTTGAAAGAGTTACCAGATGCTTTTAAAAAACGTCATTTTATAAAAGAAAATGATATATATACAATAAGTCCTAGCATAAAACAACAAGTAACCTTTAAACAACACGATTTATTGACACAAAGTTTCGACACAAATTTTGATTTAATTATTTGTCGCAACGTTATGATTTACTTTACAGAAGAAGCAAGGGCGCTACTTTATGACAAATTTAGCCGTTCCTTAAAAAAAGGCGGCGTATTATTTGTCGGTAGCACGGAGCAAATTTTAACTCCTGAGCGCTATAATCTTCAGCGCTTTGATACGTTCTTTTATGAAAAAATATAAAAAGGTCGCTGCTTTTTTAGAAAGCAGCGACCTTTTGTCTCTCTATCATGACCGTATGAAAAGAATACAAACAATCCATATAAGTAAAAAACAAATCGTAATCGACCACTTATGTTCTTGCATCGCTTTTTTGAATTGGTGTGACAACTGTGTCATATTCATTTCGGCTAATGCACGCCATGCACTCGCATCACGATCCTGAGAAGGATAAACACCATTTATTAATGAAGTTTCATTTGATAGTTTTGTCATATAAGTCGTAATGACGCTCATAATCATATTCAAATTACCTTGAGAAGGATTCTGCTCCGCCAAAGAAAGAAGCCCACTTACATCTAATAATGGGATAAATACTTTCCGTCCAAATACAAGCTGTACTTCGGCATAATCATACGTTCCATCTAATAAAGGAATCCCCTTTACATGTGCCTGCTTTACAATTCCTTCTATACTCCTCACAATTTGCTCATATATTTGTTCGGACTGCTTTCCTTCATTCGCTACTGTATGCAGTTTTGAAAATAACTGAAGTATCGTATCTATTTCCTTCATGAGAAATGCTGTAAGCGCTTTTCCATCACCAAGATTTGCAAGTAAAATACCGATTTCATGATTCTTTGTAATGATTTGAGATTGAGTTGTAATTACTAGATTACTTTGTTTTCGCTCTTTATGTATCTCCTGTTTAGAAATAGTCGCAGACTGTTTGAACGGGTCTAACGTCTTGTTTTCCATACCAATGCGCTTAATATCCATTTCCATGCTCCTTTTCAAGCACTTCCGCATTTCATTATTATGTTAGCTCCACTCTTTATTACTTTTTACAACAAAGAATAACGCGAACAAGCCTGCTATTATCATAAATATTTGTGAAGCTTCAAATCTCTCTTCTTTTGGCTGTTTCTTCTCTTTTTTACTTTCAACTTGCTCTTGCTTCTTAGAAACCGTTTGATGATCTTTTTTTGACGGCTGTACTTTTTTCACTTCTTGTTCAGGCTGTTTTTGCTCTTCTTGTTTCTTCGGCACATCAGCAATTGGGACAACCGTCTCTTCCTTCGCAGCAACTTTCTCTACTTTGATCGGCTCTTCCGTTTGCTTCTCTTCTTGAACTTGTTCTTTTGGCTCTTCGCTCTCTTTAGATGCTTGTTCTAAAATAGAGATAATATACGAGCTTTCTTGCACAAAGCGGTTACCAGCAGCGTCAACGATTTCAAGATGAAGATGGTATCTCCCCACTTTCATCGCTTCTGTTACTTCATAAATTTTCCGCCAATCCTGTTCATGCTTTTGATAATCTAGTAAAAAAGTAATATCATTATTCGGTTCTTCCCCTTTTAATACAATACGCACTTCTTTTACTATTGATTCTGCATCGGAGGCTTTCACACGAATCTCTAACATATCACCATTTTTCCGCTCGATTATCCCATCCTTTGCGTCTTCAACAACAAGTTGTTCTAACTTCGGCAATTCTTTATCTAAAGTCGGAGCTTCATTTTTAATGTTAACGAGTGGGATTTCTATTTCTTTTTCTATGATTTCTTTACTTTCATCGTCTTCATACTGTTGCATGAGCTGAAGATGCCAATCTCCTTCTAAATCATAAGCTCCAACTGTGTAGGATGCAATCCACTTGTTCGCTTCTGCTTCATATTGAAAAATTAACGACCGCTCTTGCTCATTTTGTCCTTCTTTCACTTGCAATTGCAGTGTTCCATTTACACTTTGCACATTTTGTTCTTTCGGTTCAATCGTAATTTTCAGCTGTTCTCCTAACATAAACTGAGGCTTACTCACCGTAACTATACCTAATTCTGTTTCAAACTTTTGTTCTTGCTCCTCTTGCTGCTTTTCTTGGTGTTCTATTTCTTCTTTTGGCTGTTTATTATTTTGCATATCTTGTTGGTTGATTGTTTCGATATTACTTTCTTGTATACTCTCTTCTGCTTTACTTTGAATTGGGAAGAAGAGAAGTAGCTGTAATATCATCCAGCAAACGAGAACATATCTCATACTATTCATCTATTTGTTCAAGCTCCTATTTAACGTCTTATAACGATTTTGTAACTTTCACACCGAAAAATCCATCAACATTAACAAGTTCACCGTATGCAACTAATATATTATTCACATAAATTCGAATCGGTTCATCAATATCTTCATCAAGTACAACTGCATCATTTTCATGTAAACTTAATATATCTTCAATTGTCTTTACTGTACTTCCAAATACAAATTCCACATTTACTTCCACATCTTGAAGAATGGATGCATCGATTCCCAATGCATTAGTTGTTGGAATTTCTTGGAACTCGAATGGTTGCGCTTCTGATACTTGAACTGCTTCTTCCTTCATTTCTTCTTGGACAACTTCTCCTGTCTCAATTTCAGCTTCTTCTATAACAGGATCTAACAGGCGCCGCACCATTTCCTTCGCTTCTGGGATTGGCAAGATTTGATACATCTTCGATTGAACAAGTTCTCCAATTTCAATATTAAATGTAATTTGAACTAGTTCATTCCAATTTGTACCTCCTCCCAAATATTCCATTTCTTCCTTTAAAGTAATAAATTTTACTGTTGGTGGAGTAATATCCATCTTTTCCTTGAACATTTCTGACATGGCAGTTGCCGCATGTCCCATCATTTGGTTCATGATTTCTTTAATGCCACTTAGTTCTAGTTCTGTTAACTCTTGGTCCGGATCGATTTCACCTGTTCCCATCATCATGAGATCTACCATCGTTAAAGCAACGTCTTTTGTAAATACAAATACATTTTCATTTTTTAAGCCTTCAACAAAGTCAACATTTAATATAACAAATGGAATTGGAACACCATCATAATGACGAGCATTGATTGTTTCTACATTTGGTGTACTAATACTAACCGGTTGATTTAATACTGTCGATAATACTGTTGATGCGGAACCAATGGAAATATTGGCGATTTCCCCTAACACATCTTTTTCTTCTTGTGTTAATTGCTCTTTTACAGAGTCTGTTTCTATTAATTCTTGGTTGTTTTCTACTTCTTTTTTTGTTTCAATATTTTTCTTTTCTTGTTCTGTACCACTAGACAACTGTAATAATTTATCTATCATTTGTTTCGCATGTTCAACTGATACAATTTGCACAAGCTTAGAATTTACAAGACTATCTATTTTTAAATCAAACGATACTTTAATAATTATATTATTTTCTTCACTACCAGAGATTTTCTCCATTTCATCTAGTAGTTTTACAACCTTAATAGTCGGCGGCGACATGTCCACTGTATCTTGGAAAAACTCTGACATAGATGTTGCGGCAAACCCCATCATTTGATTCATAGCTTCCTGTACTGCACTTAGTTCTAATTCTCCAAGTTCTTTTCCTTCTTCCACTTCACCTGATCCCATCATCATGAGATCCGCAATAGCCAACGCAACATCTTGTTGAAGAACAAACAAGTTTTCTATATCTAATCCTTTTGTAAAATGAATATTTAATACGACATGTGGAACTTCTATTTCTCTCGCATCATATAAATTTACCATTTCAACATGAGGAGCAGTAATACTGACCTGTTTATTTAAAATCGTTGATAGAATCGTTGATGCAGAACCAAATGAGATATTCGCAATCTCGCCTAGAATATCACATTCTTCAGATGTAAGTAATTGTTCTTCTTTTTCTGCCACAAGAGTTTCCGTTTCCTCTTTTGTATGTTCTTCAGGCATTTTTCTCGCCTCCTCATTTCTATTTCTTTCTTATGGTTTGGTTTATATAGCCTTTCTATTATACCCGTTATATTTTAACAAACTTATGATAAGAATTGTGATATAAATGAATAATAATACAGTTGATTATTATAGTCACGAAAAACTCCCCAACTTTGCACATTAGGGAGTTTCATTTCACTTATAAACCTTCTGGGTTTAAAATGAGGACTACCCGTCCGTCACCGAGAATTGTCGCACCAGAGAAATGTTTTGCACTTTCTGCAAAGAAGTCACCTAATGACTTTAAGACAATTTCTCTTTGACCAATAATTGTGTTTACGATAAGTCCGTAGCTACGATGCGTATTACGCACGATTAAAACAGGAATCATTTGATTATCATATGATGTAAATACCTCTTCTGCTGTTTTTTCACCAAAGATCACACTTAAATGTTTCACTTCAATAATTTGGTCGCGATAATTTAAAACATCTTTTCCTTGCAATGATTGTATATCTTCTTTTCTAATTCGAATTGCTTCAACAATATTACCAAGCGGTAAAGCATATCGTGTTTCATTCGTTTGAATAAGCATAGATTGAATAATAGATAGCGTTAAAGGAAGTTCAATGCGGAATATGCTACCTTTTCCTTCTTCTGAATCAACAATTAAATGACCGCCGAGACTATTGAGTGTATGTTTAACAACATCTAATCCCACACCTCTTCCTGAAAGATCTGAAACAACTTCCGCTGTACTAAATCCAGGTTGAAAAATAAGATCAAATACTTCACGATCTGTTAATTTATTCGCTTCCGCTTCTGTTACAACACCATTTTTAATCGCTTTCTCTAATACTTTTCCTTTATTAATCCCGTTTCCATCATCAGTAATTTGAATGACAACATGATTTCCACTATGAAAAGCTTCTAATTTTATTGTTCCTGTCTCATTCTTTCCTACATCACGACGTTTTTCAACCGTTTCAATGCCATGATCTATTGCATTACGAATTAAATGAACAAGTGGGTCTCCAATCTCATCAATGACAATCTTATCGACTTCTGTATCTTCACCAGTAATCTGTAAATCAATCTTTTTCCCTAAATCTTTCGCTAGCATGCGCACCATGCGTGGAAAACGATTAAACACCGTTTCAATCGGTACCATACGCATGTTTAACAATACATTTTGAATATCTTTTGAAATATCTCCCAATCGATTTAAATGCTCTATTAATTCTTTATTTTGAATCTTCTCCGCTAATTCATCAATACGGCCACGTTCAATTACACTTTCTTCAAACATATTCATTAATCGCTCTATCTTTTCTAACTGAACACGAATAGAACGATTTTCTACTTTTGCATTTTTTCCTTTTGCATTTCCTTTAGGAGATGTTCCTTTGTTAGCTGGTTGTGAAGAAGATGTTGCACTCTGCTTCGCTTCTTTCTCAGCTTGCGCTCCTATGGCTGGCTGTTCCTGTTTCGCTTGTTTCACTTCCACTTTTTCAATTTCAGAAACATGAAGTGTAGCTTGTGTTAGTTCTTCCTCGCTCCGCTCTGTATTCATGTAGACTGTAAACTCAAACCCAAAAGCATCTGCTTCGATTTCCTCTATACTCGGAACTGTTTTTTCAATATCTCCTAAACCTTGTAGAACTTCTATACACATAATGGCTCGTACTGCTTTTAATATTGCTTGCTGCTCAATCGTAATATGAACTTCATGCGAAACTGTTTCATTGTCAGGTAATTCGATTTGTTGCTGGGTATCTGTTGTACTGACTACATCACCATTTAACAAAGCTTCTAGCTTCTGTTTTGTAGCTGCAACATCTAAATTCCCTACACCACCTTGTTGTACATCAGCGACCATTTTTTCTAAATTATCAATACATTCAAAAATAACATCTATAATATCAGCATTAACTGCCATATTTCCATGACGAATTTCATCAAGAACATTTTCCATCTTATGTGTTAAATCAGCCATCTCTGTAAACTCCATACTTGCAGACATACCTTTAAATGTATGGGCAGAACGGAAAATTTCACCAACAACATCCATATCTTCAGGATTTTGTTCTAAATTTAAGACATTTTCATTTAATGATTGCAAATGTTCTTCTGCCTCTTCAAAAAATATATTTAATAAATCTGTTTGCATTTTCAACCCCCCTGCCTTATCAAGCATTTCATTTATGTATAACAATTTAATGTTTTAAAAACAATAGAAAAAGGGGCCCACACTTTTATATCTATCATTGTTCGATTCTTTGTGGCACCCCTCTTTATATGAATTAGCTCGCCGCTACTTTTGTTAATGCTTCAATAACACGGTCGGCTTGGAACGGTTTAACAATAAAGTCTTTTGCGCCGCCCTTAATCGCATCTAATACCATGCCTTGTTGTCCCATTGCAGAACAAATTACAACTTTTGCATTTGCATCAATTTTTATAATTTCTTGTAATGCTTCTAGACCATCCATTTCTGGCATTGTAATATCTAATGTTACAATATCAGGTTGAAGTTCCTTATATTTTTGAATCGCCTCTAGTCCGTTTTCTGCTTCACCGATAATTTCAAATTCCGGATTACTCTTTAATAAATTTTTAATCATCGTTCTCATAAACATCGCATCATCTACTACTAAAATTTTATGTGCCATTCTTTTCAATTCTCTCCTTCTATGTATAAATATATCATAATATTTCAGCTTATCATTCTCACTCATTATACAAAATAAAACGAGAAAATTTAATATTTTTTTTAAAGAATTTTTGTATTTCTATTATTTTTTTATGAAATACTCATATATTATTCTTTTACATATATCACAACACGACGATTTTTCGCCCAATTTTCTGGTGAATCGTTCGATACAACTGGTTTTGTATCGGCATATCCAACCGCTGCTAACCTTTTAGCATCTATGTCATATACTTCAATTAGATGATGAATCATATTCGCAGCGCGTGCAGAGGATAACTCCCAGTTTGATGGGAATTTTTCATTATGAATCGGTCTACTATCTGTATGTCCTTCTACAACAATTGGATTCGGAACAGACTGAAAGAATCCAACTAATCTACTAATGATCTCTTTCGCTTCTGGTTTTACGTTTGCATCACCAGTATCAAATATTAAATTATCAACAATAACAATGCTAACCCCTGTATCTTCGCGGTACACCTGTACCTCCTGAATTCCATTCTCTGTTACGTAACCTTTTAGCTTCTTATACAAATCATCCATTCTTTTTTTAGACGATACTTTCTCACTATTTTTTTCATGAGAAATATCTGGTATTGTATTTTCCATTACTTGTGCATCCACTTGCCCTGCATCACTAAACTTCTCAAGCATTTTTGATAATTTCGCTGTATCTTGTTTTGATGTCGCAACTAATAATACAAAAAAAGTAAGCAATAACATCGTTAAATCAGTAAAGGTCGTCATCCATCGAGGTGATCCTTTTTGCGGTCGTTTCATCATCATCCCACCCCTAAAAAGTTACGCTGCTCGTTTTTCTTTTTTTATTTTCGTTTCGTATACATACGTATCAAGCTTTAATTTTAATTTAGAAGGGATTTGTCCACGGTATAATTCTGAAATTGCCTCCATAATAAATTTCTTTTCAATGTATATATCTTCAATACCCCGGTATACTTTTTCAGCAAGCGGAATCATAATCATATTGGCAATAACAGATCCATATAACGTTGTTAACATGGCAACTGCCATTCCCGTTCCAATTTGAGACGTATCCTGTAGATTTTGCAACATAATAATGAGACCAATTAATGTCCCAATCATTCCCCAAGCTGGTGCAAAATCACCAATTTTATCTAACAATGCTGCACCTTTTTTCAATTCATATACTTCTGTCTCAATATCTTTTGTTAATACCTCTCTTAACTCCTCTTCATCGTATCCACTAAGCATTAAGCGAATGCCTTTTTGAATAAAAGCATGATCTACTTCTTCTCCATCAGCTTCCAATGATAACAACCCATGTTTTTTCGATTTTTTGGAAAACTCTACAAACATCTCTGTTAATTGTTCTAAATCTTCGTCTCTTCTATGCAATACGGAAAAAATACTTTTTATATATTTTTTCATTTCACTAAATCGATACGCAACAACCACTGTTGCCATTGTTCCTCCTACAACAATTAAAATAGATGAAACGTCCAAGAAATTTTTAAATCCTTTTATTCCACCTCCGCCAAACATAATAGCCGCAATTACAACAGCAAATCCTACTATAATCCCAAATGGGCTAGAAATATCAAATTTTCTTTTTTTCTTTTGTGGCCTAATTAATGGTTGATTTTCATCTCTCATATTTCTGCCCTTCCTTTTTTCATTTTTCTATTTTTTTATTTTGATAATACGTTTTCGCATTCGTTTTTTATTATACTTCCCTTATCTATTTATCGCAATAACCTCATAAAATTGACACATTTCTTTTTTATATTAAAATTACAATATATTGATATGAGGAGGATCCATATGGAGAATAATATTTTACAAGTCATTGCACTCGCAGAAAAATTAAAATATGAAATGAGACATAGCTGGCTTTCAAACGGTCGTCAAGAAAGTGTCGCTGAACATACATGGCGCATGTCGCTTATGGCTATCTTAGTTCAGCCTTATTTAGATAAAGAAGTAAATATGGAAAAACTGCTTAAAATGGTCATTATTCATGATCTTGTGGAAGCAGAAGCTGGAGATATTCCCGCTTTTGATACAATGAATAGTCAAGAATTACAATTAACAAAACAAGAAAATGAACAACAAGCTATATTAAATATTAAACAAACATTAGAAGGTCCTCTTGGTGAAGAGTTGTATCATTTATGGATGGAATTTGAAGAAAAAGAAACATACGAAGCAAAAGTTGCAAATGCTCTAGATAAACTGGAAGTAAAGATCCAACATAACGAAGCAGATATTCGCACTTGGCTTCCTATTGAACATAAAATGACATTTCAAGTTGCTAAGCACACAAACTTCGATTCCTTCTTATCAAAATTACAAAAAATAATTGAACGAGAAGGCGAAAAGAAATTAATTGCCGCTGGCATTGATGTTGAGGCTTGTAAACAATAGTTTTATCTCCTCTTTCCTATTAAGACACTCTAAAGAGTGTCTTTCTTTATTTAGCACAATATTTCATACCATTTCTTTCTGTTCATTCATAAATCTATTAATTAACGCATCCAACTCTCTACTAAACAACAATACTTTATTGTGCGCTAACCCATATTGAGCCACAAGTACACTTAACTCTTGCTTCTGATTTTCTATTTTCTCTTGTAATTGTCTCATCTCCATATCTATCATAAAAACCCCTTTTTTCCATATTATTACTTTTAAAGTATAATACATCCGCTCATATAAAAAAATAAAAAAACACGAATTTATTTAAATATTTATAAATTAAAAATTCATCATTGTAAAAACACCCTTTATTTTACTCACTTCTATCCATTGGATTCTATGGTTATTTTTTTAATTTCATTCAGCTTTCTATTTCGTGACCGATACATTTGCATAATTCTGCGCAAAAATAAAAAATCCAGTTATCAGTCAGAAGGAATCCTCCCATTGATTAAAAAAGTTTTTCTTTATCTGATTTATTTTTTCAAATGGACCTGCTCCTTTTTGGTCAACAAACATAACGTATGAAGTACCCCCCTTGTTATACAAATGCGCATTGGGAAAGGAGGAAAAATCATGGGTTATGAAGCTAGTGGCTTTGGTTTTAGCGGCGGATTTGCTTTACTCGTTGTGCTGTTTATCCTTTTAATTATTATCGGATGTAGCTGCTGGGGCGGCGGATTTGGATATTAAAAGGGCACTCAAATGAGCGCCCTTTTTTTCTGTTACTTTTGTACGAGACTCTTTCATGCTATTTCATGATAAAAATAAACCATATATTATATAAAATAGAGAATAAGAAATATTTTTCTAAAGGAGGAGCAATCCAATGATTAAAGGCTTATATGAAGCCCATCTACCTGTTTGTAATCTAGAACGGTCCATCCCATTTTACGAATCTCTTGGCCTTAAACTATATAAAAAATATAAGAAAATTGCTTTCTTTTGGATTGTCGAAAATGAAAGTTGGCTTGGACTTTGGGAAGATGATGAATATAAAATACCCTATCATCCTGCTTCAAGACATATTGCCTTTCGTATAGAAATGGATGACTTAGAGCAAGCAATCGAATGGCTGAATCAAAAGGAATTATGGCAAAAAAAGGCTTTAACATGGAACCAATTGAACCGATTGTTTTTCCAGAACAAGCACATGCATCTGTTTATTTTCAAGATCCTGATGGAAATAGCTTAGAACTCATTGCAAGGCTTCCTGCTGAACTAGCACAAACGAAGAAAATGTATTTCAGTGAATGGAAAAAACAAGTGCAATCCTTACATAAAAAAGAAAGATAATCACATACCTTCACCATTTGATAATCCGGTATTTTCTACATTTTAATAAAACACTCTCCTCCGTTAAAATAATGGAAGAATTGATAATGCTTTTTTTCTTTACTCTTACAATTGGCTATCTCTGTTCAAATAGCTGTCAGAAGCAGCTTATTACTTATTCTCTTCTTTTCTTGTATGGGGGTAGCACCACATGCCCATTAAGCTAAGAAAAGCAAATATCCCAAAACAAGAAAATTGACATCTCCAGGTAAAAATGTACAAATTTTTTGTTTTATAGATTATTAATTTCTTTTATCACATGAAGATTTCGTTCGAACTCAAATAAAAATAGAGTCTCAAGAAAAGAATCTTGAGACTCTATTTTTATTTCAAAAAGGAAATCATGATTTTCTCTAATTCAGCCTTATTTAAAACATCATCAATGATTACAACTTGATAGGCACTGTCCTTTCCTTTTGCAGGAACAATCATCTTCATGCCTTTTACATTACTTCCAGTCATTTTAGCAAAAGTGATTTTTGCACCTTCTAGTTCATAATTTTCTATCTTGTCATTGTCATTAATCCACATGTAAAACGGATCTTTTCCTTTTTCTAAAATGGCGGATTGATAAATTCTATAGCCAAACTCCTCGGCTCTATATTCTGAGTGAATGATAGGATTCAGCTTTTTTGTTGTAATTTCTGTTTCAACTTCTTCCTTCTTTAGTTCATAACCTTTCGCTACATAAGTTGGTTTCTTAATTGGAAAATCAACTAATTTCTGTGCCTCCTTTACAGTAAACGTGAAATGTGAATAGATTTTTTCCCATAACGGTCCAATAGCTTTGCTATTTTCCTCTAATTCTTTACGATCGTCTGGTTCTAAATCTTCAGGTCTCCCTACATCTCTTGTCTTTTTATCAATGATATACGCCTCTGTTTGCAATTTAATCAATTGATCAAATTCTTCTTTTGTTAACAGATTCCGTGCTACTTCCATTTCTTCAAGTGTAGATTCATATCGACTGTCTGAAACATGAAATTCTGCAAATGCCTGTCCTTTTGTACCAATCATCTTTTCTACAATTTGCTGAATAGGAACTTTAGTTTGTGTTTTTGCTTCTTTGATATTATTTTTTACTTCCGTTTGTTCTTTCTGTGGGTTGGTTGATATATCTGCACGTGCATTTAATAAAGATATAGATGACACAGCAATTACAGCAACAGCTCCAAATACAGACCAACGATATGATTTCTTTTGAAACTTTTTAATCATAAGGATTCTCCTTTTTAATGTCCTTTTATTTCTACTTAAATTCGCTAAACTAGGCACTTGATAATAATTTGTATAATGTTCTAAAAGCGTAATAATAGTGTGGCCATATGCTATTTGTTCCTCTGAATCTATAAATGTCAAAGCCAATGCATCACAGGCCAATTCTTGATCTTCCCGCATGCATGAGTAGGCATACCAAAGAATTGGGTTAAACCAATTTAAAATGAGTAAGCCATGCATCAACCAATTCACACCAACATCTCTTCGTTTGATGTGAGCCAATTCATGATAAAAAATGCATCGTAACTGTTGCTCATTTAGTACTTTCATATGTACACTTGACAATAATACCTTTGGCCGAATAAATCCGAACACAGTTGGACTTGAAATCTTTCCAGCTAAAAGTAGTGGGGCATCCTGTTGAACAGACATAGATTTCTTACAGTTTTCAAAAATTCGGACTATCCTTTCATCTATAATAGTAGGTTGTTTTTTTATGTAGAGTAATAAACGCCTATTCAGAATGATAGTAGTAAAACTAAGAATGATAACCCCAGCAAGCCAAATATAGAAAAGGATTGTATAAAATGAAAACGTCGCATCATTTCTTTTTTCACTATTGTGTGTTTGTTTCTTACTTTCTTCAGCTATTTTTGTTGAACCAGATGCATAGATATCTTCTTCTGTGGTTATCTTTGAGTCGCCTATATCTGTCAATTCTTGCATACGTTCTTTTGAAGAAGAAACAGTTACAGGGGCTTGGTAAAAAATAACTGCAGTGCCATTACCGTGCGAAAGGATAGAATAGATACTGTAGGAACTATCCGGTGACCATGGTAATAGAAGTCTTACAATTAATATCATCCATAATAGATATTGCCATCGTGGGGTTAATTTATTTCTAAGCAAAACTTTAACACATAAGATTAGGCCAACTAATATACTTGCCATAATAGAGGTTTCTATCACCCAATCAAAGAAGCGAGGTAGATAGACGTTTATGAACATATCTATCATTATTATCTATCCTTCCTCTGATTTTTCTCAGTCTTTTCATCCAGAATACGTTTGAGTTCGTTAATATCTTCTGAAGAAAGTTTTTCTTCTTTTAAAAAATTCACAAGTAACGGTTTAAATGCCGCACCATAGAAACGTTTGAGGAGCGATTTTGTTTCTACTTGTAAATAACTATCTTGCGACACTAAAGGATAATATGCATACATACGCCCTTTATCCTGATGATAAGAAACAGCCTCTTTTTGGACTAATCGATTAATAAGCGTTCGAATCGTTTTCGGTTTCCAATTCATCGTTTCCTCAAGTGCTTCAATCACTTCATTGGCTGTTTGAGGCGACCTTGACCAAAGAACTTTCATGATTTCCAATTCAGCTTCCGATATTTTTGGTAATTCTTTCATTTTATAAAATTCCACCCCTTGTATTACACTTGTAATCCACATTCCGATATTACAAATGTAATCCCGGAATGTCAACCATATTTTGGATTTACGAATTTTGCGAAACTTAAGAAAATAATCCCAGAAACAATGAAAATACGCCACCCTTTCCTATGATGATCAGCAAGGATAGCGTATTTTTTGCTTTATGGGTAAAAAACTAGATTGATAGGGATTGTTTTTAAATCGCAAAGAAAAAACACAGAGGTTTATTATCTCTGTGTTTTTCCTTACATCCTTCTTATTTTTCCTGCAATTACAAAATCATAAGTGATATAACTCTTTTACAATTACGTATATTTCCCATAATGTTAGACAACCTATAATAATTAAAAATGCTGAGCTACTTACTAAAATCATTTTTACAATGGTGTTCATATCTTTTGATTTTAAAGAAATAAGTAATAATACTATTCTTAATATCAGTCCTAAAATCCCTGTAAATGTTGCTTCAGCTGTCATAAAAAATACTCCTTTGGTGTTTAAGTACTATCCACACTTAATTTCCTACTAGGATACATACAGTAAAATGGAATAGTTAATTGTTGCATTTCTCCTAAAGTAGGGACGTTAACTTTTAAAGTAAATTTATGATTTAAAATCGCTGGATTTGAACCTAATCCACGTTTAAAATGATTGTTACAAGGTTTCCAAAATATAGACCTGACATTTATAAAGCTATCCTTTTGAGACAGGCTCATATCACATTATCTTTTATTCAAACCTCTTTTATGTAAAAATTCCTTCATATGCATTCGTTTTTCTTTTGACATGAATGTGCTCATTGATTCTGTCCATGTTACATTTTTTTGATTGGTAGATCGGGCGTTATAATATGCACTCATCGTTTCGTCATATGTTTCTAATAGTGATTCATATTTCGCTACATCGTATGTATTTTCATGTAAAATGGCTTCTACTGGCAAGCGCGGTTTTACCTCACGTTCTTGATCTGGCACTCCAATTGTCATCCCGAAGACCGGATATACTTTATCTGGTAAATGAAGTAACTCACTCACTTCTTCTGGGTTATTTCGAATGCCCCCAATATAACAAATACCATATCCCAATGATTCTGCAGCAAGTGCTAAGTTTTGAGCAAATAATGATACATCTACTGTAGCAACGATAAAATCTTCTACGCTATCATGTTTCATCTCTGCTCCATGTTTCTCACAAGCAATTTCTAAACGTTTTAAATCCGCACAACAAACAACGAATGCTCCGCAATGTTGCACATGTCGATTTCCAGATAACTCTGCTAGCTTTGCTTTTAATGTTTCATCTGTTACATAGAGAACAGAATACGCTTGAACAAAATGAGATGATGCTGCATGCTGAGCTGCCTGTACCATTCGTTCTATTATATTTTTAGGAATCGATTCGTTTTTATATTTTCGTACTGACGTATGACTCTTCATTTTCTGTATCATTTCATTCATCAAAATCGCTCCTCTTCCTAATGAAAAATTAATACCTGAATTGTAACAAAAACTACTTTTCCCTTCCAAGTAAAGTGACATCATAATAAAATATTATATTCGGTTCAATACCCAATATTTTGTGATTGCAAAATATTCTCGAATATTCGATTTGATGACAATTGATTTTGGCGTTCTAGCAGAAAGCCCTTCTAAATGTAAGCCTTGTTTCTCAGCAATTTTTTTAGCACGAAACATATGAAAATCATTTGTAACGAGAAGGCCCTTTTTTCGATCTGGTGGAATCAGCTTTTTAGAGAATGTAATATTTTCATTTGTATTTGTCGAGCGATCTTCCAGTATCATTCTTTCCTCTGAGATGCCCTGTTTCATAAGTCCACGTTTCATTGCCAATGCTTCTGAAATATGTTCCTTCTTTCCTTGGCCTCCCGATAGAATCACTATTGTTCTATCATTCTGTTTTAAATAGCTCGCCGCTGCATCGATTCGATATTGTAACGCATATGATGGTTTACTTCCTTTCACACTCGTTCCAAGTACAATCATATAGTCTGCATCATTTTTCACTTCCATATGTCCATACTTATATATTTCGTACTGCAAGAAACTTATATAACCAATGACAATGAACATTGTAATCAGGCTATATTTTATACCTTTTTTCTTTGTTAACATTTATTAATCTCCTATTTTTCTATTTTTTCATTATAATGCTATTACTAATATTTTCATATATAAAATCCCAACAAAATAAATCAAATCTCAAAATGTAATATTTATCATCTGTGCAGGGCATAGTAAAGAAAGTGTATACCATTTATCATGCAAATTTGTCTTAAGGGGTGTCAACGTTGTTTGTTTTTTTAAGTACAGTAACTTTCTTATATATATTATTTATTATAGCGATTAAACTATTAGGAAAATCAGCATTAGCACAGCTCACACCGCATGATTTTGGCGCTATCATCTTTTTATCTTATTTAGCTTTCGGAGCAATTAAAATAGACAACCTATTTCAGGCCATTACGGGTATTATAATTGTTACATTTCTCCACCTTCTCATTACAAAGCTTAGTTTGTTAAACAAACTGAACCCTTTTATTCTTGGACATCCAACACTTCTCATCAAACATGGAAATATTTTATTTGAAAACTTAAAAGAAAGCAGATATCCGATTGCAGAACTACTCTCTAACTTAAGAGTAGCTGGATATCCAAATGTCAGTGATATTGAATATGCAATTTTAGAGGCAAATGGTTCCATTAGTATTTTACCAAAAAGAGAACTGATCCCACTTACTCCAAAAGATATACAGATGGATGTTACATACGCCGGCTTACCAGTAGCAGTTATTGTTGATGAACAAATTCAATATGACAATTTAAAACTAATTCATAAAAATGTAGATTGGCTACAAAAAGAATTAAAAGCAAAAGGATTTGATACAATAAAAGGCATCGCATTTGCTTCTGTTCAAGAAATAGATGGTTCTTTTGCCATTAGCCTCAAAAACGAAAAATCCCCTTAATATAGAAAGGGGATTTCTATTATGCTGCATTCTGTTTCTTTATCCCCCCTCTCCTCCTTTGAAAGCGGGATTCAGTTTCTCCACAATTCATTACACTTCAATAATAATCGGAAGAATCATTGGTTTTCGTTTTGTACTCGTATATATCAATTGACTTAATTTTTCCCTTATTTCCTTCTTCAAAATCGACCATTGGCCCACATAAGATTGCTGCAGACGCTGAATCGTTTCTACAACGGATTGATTGATCTCCTTAAGAAATTCTTCCGAATCACGAACATATATGAAACCGCGTGAAATAATGTCTGGTCCTGAGATCATTTCTCCGTCTGTTTTGCTCAAAGTAATTACGATAACAAGCATACCATCTTCCGAAAGTTGTTTGCGATCACGCAAAAGAGCATTTCCTACATCGCCAATTCCAAGTCCATCTACATATATGTTCCCAGCCGGTATCCTTCTTGATTGATAGGCGACTTGTTTCGTTATATCCACTACATCCCCATTTTTAATGATAAAAATGTTCTCTTTTTGAACCCCAACAGACTCTGCTAACAAACTATGATGGTGTAACATTCTAAATTCACCATGAATCGGAATAAAATATTTCGGTTTCATTAAAGTTAACATTAATTTTAATTCTTCCTGATATGCATGCCCGGACACATGCATCCCTGTCGAACTTCCTGTACCGTAAATCACATTGGCACCTAACACAAATAAATTATCAATAATACGTGACACGTTACGTTCATTTCCAGGTATAGGCGTTGCCGCAATAATGACAGTATCCTCTGGCAAAATCTCCACTTGACGATAACTTCCACTAGCTAAACGAGCAAGTGCTGCCATCGGTTCCCCTTGGCTACCTGTACAGAGAATTGCTACTTTCTCTGGATCTAACCTATTGATTTCATCCGCTTCAATTAACATTCCTTCAGGAATCGTTAAATATCCTTGCTCCATTGCGACAGATACTACATTTACCATACTTCTTCCTAGTAACGCCAATTTCCTATTTGTTTTTATACAAGCTTTCACTACTTGTTGTACACGATTCACATTCGAAGCAAAAGTAGAGAGAATCACTTTTCTTGGTGCTTTCTGAAACGCTTCTTCTATCCGTTCACCTACCAAGCGCTCTGAGGGGCTAAATCCGGCTCGCTCTGCATTTGTACTTTCAGAAAGTAACGCTAGCACTCCTTTTTCTCCAATGTTTGCCATTTTATGAATATCTGGGTATTGCTCATTTACAGGTGTTAAATCAAATTTAAAGTCCCCTGTATGTACGACTGTTCCTTCTTCTGTATGAAATGCAATCCCGAGACAATCAGGAATACTATGATTTGTTTTAAAAAAAGTAAGACGCATTGTCTCCAACTCAATTTCAGATTCAGAGTCAATCATAATCAGTTTCGTTTGATTTTGTAAGTGATGTTCTTTTAATTTCAGTTCGATTAAGCCGAGCGTCAATTTGCTTGCATAAATAGGGATGTTTAATTGTTTTAATATATACGGTATCCCCCCAATATGATCTTCATGTCCATGTGTAACAAAGAGCCCCCGAATTTTTTCTTTATTTTCTTGTAAATATGTAATATCTGGAATAATAAGATCAATGCCCAATAAGCTTTCATCCGGAAATTTAGAACCACAGTCTACTACTACAATCTCATTTTTATATTGAATAGCATACATATTTTTTCCTATCTCGTTCACTCCGCCTAACGCAAAAATTGATAATGTATTTTCTGACATGCTCAAATTCAATATCCTCCTTTTCCACCTATTAAAGGACATCTACATAAGCATAGTATCCTTTTTATAAAACCATTCCATTTAAGGATTATTATCTGCTATGAAAAGACGTTCCATACCTAGAAGAACATGAATTTTTCATAAAAAGATGATGTCACCAAATCATGAAAACTATGAAAATCTTTTAAATTAACATTGATTTTTTTGAAAATGTATTATATATTTGTTACAGGTTCAAATTACAAGTTCAAAAGAACCTGTATTTAGAACCTTTGTTTGATGTGTACATACAATCTTACATTAAGCAAATTCCGAGAAATCGTTATATAAAACAAAACACGAAAAGGAGAGATGAGATGGAATTTTTCTTTCAAATTGCCTTAATTTTATTAAGTACAAAAATCGCAGGGGATATAAGTGTTAGGCTCGGGCAACCGTCTGTACTTGGAAAATTACTTGTCGGTATTATAATCGGTCCTGCGGTATTAGGGTGGGTAAATAACTCAGATTTACTTACACAATTAAGTGAAGTCGGCGTTATCCTTCTTATGTTTATGGCTGGACTGGAAACGGATTTAAAAGAACTGAATGAAAATCGCAATTCTTCTTTTGCAGTTGCTGTTGGGGGGATTATTCTTCCATTTGTAGGTGGGTATGTAGCTGGTCTTGTAATGGGTATGGATCAAGCAAACGCAGTCTTTTTAGGCCTCCTACTATGCGCAACGAGCGTAAGTATTTCTGTCCAAACGCTTAGAGATTTAGGGAAAATGAAAACACGCGAAAGTACAACGATGCTTGGCGCAGCTGTATTTGACGATATTTTAGTTGTGATTTTATTAGCGTTTGCAATGAGTTTCTTAGGTGCTGATGATGTAAACTTAACAATGGTTGTCTTGAAGAAAGTTGTCTTCTTTGCGTCTATTATTTTAATTGGTTGGAAAGGCGTTCCAATGATTATGCGCTGGTTATCACCACTGCGCGTCTCAGAATCTATTATTAGCGCAGCTCTTATTATTTGTTTTGCATTTGCGTATTTCGGTGAAATATTAGGAATTGCAGGTATTATCGGTGCATTTGCAGCAGGTATCGCGATTTCTCAAACAGATTATAAACATGAAGTTGAAAAGAAAGTAGAACCAATTGCCTATGCAATGTTCGTTCCTATTTTCTTTGTAAGTATTGGCATGAACATTACATTTGCAGGTATTGGAGATAAAGTATGGTTTATCTTAGCCTTAACGGTAATTGCTGTTTTAACAAAACTGATCGGATGTGGATTTGGGGCACGTATAACAGGATTTGATTTACAGTCCTCTACAATCATTGGATCTGGTATGGTTTCACGCGGGGAGGTTGCTCTTATTATTGCCGGGCAAGGATTAACGTCTGGATTATTAGCAAAAGACTACTTTACAGCCATTGTAATCGTCGTTATTTTGACAACAATGATTACACCCCCAATGCTGAAGTACTCTTTCGGTGTGAAAGATAAGCAGTTAAAACAAAGTGCATAGTATTCATCATAAAACAGCAAGCCAAACAACGGCTTGCTGTTTCCTATTTTATACAATCCATTGCTGTTTTCAGCGTCCCCACTACAAAAGCAATTTCTTCACTTGAAATAATAAGCGGTGGTGCCAACGTTAACACATTGTTGTAGCCTGCTGTTGTCATCCCATTTCGTCCAATGATTAATCCTTTTTCTTTACAACCATTCACTACGCTTGCAATTTTCTCATCCTCAATCGGTTCTTTCGTCTTTTTATCACGAACTAACTCAATCCCAACAAGCAACCCTTTTCCTCGAATATCTCCGACGAAAGGATGATCTTCAAGTTCTTCTTTTAACTGTTCTAACAAGAGAGCTCCCATTTGTGCAGAACGCTCAATTAAATTTTCATTTTCCATAATTTCTAAGTTTTTGAGTGCAAGTGCACAAGCTGCGGGGTTTCCACCAAATGTATTAATATGACGGAAAAACTCATATTCCCCTGTCCCTTTAAATGCTTCATATATTTCTTTTTTTACCGCTGTCGCCGACAATGGTAAATATGCACTTGTTATCCCTTTTGCCATTGTCACAATATCAGGTTTCACATCATAATTCATAAAACCAAATGCTTTTCCAGTCCGGCCAAAACCACAAATGACTTCATCACTAATAAGTAAAGCCCCATGTTTTTGACAAATTTCATGCACAGCCTTCATATAAGATTGCGGCGGCATTAAAATGCCACCACCTGTAATAATCGGCTCCATAATAAATCCAGCGATCGTTTCACCTAATTCCCATGTCATAATACGATCCATTTCTTTTACACACTCTACATCATAAATATCTTGCGATTTTATTTCTGGCATTCGATAACAATCTGGTGGTGTTACATGTAAAAAGCCTGAAGCAAATGGCTCATATTGATATTTACGCTGCGCCTGTCCTGTCGCTGCCATCGTTGCCATCGTATTTCCATGGTAACCGCGATAACGCGACATAAATTTATAGCGGTATGCTTCCCCTTTTTGGGCATAATATTGCCTTGCTATTTTAAATGCTGTTTCGTTTGCTTCCGAACCACTATTAGAGAAGAAAATAACATATTCTCCTCCTAACCATTCATTTAATTTTTCAGCAAGCTTGATCGCAGGTTCATGCGATTGTGACATTGGAAAATAGGATAATCTTTGCAATTGCTCATAAGCCGCCTCAGCAAGCTCTTTTCGCCCATATCCGCTATTTACACACCAAAGACCACTCATTCCATCTAAATACCTTTTCCCGTCTATATCTTCTACCCAGCACCCCTCTGCTTTCGCTCCAACCATTATTCCTTTCGGGCTAAATGGTCGCATGCCATGCCAAACATATTTTTCATCCTTTACAAGCAGTGCATCTGTTTGCTTCATTTTCACCATACATTCCACCTTCCATAACAACTTATTCTTTCTCAATCTGTACTGGTGCCATGATGAGTTAAAACTTCCTGCTTATCTTCATTCCACATGAACGATACAAATCCTACCCATTCCAGCGTTTAAAATGAAAAAAGAGCTCTCCCAAATCGGAAAGCTCTTTCGTTTAATGACCAGAAATATCACTCACGCCATATCCTGTATTAGATTTAACAAGAATTTCATCAAACTTCGCTTTATCCTCTTTCCTACTGGAAAAGATTGTTCCTAAGTAAGCCGCTAAAAACCCAAGTGGGATAGAAATAATTCCTGGTGTTGTATAAGGGAATAACGCCTCACCAACAAAAATTGCTTTTCCGGCTTCTGGGCTCCACACATTTGGACTAAATGCCACTAAAACAATGGCTGAAATTAATCCAACAAGCATTCCACAAATAGCACCCGTTGTATTAAAACGCCTCCAATAAATCGTATATAAAATAACGGGTAAATTCGCACTTGCAGCAACCGCAAAGGCTAAGGAAACTAAGAACGCAACATTGAGCGTTTGAGCAAATAGCGCCAACATAATCGACAATATAGCTACACCAAGTGATGCATAGCGCGCCATCGATACTTGTTCTTTCTCGGTCGCTTTCCCCTTGCGAACAATTTCATTATAAAAATCGTGAGCAAAAGCTGAAGCAGCTGTTAAAACAAGTCCCGCTACAACGGCTAAAATCGTTGCAAATGCAATGGCAGAAACAAAGGCAAATAAGAAATCTCCGCCCAGCGCTTTTGCTAATAGCGGCGCTGCCATATTCCCTGCTGGGTTCGCCTTCACAATCGCTGCATTTCCAACAAATGCAGCTGCACCAAAGCCAAGAAAAATCGTCATAATATAAAATGCACCGATTAACCATGTTGCACATACTACAGACTGACGTGCTGTTTTTGCATCACGAACCGTAAAAAAGCGCACAAGAATATGAGGTAAGCCTGCTGTTCCAAGAACAAGTCCTAAATTTAGAGAAAGTGTATCGAGTCCATCTTTATATTTCACTCCTGGATGCAAGAACGCTTCTTTCAGCGGTGTTGCTGTTTTCATCTGGGCAAACATTTCCGTTATACTAAAATGAAATTTGGCAAATACAATGACTGAAATAATAAATGTACCTGCCATAAGTAATACTGCTTTTACAATTTGTACCCAGCTCGTTGCTGTCATGCCCCCAAAAATAACATATACTGTCATTAACGTCCCAACGATTAAAACTGACGTTGTATATTCAATCCCTAACAATAATTTAATAAGTGCACCTGCTCCTACCAATTGAGCAATCATATAAAAAATGGAGATCGTCATTGTATTTAACGCCACAATGCCTCGCACTTTTTTCGCATCAAAACGTGCTGCAATCATATCCGCTAGCGTATACTTCCCTAAATTCCGCAGGGGCTCAGCTACTAAATATAACACGACTAAATAAGCAACTAGAAAACCAATGCTGTAAAAAAAGCCATCAAATCCCGTTAAGGCAATCGCTCCGGCAATTCCAAGAAATGAGGCAGCTGACATATAATCACCAGCAATAGCCAGTCCATTTTGCCAACCTGTTAACCCTCCGCCAGCTGTATAAAACTCGCTCGCATTTTTCGTTTTTTTCGAGGCAAAATACGTGATCACTAGCGTACCAAGCACAATTATTAAAAACAGTATAAATGCCGTCGTATTCACTTTTATTCCCTCCCTTTTTTTATATTGTGATGAATTCTCTGAGCAATTTCATCAAATGATTCAGCTTTTTTGCTATAAATCATACAGAGCGCCCACGTCATAACAAATTGAGCAAAAGCAAAAATCCACGCCCATGTCACATCACCAAACACTTTTGTATGTAACTCTGTTGAATAAGATGTTAAAATCGGTAAGGCAATGAAAAAACTAAGGAAGAAGATGCTCATCGGAATAATAAATCTCTTCTTCTTTTCTAACAATGCTTGAAATTCAGTTGACTGTACAATTTCTGTATAATTTATCTCTCTTTGCAACTGACGCGCCGAACTATCCTCTCGTTTCATTTCTCATTCTCCTCTCCATTTTTAAAAACTAAATTTTATAAATATTCAGAAACTTATACTTATTTTAGACAATCCCCTCTTTGCTGCAAAGATTTTTCAGTAGACATTTTCTGTCATATTGCTACAATTTTCTACTATATTTTTTCGCAATAAAATCCAAACATACTTACATGGATCATGTTGTAAAAAGAATTTCTTAACAATTCTTTTCATTTCCCCCTCTCTCAGAAAAAACAGCCGTAACTACTGTTACGACTGCTCTCTTATCTATCGTATTCACATGATATTACAAATTTGCTTGCTGATTCATTGTAGACAAAAAGTTCTTTGGGCCAAATATATTTTGCTTCGGAATAATATGTTCAACCGCAAAAACCGTTACTTCCCCTCTCTGCACTTCACCAATAATCAGTCCAAACTCATCATGATTTACTGCAAACGTTGGTTGCTTTGTTTGTAATAGTCTTTCTGCAGTTTGAAGTACAGCTTCATATAACGAATTTCTGTCGGTCACTTCTTTTCGAATTTTTGGACCTAATGTAATAATGATTTCTTTTCCATGAATAATGGTTCGATACATAACAATCTCCCCTTCAATCTTGTATGAACAACATAAGTTCAGCTTCCTCTCACATATCCCTTAAAATAAAACGTAAGGATTATACATTGCAAGGAAAAAATCCGCTATAAAAAAACACCGAAGCCTTCTTACAATATATTCTATATTCTGCTGCAAAATTCCTTGTTTTACACTAAAAAACGATTGAAAACTACTCTCATACTATAACAGAAGTACTTACACGCATTTCTCCTATCGAAACACATGAAGAAAAACAACGAATTTATTTTCCATTAAAATGGGATCCCAAAATAATAAAGAAAAGTTGGATTCAATGCAGTTCCTACGTATTTTGTTTCATTCAAAATATAAGAAATTTGGGCAAAAAATTATTTAAAAATACAAAAATTTAAAACCGCTTACTTGACTAAATTCTACCATTTCGTGTATATTTAAATTAATCATTTAGCAGAATATTCGAGAATATAGCATTTCTAGTTTTGGGAATGTGCCAATATTTGAAATGAATATGACTAAATGAAAAAGTAATTGTTTTTTAGGAGGAATTGTAACATGCAAGGAAAAGTAAAATGGTTTAACAACGAAAAAGGTTTTGGTTTCATCGAAATCGAAGGTGCTGACGATGTATTCGTACACTTCACAGCAATCCAAGGCGAAGGCTACAAATCTTTAGAAGAAGGTCAAGAAGTTTCTTTCGACATCGTTGAAGGTAACCGCGGACCTCAAGCAGCTAACGTAGTAAAACTTTAATCTAACGTATAATAGGAGGTTACCAAACAGGTAGCCTCCTTTATTATTCCTTTGTATATTTCCCTTTTGCAGAGCAAAAACTATGTAAAATGTGAAAGTACAAAGGAGGTAATCAGTATGGGCTCACATGTAAATGATTTTGAAGAAGTAAAATTCCGCATAGAAAGTGCACAAAAACTAGTAGGTTCTGCAACGATTACAATGGACCCAGAATCCCTGGAGCATGCGACAAATGCAGTTGAGTCGGCACGCTCTCAACTTGAAATTATGAAATCCGTTGCAACGGATTTAGATGAACCTTTTTTACGAAATGAAGAAAAAAAATTAGACCAATGCGAGCATCAATTACAAGAAGCGAAGCATTAACCTTCCCTCTCACTAAATTCTATACATGAGAGGAAAAAGTGAGATGATAAAAACATCCAGAGAAAGGAACCTCTGGATGTTTTTTATGATAATTGATCTCCATATTTCTTTAACTGTTGTCCAACTGTGCATTGTCGAATACAAAACGAATGGGCGTAGTACTTACTATGCGTTTGCCGATTATGTTCTTGTAAAAAACAGTCTTGACAATATGTCTCTAATAAATCATTTACCTCAACAATCAGTCGCTTTTTATTCACCACTACACCCCTCTATCCAGTTATTTCTATATGACTATCGATTGCTGTCCCTTCTAGCGCCTGCGTCGCCAATTGATGAGCCTCCTTATTTTGTTTTCGCGCTACTGGCTCAAAGATTAGCTTCAATTTCATTTGCTTCGCCTTTTGTTCAATCTGATCTAAATAATGATTCAAATGCTCATCGTAGCATGGCCATTTTCCAGCAAGTTGTTGCAGTACAACTTGCGAGTCACCGCGTAGTCTAACTACTTCATATCTCACTTGTAACTCTTCCAATACATGTATGCCATATTGTAACGCTGCATATTCAGCTGCATTATTATCGTATATTCCTTCTATGTAAGCATTGCGGCGAATTCGGTAATTACTACTTCCCTTTTTATAGTAGACGCATATCCCAATCCCTGCTGTTTTTGTTTCAATATCGTAGCCACCATCAAAATAAAGATGAATATCTTGTGGTTCCTCTTCTACTTGTTTACTGAGCTTTTTCATTTCTTTTAGCGTCCACTCTACATTCATTTCATCATAAAATACAAGGGTCTTTACACGTCCAGTTTTCTCAAAGTCAGCTGCAAGTTGAAGTGCTTCCTCGATACTTATATACTCTGTTGTTAACTCAGTTTGAAGACCATGTTTTGTTTTATAGTGCCAATGAATTTTATATTTCATATTATTTTCCCCTTATAGAAGACTTCTTATTTATTATTATATTTTATCAAAAATCCGTGTATTATATGCGAATGAATCCGGTATCCATTTGTTATATGAGCATTTCATTTTTTAGGGAAACGTTTATCTTGCTATTTTAAAGTAGTAAGGCGCCCACCTCAAGATGTAGAATCGGTGCGGGATAAAGATTAACGTTTCACTTTATGTAAAAAAAGGCCGCCCAATCTATTTCAATTGGCGCGGCCTCTTTCTTTATGATTTACATCATTTTTTCAAATTGTACTCGTTTATTGATCCAATACATAACTGGCATTCCAACTGCCATGACAACAAATTCACCAGCTGCACATGTAAGCCATGTCAATAAAAATGGTAGATCAAATGCAAGATGAAGTTCAATCGCTATCATAAACATTGTAATCGTAAAGATAACTGTATTAAAAATCATCCGTGCCCAAACTCCTTTAATAAAGCGCATCGAAATAATAGTAGCAAGAAGCGCAAAAACTGACTGTCCTACTCCAAATACTAAATCGTATGCAATCATCGGTGAGAAAAATAAGTTTGTTAAAAATACACCTAAAACAATTCCGTAAATGGATTTTTTATTAAATACAACGAGATGATTAAACATCTCCGACACCCGGAACTGTACATTTGTAAAGCCAAATGGCTGAATCAGTATGGAAACAGCAATATATAAAGCTGCAAGAATACCATTTCCAACTAACGTTTTAATATTCATCATAAAAACTCCTTAGTTTTTTTACGTGGGATGGTTTCGAACCACGTGATTCGTTTTTACACAACAATTTTATATTGTACGCAATAGCTAACCATCCGTCAATAGATTACTACCTTTTTTCTTATAGACAACGTATAATAAAAACGATGAACTATTTAGGAGGTTTCACTTCATGATCGCAACAATTCAAAATGAAAAAGTAATCGTTTCCATCTCTGAAAAAGGTGCAGAACTGCAAAGCATTCGCTTAAAAGAAGACAACACCGAATACTTATGGCAAGGAGACGCTCACTATTGGGGACGCCGTTCTCCCATTTTATTCCCAATCGTCGGTAGATTAGTCGATCATACATATTATGTAGATGGTACTGCCTACTCATTAACACAACACGGTTTTGCCCGCGACCTTACCTTTTCTATAAAAAAACAGAGTGAAACAAATATTACTTATATCGTCACGAGCAATGCAGAAACGTTACAAAAATATCCCTATGAATTTGAATTATTCGTTTCTTATGAACTCGAGGGGCAAAGTCTACACGTTACTTACAACGTACATAATCCGTCTTCGAAAGAAATGTTCTTTTCCATTGGTGCTCACCCTGGATTCAATTGCCCGATTGTAGAAAGTACATCATTTACAGACTACTATCTCGCATTCCGTGGATCAGAATATTTAGAAACTAGCGTTTTAGAAGGACCATTTCTTTCAAAAGAAAAACAACTTATTGTAGATCATGCATCAGAATTACCACTCACATATGATTTATTTAAAAATGATGCTCTTATTTTTGAAAATATGAATACGAATGAAATCGCAATTCGATCTCATAAGCATAATAAATTTGTGAAAGTAACATTTACAGGCTTCCCATTCGTCGGTGTATGGACACCCGGAAATGACGCTCCTTTCCTCTGCATTGAACCTTGGTATGGAATTGCTGATGAAGTAAACCGAGCAAAAGATTTCAAAGAGAAAAAGGGAATTCAGTCTTTACAAGCGAATGAAACATTTACATGTCGCTATAGCATTACAATTGGATAGTACATATATAACGTTCTCCCCCGCTTTTCTCATAAAGTGAAACTTTAATCAGTGGGGGTTTTCTTCATCCCCCACTGATTATGAGCCCTCACCAATCGGGCTGTTACGGGCAGCCCTACCTTGCTTCTCTCTGAATCTTGAGGTGGGAGTCTTACTACCCTCAAATAGAGGGATAAGTAAGGCGGGGAGCCTTACAATTCATTAACGGAGGTATCTTATTTTGATTGAAGTATATATTGATGGCGCATCAAAAGGAAATCCTGGTCCTTCTGGTGCAGGTGTTTTTATTAAAGGGATTCAGCAACCGGTTCAATTATCTATCCCTCTTGGGATCATGTCAAACCATGAAGCTGAGTACCATGCCTTACTTATCGCATTAAAATATTGTATAGAACATAATTATAGCATTGTATCCTTTCGCACCGATTCTCAGCTTGTAGAACGTGCAATTGAAAAAGAATATGCAAAAAATAAAACATATGCTCCGCTTTTACAAGAGGCATTAACATATATTGAAAAGTTTGAGCTTTTCTTTATTAAGTGGGTTCCAAGCAGTCAAAATAAAGTTGCAGATGAGCTAGCAAGAAAAGCAATTTTACAAAACGAACGGAGGTCTTAATGTGAAGAAAGAGTGGGTTGCTCCTTTTGCTTTATTATTCGTCTCCTTTATTTGGGGAGCTACATTTGTCGTTGTTCAAAATGCAATGTCATTTGTTGGTCCTTTTACATTTAACGGTATTCGTTTTTTATGCGCTGGCATCATTTTATTATTCATTCAAATTTTATTTTCAAAAAAGATTTCAAAAAAACAAATGTACTATAGTAGCTTCGCTGGACTCATTGTAGGCTTCTTTCTATTTGTTGGCTATCTTTTGCAAACATTTGGACTACTTTATACGACCTCTTCCAAAGCAGGATTTCTAACGGGGCTCAGCATTATTATGGTTCCAATTCTTTCATTCATTTTTTTAAAGCAAAAGGCAACACCTTTTGTTTTACTTGGCATTCTCACTGCCACAATCGGGCTTTATTTATTAACTGCTGCTGACTCCTTTCAGCTTAATATCGGAGACATACTCGTTCTCGGCTGTGCGATTGCCTTTGCAGCCCATATTTTAATCAACGGTGTCTTTTCCAAAAAAATATCACCTTTATTATTAAGTACATCTCAAATCTTATCTGTCGGGGTCTTTTCGACTGTTTGTGCCTTTTTATTTGAGGATTATGAGAAAATATTTTCTACTTCTTTATGGTCGAACAGCGATTTCTTATTTGCGCTACTTGCTACATCTTTATTTGCAACCTCTATTGCCTTTTTTATTCAAACAGCAGCTCAAAAACATACCTCTTCAACAAGAGTTGCGATTATTTTTGCAATGGAACCCGTCTTCGCCGCTTTAACAAGCATCCTTGTTGCCGGTGAACAACTATCTACTTCAGCAATCCTCGGCTGCCTTTGTATTTTTCTCGGCATGATTTTTGTGGAACTTCCTGCAAAAGTAAAAAAAGAAGCGCAGGCTGCGTGAAGTTAAGCTTGTAACTTCCGCATAAAAGCCTTTGCGCTTTTTTTATCGGTAATTTGTTCTTCTTTCAATCTTTCTAGCAGCGCCACAAAATAACTCCCATCAAACTCTAATTGATGTTTAATGGTCGCCTCAATCGCTGCGTTTACAATTGTATCAGAGGCACCTGTATATCCTTGACCAAACCTAATAAATCCTTGTGCTTCTTCAGATAACTTGAACCCTTTTGCATATAAGAATGAAAGATAATCCTGCACTGTCTGCATGCTGTTCCCACCTAATTTAAAAATTGTCCCTTTCCTATCATACATGTTTTTATGCAGGATGAGAATGAATTTTCTTTGAAAATTTCTTTATTCGCACGCGTTTTTATACTGTCATGGAACATTTAGCTTTTCAGCTTGATCTATAGAAATTTTCCTTCTTCTTTCTCCTTCATCATTTTTGCCAGCTCAATGAAAAAATCCAATGAGTCTGGATTTACGAGCGCTCCCTCATTCACTACTTTTTCTGGTGAAAATCCTAATAAAATCTTCCGAATTGGAACTTCTAATTTCTTTCCGCTTAACGTTTTCGGTATTTGTTCCACTTCATAGATTTCGTCAGGAACAAACCGCGGTGAAACGTTTTCTTTTATTTCTGTTTTTATTCTTGCTTTTAACGCATCATTCATATGTATGCCAGGCTGTAATACGACAAAAAGTGGCATATACGATTTCCGCCCTAAAAGTTCTAAATCTACTACTAATCCCTCTACAATATCATCCAATGACTCCACTATACTATATATTTCACTTGTTCCAATGCGAACACCAAGCCTATTAATTGTAGAATCTGAGCGTCCAAAAATAATGCAACTTCCTTTTTCATCAAATTGAATCCAATCACCATGTCTCCAAATCCCAGGATACATGTCGAAATAACTTTCAAGATAACGATAATTATTGTGATCTCCCCAAAAATAAAGAGGCATGGAGGGCATAGGAGCAGTTATTACTAATTCCCCTACTTCATTTATAACGGTCTTTCCTTCCTCATTAAAAGCTTGTACGTTGGCTCCTAAAGCACGCGTTTGGATTTTTCCTGCATAAACAGGAAGGATGGGGGAGCCACTTACAAAAGCAGTACACACATCTGTTCCTCCACTCGTTGAAACGAGCCATACATCTTCTTTCACATTTTCATATACCCATACAAATCCTTCAGCAGATAATGGTGAACCAGTAGAACAAATCGCCTTTAACTTCGAAAAACGATATTTTTCTTTTGGTTTCATTCCAGACTTCATACATGCATGAAGAAAACCTGCACTTGTTCCAAAAAACGTAACCCCTACTTCGTCTGCAAGGTTCCACAACATTTGTATACTTGGATAAGATGGACTACCGTCATATAAAACAATCGTCCCCCCAGTTAAAAGACCACCTACTAAAAGATTCCACATCATCCAGCCTGTCGTCGTAAACCAGAAAAATACATCATCTTGATTCACACCTTGCTCAACTAATAATGTCTTCAGCTGCTCTATTAAAATTCCACCTTGACTTTGAACAATCGGTTTGGGCAAACCTGTTGTTCCTGAAGAGAATAAAATCCAAAGAGGATGATCAAATGGAACTTGTTCAAACATAAGCTCACAATCGCCTTGCAAGAGTTCATCCCAATACATTGCACCATTTAATTCCGTATCGTTCCTTTCCATATAAGGGATGACAATTGTTTGCTTTAAGGTAGGTAGACTAGATTGAATTTTCCCTACATGTGCGAGTCGATTCTGAATGTTACCATTATAAACATATCCATCCACAGTAAATAAAATTGTTGGCTCAATTTGTTGAAAGCGATCTATTACTGTATTCGTTCCAAAGTCAGGGGAACAACTGGACCAAACTGCTCCAATGCTTGCACACGCTAAAAAAGCAATGATTGTCTCTGGAATATTCGGCATATAACTAGCAATGCGATCTCCTCGTTTCACTCCTAACCGTTTTAAAGAATTGGCTACCATCGCTGTTTTTTCCAGTAGCTCTTTCCAGCTTATTTCTGTTTTCTTTTTAAATTCAGACTGAAAAATAATTGCTGGTTTATTCTCTTTTACATGTCGAAAAATATGCTCTGCATAATTCAAAGTAGAACCTGTGAACCATTTTGCTCCAGGCATCTTTCTTGATTCTAAAACTTGACGATATGGTGTGCTAGACTTCACTTCACAATAGTTCCAAATACTCTCCCAAAATGATTCTAATTCTTCAACAGACCATTCCCATAATTCTGTTTGGCTTTTAAAAGATAAACCTTTCTCTTTTAAAAGCCATTTCATAAAAAAGGTGACACCTGCATTTTCTATTTGCTGCTTTGAGGGTTTCCATAATAACATATCTTTCGTAATCGCTTTCATTTTTTCTCCTCCTAAACTAGCAGTTTTTTATGAATATTAACTATATACAGCACACATTCTCAAAAACCTTTCTTAGCTAAAGAAGTTATTAGCAAAACAAAAAAGGTTCTCCTATCCGAAGAACCTTTTTCATCACATTTAT
Source organism: Bacillus cereus group sp. BfR-BA-01492 (assembly GCF_022662815.1). Classification (NCBI taxonomy): domain Bacteria; kingdom Bacillati; phylum Bacillota; class Bacilli; order Caryophanales; family Bacillaceae; genus Bacillus; species Bacillus cereus group sp. BfR-BA-01492. Next base: position 88,365 of record NZ_JAKUEH010000003.1, read on the forward strand.
TTTTACACAAATAAAACTTTTCTTTGTGCTCCTTCTAAAACCCCTTCTTGCATTTGTTGTATGAACCGATATACTTTTTCTCTTTGTAAAGTAGCTCGTTCTGCACCACCGTATTCACATAATAGCAGCATCAGCTCAAGTTTATTTTCTACTTCCATCAAGGAATCTTGTTTCATATACTCTACAAACGAGTTTGTCCCTGTAACGTATTCAATTTTTGCTTGTGAAAACATATTCATAACGCTCTTTTTCATATGGTATCGAACTGTACCTTCTTCCTTCATTTCTTTCACAATACTTTTAAATATATCATTTGTTATTTTCGTCTTTTCGGCAAAATAATGCATCCATTCTTTACACGTACGTCCTCGCATCTGCTTCACATATCCCATAAGATGTTTTACATACCCACGATTACTAGTTTTTTCTTTTATGATTTCTAATTCTTCTTTATGGTTAAGCTGCAAATACCCCTTGTTAAGTAGCTCCATACATAATATACCAATCGTATATAGCGGTAGACTAAATGTATAACGACTATTTATACGGATTGGTTCCTCCGCCAAAGAGATACTAATAAAATTTTTTGTCATTTCCCCCACTTCCTGCATCCATACTCCCCCTCTATACTAAGATTCCCAAATCCAATTGTGTTAATATAGAATAAAGCGCTTTCTTTTCCCCTACACTTTCATTATAAATGTAATGTAACAATATGAAAAGAATGCACTTTAAGGATAGAAAGTATCCCCTAGGATACGAAATGGAAGGTGAAAAACATGGGGAAAGACTTACGTGATGAAGTATTACAAAAAATAAAGAATAAAGAATTTCATTGCGCAAAAGAATTAACGTTATCTATTATAAGTGGCAAGTGGAAAATTGTTATTTTATATCGGCTAGGACTACATGGGCCAATGCGCTTTAGTGCTATTCAGCAACTTTTCCCAAAAATTACTCATAAAGTGTTAACAAAACAGTTACGCGAATTAGAAGATGATGGTGTTGTTACAAGAAAAGTCTATCCAGAAGTTCCACCTAAAGTTGAATATTCTTTAACAGAACTTGGTGAAAGCTTACAACCTATTTTACAAATGATGTATGATTGGGGAGAAAAAAGAATAAAACAATTAAAGCAAGAATCTTAGTGAAATATTCTAACAAAAAATGTCTGACCAAGCTCTACTTGATCAGACATTTTTTATAGCATATTTATGAACATTTCAGGTCTGCCCCAATTCATTTGATTACAAACACTGCGCATCTTACCTTCATCAATTGTGTGCACACTTTCTTCTAACGAGCACGAAATAGGAACTTCACAATGAATTTCCGCTAATTGTAGTGATATATTTAAGTTCTCTAAATCATTTTCAATTTTTGTTCGCTGCGCTTTCGTCAACGATGAAATATTTTCTAATACCGCAGCTACTGTACCGTATTCTTGAATTAATTTATACGCCGTTTTTTCACCGATTCCTTTTACACCTGGATAATTATCACTTGTATCACCCATAAATGCTTTAGCGTGAACAATTTGCCAAGGTTCTACCCCTTTTTCTTCCATAATTTTTTCTGGTGTATAGTACTCATAATTTCCAATCCCTTTGCGAAGTAGCATGACAGTAACATTCGTATCAACAAGCTGTAATAAATCTGTATCGCCAGTTAATATATATACTTCTGCGTCACTGCAATACTTTTTCGCTAACGTTCCGATGCAGTCATCAGCCTCATACCCTTTCATACCAATGACAGGAATGGATAGCTGTGCAGTCATTTCTTGAACTAAATCAAATTGCGGTATCAACTCTTCTGGAGGTGCTGCCCGATTTGCTTTATAATTTGAAAACGACTCTGTTCGGAATGTTGTACTGCCCATATCCCAGCAAGTTACAATATGAGTTGGTTCAATCGTTTGCGCCGCTGTTAATAAATGTTTCATATAACCATGAATCCCATTTGTCGGGGTACCATCTTGTCGCTTCATAAATTGTCCGTATACACTTGTTGCGTAAAAAGCACGAAATAATAATGCCATTCCATCAACTAACAATACTTTATTCATAATTCCTCTCCTACTAACAAAAAATAATAACCTCACGTTAACACGTAAGGTTATATAAAATAGATTACCATTCTACGTTTTTTCAACCCATCTATTATACAATGTTTTTTCATATTTAGCACCATTCGTAACTCAAGATGTTTGCATGCAACATATATGAAGCAATCCAGGATACGTATTTTTACCTGTTGAAACAACAACTGCCTTCGCTGTACCACTTACCACTTTTGTTCCTTTAAAACATACATTTTCAAGTTGAAGTGGGTTGTAGTCTTTCATTCGTTTTAATGGAATAAAACGTTTGCGTTCAAGATAATAACAGCTTTCAAATTTCTCTACATTCGCTTCTTTTCCAGTTAACATAGATTCATCCACTAATAAATCATTTGCATAAATAATGCGAACATCAGCTGGAACTGTATCACCTGCAGAAAGAAAAACGATATCTCCTGGAACAAGTTCTGCAACAGGAAGATTGATTCTTTTCGATTCTCGCTTCATCTCTCCTTCTACTCTAGACACAGTAACTGTTTCCACATCACACTGCTCACGTTGCTTTGTAAAACTAGGAATCATTCCGCCTAGTTTCATGATTACATCTGTCAAAAGTGTACGTTTTGAAGATAATTCATTTTTCCCATACACATGGATGCGCTTTTGTGCTTCTTTCATAGAAAGGCCGTCTCTTGTTGTTTTAAAATAAACAAATACAGATTTCACATCTCTTGTTGCAATTTCAATTAACAACTCTTTATTTTGTTGTAACAGTATTTGTTCTTTCATTTCTTTTTTACTTTGTTTATGAGAAGTGTTACCCACAAGTTTGTTTACATGTAGCATATGTTCGTCTCCTCCTTTACAACGTAGGAAGAAACGCTTTGTTTCTCAATTTACCCCACTTTAACAGTATAACCTTTAAAGTGTTCCATATTTAGCTTACGATGACCAAAAAGTGTCACCTTATGATCCATATAGGGGGAGGAACAAGTCGTTTCCTGCCTACATCATATATTTTTGTTTCCAAGTATATGGGTAACGGAACCGAGTCAGAGTTCGACATGCTCCTCACCTCCCCTTTCATTTTGATTACAATTCATACTATGAAAATTCTCATAGTAAGTTAACAAAAAGACCTTTACTCAAAAGCGAGTAAAGGTCATAACATACAGAAATAAACGATTTCTACTCTATATAGAAATCTACGAACCTCTCCCTCGCCGAGCTTTAGCACTGTATAGCATAGGTACATTACCAGCTACGTTAAGAAAAACCTTAATTCGATCATTCCTGTTGACCCATTGGCGTCTCTCGACATTTTTGGGCAGTAGCATTTCTCTATACAGGAGCCTCACCTAACAGAGACTTTATTTTATTACATAGAAAATGTTACTCTTATTTAAAATAGATGTCAACACTTTCGGTTTAAAGTTTTTGAATTGCAACAAGTATTTCTTGGAAAATAAAAATTTAATAGGTTAAACACCCAGCAATGACAATCCCGATAGACACGGATAAAAACATAAGGAAAAGGCCAACCGCCTGATTATCCTCTTCAATGCTTTGATTAATATGAAAACGAGGCGTTAGCCATTCTGCTAAGTAGAACACAATGATTTGTGCCAATACACCAATTGCTCCCCATAGAAGCATATCAAACAATGAAACGGAATGAGCAGCCGTTGAATAAAGAACGATGGCAAGACCAAGAACTCTCCCTCCAAGTGCATAACTCGCTGCTTTATTTCCTTTTGCCATGAGCGAAAATTCTTTCACTTTTGTCGTCACTTCCATAAGAAACAGACCGATACATAAAAGACCTAACGAAACAACTAAATAAAGTAAAAAATTCGTCATTTATACTCCCCCTTTTTGATTCCTACAGGTAAATAATAAGATTCATTCCCTGTAATCTTTTCACCAGCACGTATCCCAATGCTACTTGGCTTCCCAGCAATTAAAAACGAACCAAATACGTAGGACAAATCTTCTTTCCCTTTTGTAGTTTCAAGAGAAACAACTGGAAGTTCTATGTACTTTTGAAATACTGGTAGTTCTTTTTTATATGTTTGATATGAATTTTGCGTCATAATTTTCATGTCTTTATCACGAATTGTAACAGTGTCGCCTTCTCGGCCAAACGAAGGCTTTTGCACAAAGGAATCTTTTCCTAAAAATTCATCAGGCTCTAAGTATGTAGGAATCATATATGTCTGAATCCACTCTTGTTCTTCCTTTGTATAAAAAGCCCCCTCCACTGCTAACCCCCAAATTAAACTTTGAATGGATTTCGGCTGCATAAGAAAGGCTGAAATCGGATTAACAATCGAAAGCTTTCCTTTCTTCACAAGTTGCAATAGCTCAATCCCAACAAAATCTCCAGTAATCGGGTCGTGATCCTCAAGTAAGTCTTCAATTGGATACGTTTGTCGATATAAAACATCAATTGGAATACCGTCAGTATCAACTAAAGCTTCATCCGTAATTCTTAGCTCTGACATTGGTACGATTTTACTTTTCACTTGACATAATTCTTGCAAATATTGCGTTGTATTCCAGTCTTCTATATGTTCATAATGAGCTGTAAATACTATATTTAGATTTTCAATTCCTTTCGCACTCTCCATGACAGCTTTTGTTATTCCTGAAGAAAGAAGACGTTCTTGCTGCTTGTTTGGATCACAACAATCAAAAGCCTTGCAAACTGCTTCATTTATTTGGAAACATTCCATAATAAAAGTCGGCGTATCACTATTAAACTCCAGCATTTTTATTCCATCATCTGTCACAGCGAAATCAAAACGTGAAATAACAGATTCAGGAAACAAAGACCTCATTCTAATATAAGGTAGACTGGAAAGTGGAAATCCAAGTTCAAGAAGCTGAGCGTCAGATAACGTACGAAGAAGTCTAGCAGTCTTAAAAAATATTTTTCCCATTCGCTCTGTCGCAAGTTGTAAATTCCGAACCGTTTCTTCCGTTATTTCAAAAAGATGAAACAAGCTATATTCCCCACCATATAAATCAGACCAAAAATGAGGGAATTTAGAATAAAACTGTTTTCTTTCTTTTCTATATAAGGACATCATTTACCCTCCAAATCCACCTTTTGTACCGCTACCAATCCCTCCTTTAAATTTAGAAGAAGCTTGATACGACTTAAACGCCGATGATTTTTTAAGAGTGTCCTTATTATGATAATATTTCCCGCCATAATAATAAGCTCCACCGCGGCTTGAGTAACTATCATTACATCGCCAAACACCAAGCTCATCATCCCACTTCCACTTCGAACAACTTTTATCCTTTGGTTTTGGTGGAAGATCTTGTGTACAACCTGATACAGTAGTTGCCATTAAAGAAGTAATTACACTTGATACTAACAATTTTGTTTTTGTCACCTTCCCACTCCCCTTTATAAATTATATTTTTATTATAAAAGAATTCGTGATACAGTAGAACAAAAAGGAAGAGGGATGACAATTGCGGTTAGAATATCGACTGAATAGTGAAGAGGGACAATATCCTGCCTTATGGAACTATACAAATATTCCTGTTTCGGAAGTCATCGCTAGAATGACCTGTGAGTATTTCGTGAAAGAAGGGGATACGTATGTTGTAACAGCAACCGCGATGGATCGTGATGGAACAGCGGTCTTATACGTACAAAAAGAAGATTTTCTTAATGATCCCTTAGATCATACATATTCTCATATCGGTTTTGAAATTAGAGAACTGCAAGGCACGGACTCTATTTTACTTGAAAGTAAAGAGATTTGGAATCATGAGGATATTTTATCTACCCTCCATTCCGATATAATCTATATACAAAAAGAGGAACAATTTATAGAATTTTCATTAGACTCAAGAGAAATTGATGAAGACCGAAAATGCTATGTGTATTATGGAACTTTTAATGGTGAACATCGATAATCTTTCAAATGACCATAAAAAATAAAAACCTTACGCTTCAAACGTAAGGTTTTTTATATAGTCCCACATATGCCGTTCTCTCTAGATGTCCATAAACCTGCTCTCACAGGTGGATGTCCTCACAAATGCTCTCAGTTTCCTTCTTAAAAAGACGGCCTGCTGTTTACATTTAAATATTGAACTTCCATATTATACTCATTGGTTTAAGACATACATAAGCTACGTACACCGTAGGAATTTTATATGATATAAGTTGAAATAAGACCCCCGCACGTGCCGTTCCTCCTAAATGTCCAAAAACCCGCTACTCGCAGGTGGATGCTCTCACAGTTACCATATATCTTCCTCCACACGGAAGGCTTGATTATAATAACTAAATGTTGAGCTTCCTTATTACTAACATCGGTTTTAGACATAAATGAGTTACGCACACCGCAGGATGTGTTATTTACTTGTCGTTATCTTATCACATTACAAACAATGTGTAAAATATAATGTTTATACAACAACTTCTTGCTGTGACCTTATTTTAATACAAAATATTTTCGTATGCAAGAGTTTACTACTGTTCTTTTTCAATTTCGTTTTCTGGATAAGAAATCCAATCGCTCCAACTTCCGGCATATAATTTTACATTCCGAAAACCAGCTGTTTGTAACGCTAATATATTAGGACAAGCCGTTACACCAGAGCCACAATACACGATGATTTCTTTCTCCTTATCGAGATGGCAGAAACGCTTCTCTTGTTCTTTTTGTTCTTTGAACTTACCTTCTTCTGTGATTCCTTCTTTCCAAAAATAGTTTTGTGCTGTTGGAATATGTCCAGCCTGAGAATCCACTTGTTCTTCCATACCAGCATACCGTTTTGGCTCTCGCGAATCAATTAATGTCATATCGGCATTTGTACGAATGCTTTCTCTTACATTTTCCATCGTTACAAGCATATGTTCCTGTACGTTTGGAGTGAACTCTTTTCGCTTCACTTCAGTACATTCAAATTCTGTTGGTAAATTTCGTTCTTTCCATATAGGAAATCCTCCATTTAACACATATACTTTCTTATGCCCTGCATACGTTAACAGCCACCATAAACGTGAGGCCATCGCACCGCTTTGGCTATCATATGCAACAACTGTCGTATTTTCATCAACGCCAGCTTGCGAAAGTTTTTCGGCAAACTCTTTCATATTAGGAAGCGGATGACGCCCACCGTGCTTCGTTACAGGACTCGATAGATCAAGGTTCAAATCAAAATATAGCGCGTAAGGAATATGTTCTTGTTCATACTGCTGACGCCCCCAATTGGGATTTGCTAAATCAAAACGACAATCAATCACTCGAACATGTTCATCTTCTATATGATTCTGCAACCATTCAACCGTAACAATCATACTTAACGACCTTCTTTCTCTGTCAAGCGTCTTACATACTCCATAACCATATTCTCTGTTACAATCTTACGCTGTGGTACGATACCTCGTTTAGCCAGTTCATTCATTTGTTTTGTTATCGTATTAATTGCATCCACTGAAAACTGCTTTCCACTTGACGCAAGTGCTACTACAGCATCAATTGCTGCTTCACGCTGCGCTTCTAATTGTAAAAAGGTCTTCACAATTTCATTTTGCTTACGAGAATGTGCTGTAATTGCTGTATGTACTTCCATCTTCACTACCCCCTAGATTTGATAAACCACTACTTAAAGCGACATTGTAAGCCGGATCATATCACGACATACAATTCCATTTTCAATAATCTCCTCTTCATAATGCTTTGAAAAGTAATCAAAATCAATCGAAACAATGCGGAAACCACATTTTTGATATAAAGCAAGCTGTGAAACACTAGAATTTCCTGTCCCTATTTCAAGTGTATGCATATGATATTCTTTCGCTGTTTGAATAGCGTGGTATAACAATTGTTTACCAATTCCTCTCCCTTGCAGTTCATCTACAACAGCAAGGTTCATGATTTCCATTGTATACGGCCTTGTTTCCAGTAATACATATACACCTATTACGTTTTCTTCATCTTTTGCAACATACATGCAACCACGTTTTATATAGGAATCAATTTGCTGCTCACTCGGATCGGCAAGCAATAATAATGACCGAGGAGCATTCTCCTTTTGTATGCGTTCAATTACAATCTCTATAAAAATTCTCTCCTCTCTCTTGTTCTAATCCCTCCTTGTCTACCATAAGTAATACAAAGGAGGGATTCACCATGGACAACAATGAGAAAAAATGCAACGTCATCTCAATTGATGTAAAGAAAAAGAAAAGTGAAACTTATTCCTACCCAAAATTAGTTATCGAAGGGAAAACATATGAATTTTCTTCATTCGTCTTATGCGGTGAAACACCAGATGGTAGACGTTTAGTCTTAACTCATATGATTTCCACAGACGAGTTTGCCGGATTTGTAAAATCACTCGATACTGTTCTGCAGAAGAAAATGGAACGAATCTTTTTTTCATAAAGATTATAAAATATGAATCTCTTTCTCAATCGCTGCCAATTGTTCTTGTAATTGTTCCTTACTTGTTTCATATAGTGACACATCAATCGTTTCTGCTAAAGCAAATAATAGACTTGCATAATACTGCTTCACATCTTCCTGCATAACATTTTGAGATAAGTTCCATTTCATTTCCCATTCCTGTTTATAATGATTAACAAATAATTTTTCTTCATCCGCTACATATTGAGATACGAAAGGCTCAAGCGCTTCTTTCGTATCGCTTTGCATAGCCGCTTTATCATTTTTTTCAAAAAAGCTTTTCTCATTTTTAAAATGAGATAACGCCTTTTTAAAATGTTTCATATCAATAGACGGAAATGGTTCTTGATGTGCAATCACTTGATATTCATACTCTGCTACTTCGCTCATTGAAATGGATTCATTTTCTTTTTGGCATGTCATTACAATCTCATCTCTTGCCCGCCCTATCGCTTCATCAATCCATTTCTCAAGACGTAATGACGTTGCTCGCATTTCTTGTAATATGTCCTGTTGGATAAAAGCAACTAATTCCATAAGACATTCTTGTAATTTCGCCTTCACATTTCCATCTGTTCGAAGTGCTGCAGGATTAATAAATTCCGTAAACACATCGTTATAGCGTAAAAACAAGCGTTGCTGTACATAATATAACAACTCTTTTACTTCATTCTTCATTGCTTGTTCTTCTGCTAAAACACTATATGATGAAATAATATGAAGTAGCCGTGCTCGCTCTGCTTCATATTTTTTTATTTGCTTCTCTTTTTCATCATTTCCTTGTTTTGCTCCCTCTATCATATTTGTTAGAAGTTGATCTGCGCTTTGCAGTGCTCTGTATAAAGAATGTATAGATACAAGCATAAGATCATGCATCATAAATGATGTAAATGACTCTTCAAATTCGGAAATTCCCGAATCTTGTAAAACACCATACTGTTCTTTCGAAATAATGCCACCTTGCTTTTCTTTTAATGCACATAAACTGGAAATCGCAAAGAGGCGCGGATTACGAATACCATATTGCAAGAGTTGCTCTGCAATATAACCTTTTACCATTTCAAGCTCTTCTTCAGATTGTGCTAAATCCGCAGCATTGATTAAAAAGAACATTTTATCAAGAGCAAATGTATCTTTGACGCGCCCAAGCTGAATGAGAAACTCTCGATCTGCTCTTGAGAACACATGGTTATAGTATGTTACAAATAAAATTGCATCTGCATTTTTAATATATTGGAATGCCACATCTGTATGGCGAGCATTAATCGAATCTGCTCCTGGCGTATCAACTAAAGCCACCCCTTTCCTTGTTAACGCACAGTCGTAATAAAGCTCCATATATTCAACAAAACATGACTTTTCTTCATTCGCTACATAATCAGCAAATTCAGCTACTGTTACTTGCACTTGTTCTCCTAAATGGTTGAAAACTGCCTTATATCCCCTTTGTACTGCCCGCAAGAAACTAAATGTTGTTTTCTGTTTTCCGCTTGGTGATGGATACTGAATGATTGTATCTATTTGTGACAACGCTTCTTCCAAAGTAGATATTTCATAATGAAACAGTTTATAAACAGCTTTCATATCTTCTAATAATGCCTGTTGTGATTTAAACTGAACAACTACCGTACCATGAGGCTTATCCTTTGTAACCGGTAAAATTTGATTAATCGTCGCCGTTGTTGGATTTGGTGATACCGGGAGTACGTTTTCGCCAAGCAACGCATTGGCAAATGAAGACTTCCCTGCACTAAATGCTCCAAAAAGCGCAACGGTAAACTGCTTTGTTTCCACACGCTTTCTTTTTTCAAGCACTTCCTGATGTAAATGCTGCAAAGTAGGAAGCGACTCTATTATCTTTTCTGCACCTTTTACCCGCTCTAATATGCGATGAATATTTAATTTTGCTTCGCTCTTTCTTTCTTCCTCACTGTAAGAAAGACTTTCCGTTTTCACTTCTTGTTCTTGTAATGTGAACTTCTCATTTACAACTAACTTCTTCCCTTGCAGTATTTCTTCTATTTGTAATCCATCTGGCACAGGGATGCGCTCTCTCCAAATGTCCTGTAAGTAGTTCTCATATTTATCATATGCCGCCGCATATTGTAATTTCGTTTCTTTTGCAGTTTGTAATACAGTATATTGCTCCAGTTCTTCATCAAGATGAACTATTTCTTCTTTTATCTTTTCCTTCAATATACTCGTACTGCTCTCTAAAATTTGCCGTGCTTTCACAAAATATCTTTTCTTAAGCTCATTTGCGACATCTTCTGTATAAAGAAGTAAATAATCTCCTGTAAAACCAGCTCCTTGCTTAATCGTTTCTGCTAACAATGCAGGAGAAAAATCAATTTCCAATTCATACACAGATTTCCCTATATTTTCTGTAAACAACCCTTTTTCTTTTAAGAAAGAGACTATAAACTCTTTCACATGAAAATCAATTTGCGTTTCCACAGTCTTGTTTAGAGCAGAATAAAATGCTTCTAATCGCTTTTGTTTCTCTTGCTCTGTTTTTCCTTTTGCAAATAGTAAACCAACTTTAAATTTCGTTAACTTTGTTTCTAAATATTGATTTGCTAATTCTCTCATTTCAAACGGCATTAAATACGCATTATCCAGTATGTCTTGTAAACCTTTTATAAATTCACTTCTTACATCGGATTCTTTATGAATTACGCGCTGTTTCTTTTCAAGAAGTACTTCCTTCTTTTCTGTCACTTCTGAAAGAGATAACGGCGAAGCTATTTCTTTTTCAAATGGTTGAAGTTGCTTTTCATTTTCAGCAAGAATAGCAGAGAGGTGCTCTTGTAATAAATATTCTGTTTCTCTTTCCATCCCTTGTTTCACATGTTGATCGCGCTCTTTCATAATAGAAAAAAGTAAACGCTCTAAACTTTGAATTTCATTATGCGGATGGTTCATCATTCGCAATGAAGTGTAAAAGATACCATCTACTTGAATATCCCAATTTAAAAATGATTGTTTCACACTTTGCTTATACCCTTCAAACGACAATTCATTTTCTTTATGCTTATCAATTTGATTGACAACAAGATACACCGTTTTGTTGCGTTGCTTTAGCTCTTTCACAAATTGTAAGTTCACTTCAGACTGCACATGATTATAATCCATCATATAAAAAATAACATCTGCAAGATGCAGTGTAGATTCTGTCGCTAGCTGATGCGCATCATCTGTTGAATCAATTCCAGGAGTATCAACAAGCACGACACCATCAGGAATTGGTGCATCATTTCGGTAAATATGCACACCAATAATTTCATCACCATTTTTACAGAGCTGTTTCAACTCTTCTGCTGAATATGCACCATCATATTCATAATGCTCCCCTGATTTTAGTGTAACAATAACTCGATCAAGTCCTTTTTCAATCTTAACGACATTTGCGCTAGTTGGAATTGGACTTGTTGGCAATAACTGCGCTTTGTACAAGTAATTCATCATCGTCGATTTTCCGGCAGAAAAATGCCCACAAAATGCAATCATTAACTGCTCTTCTTTATATTTTTGAATTACTTCAAACAACTTCAAACTATTTTCTGTATCACCATGCTTTTGCCATTCTTCATAAAAACAAACAAGTTTTTTCATATTGTTTGTCTGTACTATGTTTGTCATCCCCTTGTTCCCCTTTATTCCAAGATGTATATACCTTATTATCATACTAAATTTTCAGCATATTCTCATTAAAAATAAAAAAATCCCTTTCATTCTTTTTATAGATGAAAGGGATTTTATGTTAGATTTTTCATTTTGTTGCTCCGACTCCATTTAATACATACTTTGTTATGCCGATATATATAGCAACTGTTCCTGCAACGAATGCATATATCATTTCGCACACCAACCTTTTTGATAATGATTATCACTTTTGAATACATTTTACCATTAAAGAGAATCATTATCAATACATTTCTAAAAAAGAAAGCCCCTTTCTTCAAAGGAGCTTTGACCACCTGTTTTAAAGGAGTGAAAAAATTTGTTGTGCACCTTTATTATATCTCATCAAGCACATCTTAATAGCTTCAATAATTGGAAATTTCCTCTATGCCCTTTCCTGTCTATTTTGTATAATAAAAGGGATTTATTTAACAAGGAGGAAAATAATGGAACAAAATCTTTCGCAAGGTGAGAGGATTCATTCTATCGATATCATGAGAGGGATTGCTGTACTTGGTATTTTTCTTGTGAACTGGCCCGTTATCGCCGGTATTGACTCTCGAGACATGTTAGGAATTTACGAAGGAATAGACAGCTACATTCGTCTTTTTTATGACTTATTTATTCAAACAAAATTTTATACCATTTTTTCATTTTTATTTGGACTCAGTTTTTACATTTTTATGAGTCGGGCTGAAGCGAAAACAGATCGACCGAAAACTTTATTTGTTCGCCGTCTGCTTCTCTTATTATTATTTGGACTATTTCATTATGTTCTACTATGGGATGGAGATATTTTACATAGTTATGCGATCGCAGGCTTTTTCTTATTCTTATTTTATAAACGGGAACCTCGTACTCTTTTCATTTGGTCACTCGTTTTACTATGTATTTCCCAATTTCTCACCCTATTAGGCAGTCTAGTGATTGCTTTTGTATCGAAAGAAGAGCTAAATTTATCCGTACCAAGCATACCATTAGAAAACTGGACGTTACAAATACAAGAACGCTTTCATGCCTTTTATTCTGAAGCAATCGAGTTGAATCTATTTATGCTTCCAGAAATAGTTGGATTGTTTTTACTCGGTTTATATGCCGGAAAAAAAGATATATTCCGCCGCACAAAAGAGCTAGATCCAAAATTTAAAAAATGGCAAATGATTATGTTTGTCTTAACATTACCAATGTGGTTCTTTATGATCCGTTACTTCTTATCAAAGCCATCTTATGAACCAATCTATATGCACGCTTTTACAATGCTTAGCGGAAAAACATTATTTATCTTTTATATTTTTACACTTATACGCTTATTACAGAAAGAGCGCTGGCAAAAGTTACTTCGTCCCTTCCAATATGTCGGGCGAATGGCCTTAACAAATTATATTTCACATACAATCATAACGTTAATTGTATTTGGTCTATTTTTCAAACATGCTTATCCTGTTCCATTATGGATTGGACTATTATTTTGCATCGGTTTCTACATATTACAAATCTTTATGAGTCGCTTTTGGCTTTCCCGCTATCAATACGGTCCACTTGAATACATTTGGCGCCTTGGTACGTATGGAAAAATGATGCCTCTAAAAAACAAAAGCAAGGTCTCTTCATGAGAACCTTGCTTTTTTGATTTACATTTCTGTGACAGCACTTTTCATTGAAACTTGCTCTTCTTTTGTTTTCGTTCCGCGCTCCGGAATCATATGAAATACAATATTTAAGATAACCGCTGAAGCACTTCCAAGTACAATACCGTTGTCTGTTAAAATACGAATACTTTCTGGAAATTGCGAGAATAACGTTGGAACGACTGTAACACCAAGACCAATTCCAACAGAACATGCCACGATAAGTAAGTTTTCTTGTTTTCCAAAATCAACATTGCTTAACATTTTAATTCCATATGCCATCACCATCCCAAACATTGCGAGCATTGCACCGCCAAGCACCGGCTTTGGAATAATCGTTGTAATGGCTGCAATTTTAGGGATAAATCCGAGCACAATTAACATTCCACCACATACATAAATGATGATGCGATTTCGCACACCTGTTAATTGCACAAGACCGACGTTTTGTGAGTAAGTCGTATACGGAAAGGCATTAAAAATCCCACCTAAAATCATCGCCAATCCTTCCGCACGATACCCTTTTGTTAAATCTTTTTCACCAATCTTTTTATTACATATATCAGATAAAGCAAAATATACTCCAGTTGCTTCCACTATCCCTACACAAGCAACGAGAATCATCGTAATCATTGGAGTGAATTCAAATGTAGGTGTTCCGAAATAAAAAGGCTGTATGCCATGAAACCAATCTGCTTCCCAAACAGTCTGTAGGCTTACTTTCCCCATTAAAGCTGCCATAATCGTTCCAAATAAAAGGCCGAGTAAAATAGAAATGGAACGAATAAAACCATCAAAGAAACGATACATAATAATGATAAATAGTAGTACACCAAATGCTAACGCTAAATTTTCCAAACTTCCAAAGTCTTTACTCCCTACACCACCAGCCATATCATTAATGGCTGCTGGAACTAACGTAACCCCAATTACTGTAACGACAGAACCTGTTACAACAGGTGGAAACAACTTTACTAGTTTGCCAAATAGTTTCGCAAAAATAACAACGAACAATCCTGCAGCAATAATTGCTCCATATATAGAAGAAACACCATACTGCTTACCGATTGCAATCATCGGTCCAACTGCTGTAAATGTACACCCAAGTACAACCGGGAGACCAATTCCCAAAAAACGATTTGATAATGCTTGTAAGATTGTAGCAACACCGCACATTAATAAGTCGATAGAAACTAAGTAAGTTAATTCTTTCTGACTTAGCCCAAGTCCTCCGCCAACAATAAGCGGAACAATAATAGCCCCAGCGTACATCGCAAGCATATGCTGTATGCCAAGAGAAGCAATTTTAAATGGATGTTGCTTCATGGCTATCTCACCTCCGCAGTCTCATGTTGAACAAAGGTAACTGTATCATCTTCAAGCGATGCAATTTCTGCCAATGATTCTACACGAACGCCTCTCTCACGCAGTTTCTTCCCTCCATCTTGAAATGCTTTTTCAATTACGATCCCAATTCCAGAAACGCTTGCTCCAGCTTGCTCTACTAAGCTCATGAGCCCTAAAGCTGCTTGCCCATTTGCTAAGAAATCATCAATAATTAACACTCGATCGTCTTCATGAATATGTTTTTTAGATAATGAAATCTCATTTGTTTCTTGTTTTGTAAATGAATATACGTTGGCAACATACATATTGTCTTGTAACGTTAACGATTTACGCTTTCTTGCAAAGATTACTTTTACCCCAAGCTCTAAAGCTGCCATAACCGCTGGTGCAATCCCTGAAGATTCAATCGTCACGATTTTTGTAATGTTCTCTTCTTGAAAGCGTTTTGCAAACTCTTTTCCAATTTCTTGCATAAGTACTGGATCAATTTGATGATTTAAAAATGCATCTACCTTCAATACATCACCAGATAAAACTTTTCCTTCACTTAAAATCTTCTCTTGTAATACTTTCATGTTTGTTCCTCCTCTTATGCAAATAAAAAACTCCAAAAGCAGCCACCACTCGTTACAAGTGAGAGACGCGCTTTTGGAGCTTCGCAAAAAAAGAATACGAAACAAGCAAATCTATTCGTCCTCACTCATAGTCGAAGTATTTACGGTACTTCGGTAGAAACTTGCAGGCCCTATTCCTGCGATTATATGAGTGTAGCTAACTTATTTATAGATGGATTATAACGCACTTTGTTTACTTTGAAAAGTATTTCTAAGAAAAACACGTACAAATATTATCGAAACATCTGTTTTGTTCGACTTTTGAAAACCCTTTCATCCTCTCTATATTTAAAAATTCTTTTTGAATCATACATTTCTTGCAACATAAGCACAAAAACATATACATCTCCGCTACAAAAAAATAGAAACTTAAATTTGTAAAAAGAGTCCGTCACCTACTCTATACAGGTGACGGACTCCTTTTTATTCTTAACATGTTAATAAAGTGCGTGTTGTTTTTTCAAAGCAATCACTTTTCAGTGCCGTCTCGAAAAGGAATACTTTTAAGATAGGCTCTTCTTTTTTATAGTTCATAAATCTCTTTATATTTTGCTTCTAAATAGTCCGCTAAATAATTCGCATTTAGTCCTTCACCAGTTACATCCTCTAATATTTGCAATGGTTTTTTTATTTTACCATATTGGTGAATATTTTTTGTCAGCCATTCGCGAATTGGTGTAATATTCCCTTCTTCTAATAATGCATCAAAGCTCGGAATATCTTCTAACATCTTATGTTTAAATTGTGCAGCGTACATGTAACCAAGCGCATAAGATGGGAAATAGCCAAACGATCCATCTGCCCAATGAATGTCTTGCAGTATTCCTTGTGCATCCGTTTTTGGACGAATGCCTAAATAGCTCTCCATTTTATCATTCCATGCTTTTGGCAAATCTTTTACTTCCAACGTTCCGTCAAATAATTCTTTTTCTAACTCATAGCGAACCATAATATGTAATGGGTACGTTAATTCATCCGCCTCAATACGGATAAAGGAAGGCTTTGATTCATTAATTGCATGATAAAATTCATCTACCGATACATTTTCAAATTGCCCCTCACTAAATTGCTTCAATAACTCATAATTTTTCTTCCAGAAAGATTTATGACGCCCAATAAAGTTTTCAAAAAATAACGATTGTGATTCATGAATCCCCATTGAAGTACCACTGCAAAGCGGTGTTCCTTCTAAATCCTCGGAAATATTTTGTTCATATACAGCATGCCCGCATTCATGAATTGTTCCAAACACAGCCATTCGGAAGTCATTCTCATCATAACGAGTCGTAATGCGAACATCGCCTCTATTTAATGTAATTTCAAAAGGATGAATCGTTTCATCTAAACGACCGGCTTCAAAGTTATAATTTAATTGTTTTAATACTTCTAAAGTAAAATTCTTTTGTTTTTCCTTTGGAAAGTGCTTAAATAATACATCTGTTTTTAATGTTTTATGAGACGCTGAAATGTCTTTCACAAGCGGTACAATTCGCTCACGTAATTGCCCAAATACATGATCTAATATTTCTACTGTTACACCCGGTTCATACATATCTAACAGCGTATTATATTTATACGTGTCATAACCCCAATATGTAATAAATTTCTTCTTATATGCAACAATTTTTTCTAAATATGGTCTAAACATTTCAAAATCAGACTTTTCACGTGCTTCGCCCCAAACACTTTCTGATTTTGCTTGTAATTTTACAAACTCTTCATACTCAGCTTGCGGAATTTTTTTATTTTGGTCATACTTTTTACGGCATTCTTCTACAATTTTTTTCGTTGTTTCGGAAATTGTATTCTCTGCAATTCGTTGTTCTAATTCTGTTAAATATTTTTCCATCTCATCAGAAATGGATAAAGAAAAGACTTCTGACGAAAGCATTCCAATCACTTCCGAGCGCTGATCTACCCCTTGTTTTGGAGCGCCTGTACGCAAGTCCCAAAATATTAAATTAAGTGCTTCGCCATAATTATTTATCTTTTTCACATATGCTAAAAATTCTTTTTCTAATTCATGTGTAGCGATTGTCATATTCCCTTTCCTCCTTTTTCTATCTGCCCTTTATTTCGACATAAATAGATAAATTCCTTTTCTCTCTATAGAAAAAAGCTTGGCATTGACCAAGCTTTTTCTTCGTTAGATCATTTTACAGAACAATTCCTTCTACTGGCAGTACTTTCTTTACAGCTTCGACAACCTTCTCATTCTCATTTTCAGACAAGAATAACGAAATCGCTCCTTTGTCCTCACTTGTACGAATTAAGCGCCCAATTCCTTGGCGAAGTCGTAAAATCATATATGGTACATCTACGTCCCAGAATGGATCATTTACATGTTTTCGTTTCGCTTCAAACACAGGGTCATTTGGAGGGAATGGAAGCGACCAAATAATGACATGTGATAAGGATGAACCAGGAATATCTAATCCTTCCCATAAATGAACAGCACAAAGGACAGTCTCTTCTTCATTTTGGAAACGTGAAACGAGCTGACTAATTTCTTGATCTCCTTCATATAAGAACGGAACAGACATTTGTTCTTTGCTTACGTATTCTTTAAATGCAGCAAGCTCCTCAGTTGTACGGAACAATACAAGTGTACGTCCATTTGTTTTTTGAATATTTTCAAGTGTATATTGACACTTTCTTTCCCATGCATTTTCTTCATGATAGGATGGTAAATACACTTTCATTTGTTCTTCATAATCAAAAGGAGAAGCAACTGAGAACGATAGATAATCTTTTACGCCGAGGCTATTTGCGGTAAATGCAAATGAATCATTTTCAGATAATGTAGCAGAAGAGAAAATATATGGAATTTTTTTAGAGAATACTTTCTCTTGTAATACTTCTTCTACTGCGCGTGGCATAATAACTAATGTAAATGCTCCGTCCCCTTCTTCTCCCCATGTAATCACATTTTTTTCATGCATGAAAAGACGAAGTGAATGTTCTAGCACATCTAAATGCTCGTCAACAATATTTAAATCATATGTGTTGACTGTATACATTTCACTTTCAAATACTAATGCATCGCCGACTTCAGCAATTTTGCCATATAATCGTTTTGCTTCTGTAGTCACTTTTTCTGTTACCGTAATTTCTAAACGATCTGATCCTGGGATTTCTTTTTTATTCTCTTGTAAAACATCAAAGAAACGTTCTGTTTGCCAAATTGTTTCTTCTATTAAATGGGCAAACTCTTCACGAATGTCATTTTGCAACAATCTTGTTAATAATTGTTCCATCATCGTTTGCTTTAATCGATACGTTAATGCTTTTTGTGCTGCATACTCAACCAAATGCCCTTCATCAAAAACAACACAGCTACTTTCTGGTAGAAGCGGCATCTGTCCTTCACGCTTACGAGCATCATATGTCCAAATGTGGTCCATATAGAAATCTTGAGAACAAATAATTAAATCTGCTGCTTTACGGTAATGTTCACGAGAAAGCGTTTGACCGCAGCGATGGCGAGATTCACATGTGAAACAATCTTGAAAATAATCCCAAGATACTTTTGACCATTCTTCATCATTTAATAACGGAAACTCTTTACGATCTCCATATGGTGTGAAATTTTGCATTGTCCCGTGATCAAATACAAATTGTGGCAATTCATAATATAAATCTTCAATTACTTCTGGAGCTCGTCCACTCATTACATCTTCTAGTTTACGTAAACATAAATAGTTATCCATTGATTTTGCAAGTCTAACATCAACAGATAACCCTAATGCTTCTGATAACTTCGCGATGTCCCCTTCTTCTTTTACAAGCTGTTCAATTAGCGTTTCATCTGCACAAGCGATGATAGCGGGCTTTCCTGTATAACGTGCATAACAAATTGCATATAAAAGATATACAATTGTTTTCCCTGTCCCAACACCAGCTTCAGCAAACATAACCTTCTTCTCTTGAAACGCTCGTTCTAATTGAAACGCCATAAAAATTTGTTCATCGCGCTCTTCAAAACCTTTTTCTGGGAGGATATCGTAAAACACATCTCCAATCCACTCATTCAACTTATCATAAAAATTATCTTGTTTCCCTACTTCAAATGGTAATCTCTTCTTAGTAAACATGCTTAGCCTCCAACCAAAAAGTTTTTCTATAAAAAAGATATAGCAACTGCTACTTATAAATAGCAGTTGCTTTCCCCTGTTGTAATACATAGAAATGCGTGAAAAAAGTTTTCCTTTATGTAAAGGAAAACTTTTTTCACTCTATTAATGACTTTAAATAACGCTTATCAATTAATGTTTCATATGATAACGCAGATAAATATTCTTCCTGTGCCTTTTGAATTTCATCTGCTACACTTTGAAAGTCGAGTTCTTTGCCGAGTTCATCATACGTACGATGAATCGCTTTTTGAATCATTGACAACTGGAACCCATCCATATCGATTCCTCCTTTTGCACATTACATAGTAGCCAGTATATGCGCAAAAAAGAGGTTTTATACTATACATTACGAGGCCGACGTTTTCCAAAGTATTGGTAGTAATCTGTACGAATAAAGCCATTGAATAATTTACGCTTTTTCGACGCTTCTTGTCCATAACATTTTTCAAATGCCTCATAGCTTGTTAATACATATAAGGACCAAGTGTCTAACGGACGAAATACTTCTCCCATTTCTTTGTATAACTTTTCAACAAGTGCTTTTTCACTTAAACGTTCTCCGTATGGAGGATTCGTTACAACATAGCCATATTCCTCTTTTGTCGTAAAATCTTTTACTTGCATTTGCTTAAAGGAAATTAAGTCACCTAATCCCACTTCATCTGCATTATCTTGCGCGATTCTTACCATACGATGATCAATATCTGATCCGATAATTTGTAATGGCTGATCATAATTTGCTAAATCCTCTACTTCTTGACGCGCTTCTTTCCAATTTTGCTTACCGATCCAGCCCCATTCATCCGATGCAAAGTCTCGGTTAAATCCTGGTGCAATATTTTGTCCAATCAGCGCCGCTTCAATCGGAATTGTTCCAGAACCACAAAACGGGTCAACGAATGGACGATCTGGTTTCCAATTTGTAAGTTTAATTAACGATGCAGCTAACGTTTCTTTCAATGGTGCTTCTCCTTGATCAACACGATATCCGCGCTTGTGCAGTCCAACACCACTTGCATCGATTGTTAACGTTGCAATATCTTTTAACATGGCAATCTCAATGCGGAATAAAGGACCATTCTCTTCAAACCAAGTTGTACGCTTATATGTTGATTTCAACTTTTCCACAACAGCTTTTTTGACGATACGTTGGCAATCTGGAACACTAAATAAAGTTGATTTCAGAGATTTACCAATAACAGGAAATTCTCCATTTTCAGGAATATAATCTCCCCAATTTAAAGCCTTTGTCTTCTCAAATAATTCATCAAACGTAGTTGCTTTAAATTCACCTACTTTGATTTTGACACGATCAGCAGTACGCAACCATAAATTGGCACGACAAATTGCATTTACATCTGCTTCAAATGTTACTTTTCCGTTATCTACTTGGCACTCGTAGCCAAGATCACGAACTTCTCTTGCAACTAGAGCTTCAATTCCCATCGCTGCTGTTGCAATTAAAGTAACTTTTCCCATTTTCTATTCACCTCTTATGTATAATCAAACAATAATCACTCTATAAATTATTAAGTATGATAAAGTATTGTTTTCTTTACCATTGTAACTCACGCATCATTACTTCATACAAATAAAAAACTCTCCTCTTTCAAAGGAGAGCTGAGTCATTACGTAATTGGTTCATAACGTTCTGTAAGCCATGTTCTGTTCCTTTGTACTACAAACGGCCCACGCCTCGTACTCCGGTGGTAATCATCTATCTACAGGTTACTCGAACCTGTCCTTTTCCATCGTTCATTTCCTTGGAAAAGATTCCCCTACCATTATTTGGGTTTCTCGCTCGTGGGGTTTACCTCGTTCCACTCCTATCATTTCTTCAAGGACTTCGTCACTGTGGCACTTTAAAGGTAGTCAAACCATATCCAAAAGGACTTAGGTTTTTTCCCTGCCGTTAAACCAGCCTCGCGGCCAGAATACCCTAGCTTATGAATTGGCTAGGCACGAACACTACGACCATCTCAGGTCGTGCGAGCATGGACTTTCCTCTACAACGTTCACGTTGCAGCGATTACCCAAACGCTATGACAAAGATTAGTATAGTGGAAACAAAAAGATTTTGCAATGCTTTTTTTATATGTAAGATGATTCAATCTTTTTCATTTCTACATTACTCATATAATTTGCTTCCAAAAACAGCTTTTTCTAAATTAGATAAACGTTTCAAAATATCTGTATTTGTATTGCTATATACAGGTTGTGCAGCCGGTGTTGGAATCGTTTGTTGCGGCGCTTGTGCTGCAGCAAGTTTCTGCTCTTCTAATTCACGTTTCAAACGTGCGTTTTGCTGTTGCAATTGTTCCAGTTCCTTATGAAACGCTTCATAATCTTTAATAATCATATCAAGAAACTTGTCGACCTCTTCTTGCTGATATCCTCTCATACCTGTTTTAAATTCTTTTTCTAAAATATCTTTTGCCGTTAATTTAATTTTATCCGAAATCATTCTCTTCACCTCAAATTTTCACCAAAACTTTTATTAGCTAAATTTTTTCAGAAACAGTCCCTTTTGTCAATCATATATGCGCGAGTAATCTTCCATATTACTCTGCATCATTCCACTGTTCTTCTTCTATTATATCTTGTAAATCAGAAAAAAGAATGAAATAGCTGTGATAATTTTCTATTTCTCCTTTTTTCTTAGCTGCCTCTACTATATATTTTGGACTTCCTGGTTTTTCTTCATCATATACAGCTAAAAGTGCGTCACTTTTTTCAATAAAAAATTGATTTTTTAATCGAAATTGCTCCGGGCTTTCATATTTTCTTTTTGTAATACTATCAACATGATCAGCTTGCTCTAAAATAAGCTCATACCATTCTTTATTTCCTTCTTTCCAGTTTTCCTCTTGTGCTAAAAAAGGAGTAAACACAGCTAGTTTTAAATCGGGATATTCTAATTGTAAATCAAACACAACTTCTGCAGCCCATAATTCAACCCCAAGTTGTCCACTAATCATCACCCATTCTAATCCTTCTTCCAAAAAGGCAAGAAATTTACGATGTAACGCTTTTTTTATATAAGCAACACCTGGGTGATCATTCTGAAATATCCCAAGTTCAAACGGTTTGTATCCTGTTACAGCTAAAACTTTCATATCAACACTCCAATAAAAAGAAAAGAACTAGCATCTCGCTAGTTCTAACATAACATTTACTTTTTAAATATTCCACCTACATTAGGGCCTGCATTTGGACCAAATGGCGATACATTAGGACCTGCGTTCGGGCCAAATGGTGATACATTAGGGCCTGCGTTTGGACCAAACGGTGATACATTAGGGCCTGCGTTTGGACCAAACGGTGATACTTGCTGAGGGTATCCATGGTGTCCACACCCTCCACCAAATCCTCCACCATAACCTGGGTCTCCAAATCCTGGATCTACAACATTTACACTTGAATTTGTTTGTGGGAAGAAATGTTGGTTTTTAATTTGTTGATGATGCACATGCGTTGTATGAGTTGGGTGAATATGTGGCACCACCGTTGTAGAAAAAGTGTGTGTTACACATTGTTTCGTTGGATGAACAACAGGAGGTGTTGTACAAATAGGACCTGTTGGCTTATGTCCTCCAAAACAAGGATGACAATGACGCATAGTTTTTCTCTCCTCTCTCACTCAAAATCTAACTACACTTTACAATATGAGAAAAGAGTAAAAGCCGCTTGTTATATACACCTATTTCTTCAAAGGAAATTCGTCTAGATTATAAGTTATCAAATGAAGAGCTTGACTCATTGTCACGCTATTACTTTCCGAAGAAACCACCAACTTGTTTTACAATTCCTGTAACCTGATTTACTGCATTCATCATTTGGCCTGCTGTATTCATCATTTTGTTCACATCATAATTTCCATCTGCTGTTTTAAATTGAGACACCAAACTAGAAAACTGACTCGGTTGCTGTTTCTGCTTGTTCATTTTTGGATATGGTTGAAAGGGCTGCTTTGGCGGATAAAACATAGATGGTTGTGGCTGCGGCGGTGCATAATACGGCATATTCATATAAGGCTGCTCATGCTGATTCATAAATGATACTTCAAATGGTTGATAATAATTTTGATTCCCATAATAAGGTGTGAAAGGATACATATTGTAGCGTAAATATGGCTCCCCATTATGTTGATACGTGTTTGGTTGTGGGTTTGAATGAAACCCTTGATAAGTAGATTGTTGAAACATGCATTCTCTCCCCCTTTATCTTAGTTTCTACCTTTAGAATATGTACCGACAAAATAAAAGGTGTTCTTATATAATTGTCTGTTTTTGTCGGAAGTTTAAATTTTTAAAAAAATAAGAAAGTAAACCCTTTCATGTTATGATATAAAAGAAGAAGATTCTCATGGGGGAGGAATCAACATGATATTAGGGGATTTAAAACAAGCATTTTCACAAAAAAAGGGGTATTGTACAGAAAATATGAATGAATTGCTCGACTTTGCGCGACATTGTTATTTGGAAGGGAAAATCTGTATTTCAGAATATCGAGTGTTGATACGAGAATTAGAAACAAGCGGAGCAACAAGACCTCGTCATAAAATTACAGAATCATAAAAAAACACAAGAGGGATTTCCCTCTTGTTATTTACATAATTCCACAATAGTCTGTAACGTATATAAAATCGCCTGGTGCGTTTCATAAAACCGTTTTCCTTTTCCTTTATTCACAAAGCACTGCAAAGCATTATTTTGTAAATTTTCGCACACTTGATCTATTTGTTGAAAATGGACATATTTAGGATGTTCTTCTTTTATCCATCGATAAGCCAATTCTTTCCAAGCCCTCAACTCGTTATCTACCCTATCCACAAACGGCTTCATATCAGTATAAAAATCATATTCTACTACTTCTCTTTTTTTAACAATTGTTTCATCGTTATACTCTATTAACTTTATTGAAGATTGCTTTAACGCTTGATACTTCACTTTATCCCACCTTACTTATTATGCACCTACGACAACGTTTTGAAACGTTTGCAGCCAATTTCCTTTCTTCTCATGATGCACTAATTTATCTTCCATATGTTGAATGTGCATTTCTGTTATTTCTACTTTCTTACATATATCCTCACGTCTGTCCTTTAAATCATGATTAACCCTAAGTGAAACATTCATTTCCAGCAAATCAAGAGCACTTAACATTTGATCCATTTTCTTCATTACATTTTCCTTCTGAACCATCGCCATCTATAAAACGCCTCCTTCTTTGCTTTCCCTTTGCCATGTAATTTCGACAACCCAGTTATCACTCCTGCATGATTGACAAAACTAGTTGTGATTCGGCAAATAAAGCGAAACTTTCTTTCGTGTTTCTTCTTCATCCTTTAGAAATTAGAAAAGTTTGTATTCTGCATGTGTTTTATAGAAATGGTAACAATACAAATGGGAGGTGTTACTATGGCTAAAAATAAAAATGAAAAGAAGAAAAAACAAAGTAAACAACGAAACAAACCTGAAACAGGAAATCCAAAATTAGACGGGCCAAACTTCCCTGCTACATAAACAGGGGTTTGTTCATCCAAATTCGTTATTTCCTTCTAAAGTTCATCTTTTTTCACGCTGTTACAACAACATTTTTTCATTCAATACGCAAAGAACGTAAGATATATGGTCGATCCCCGCATTTTCCAAAAAGTGCGGGGCTTTTTTATTATAACACGAAGCTGTGGAATCTTTTAGGAAAGCTAATAAATGAAGCAATGTAATGAATGTTCCTTTGTTTCTTTAGAAACCATGTCGTAACATCAATCTTTTCCTGCGGCTCCTGAACTATAAAAAAATTCTCTACATTTATATAAGGATGAAACCAATCTAATGGATCTTGTCGCGCCGGAGGGACAATAGAAAACACCTCTCTAAGCTGCGGCGTACGATATCCTTTTATTCCCTTGAAATATTGTTCATAATCTAACCTTGAGCCTGTAGGAATCGTATGCAAAGCAAAATCATAAAATAACTCTTTATACTTCGGATGAAATAATAGCCACGCTAACTTCTTACCCAGTTCAATACGCTTTTTTACATTTTCAAATCCATCAACTGAAAAACCATATAAATTCCCTTCTAAAGTCGGAAAAACAACTGCGTTTAAATGAAATCGTTCTTGCATTTTAAAAAGTAATCGATCCAATACACGAGACTGAATATACCGATTTTCAATAACTGGTTTTTGAATTTTATTTTGCTCATTAATAATTAATGCTATCATTAACCGCTTTTTATTTCCTTCTCTCCAAAAACGTTTCCATTCCTTTTCCATAAAAGCAGACACATAAAAAGAAGGTAACAAATGAAAGAAAGCTCTATTTCTCTTTTTACTCTCTTCATATAGTAATAACTGTGGATAAGCATCTAAAAAAATAAGGCAATTCGCTTTCTCATATGTAAGAAATAATTGTTTTCTCATCCCTTTAGATAGGATATTCGAGTAATTTTCTCCTTCTAAATCTGTCATATTCCAGCCAGCATTTCTCGAAACCATACTCGCTAAAAAAGACCACTCAACCTCTTTATTTCGCAAATAGTATTCTTGATAAGTTCGTGTACGCGAAATGTTATCCATATTTGCGATAGCAGTCTTTTCCTTAATATAGGTAATGAGTTGTTTCTCCTCTTTTGTAAACGAAACCATTTCTTCATCTCGTTTCCAATTCTTTTCTTCACTCCCGTTACGTCGCATTCATTCACCACCTCTCTTTAAAAAAATCGCATTTTCGTTGTTTTTTTTGATATAATCACCTGTGTAAGTGATTCTAAGCAAGATGGAGTGGACAAAACATGACCATTCGTTACCCAAACGGAAAAAGATATAATCAAGCTTTACAACCTCAAAAAACAAAAATGAAAAAACATACTTATAGTAACAGGGGGATGTCTCTTGAAGAGGAACTAAATGAAACAAATCAATATTATTTGAGTCATAATATTGCCTGTGTACATAAAAAGCCAACACCTCTTCAAATTGTAAAAGTGGATTATCCTGCCCGAAGTGCTGCAGTTGTAAGAGAAGCTTATTTTAAACAGCCTTCTACAACAGATTACAACGGTGTTTATAAGGGGAAATACATTGATTTTGAAGCAAAGGAAACAAAAAACAAAACAAGTTTCCCGCTCCAAAACTTCCATCTGCACCAAATTGAGCATATGAAACAAGTTATTGCTCATGATGGAATTGCATTCGTCATTATTAAATTTACACTTTATGACGAAATTTATTTACTCGATGCAAAACACGTTATTTCATTTTGGAATCGCAAAGATACCGGGGGCCGAAAATCAATTACAAAACAAGAAATTGAAGAACACGGCTCTTTGTTATCATGCGGTTATCATCCTCGAATCGATTATATTTCTATACTAGACATGGTTTATTTTTCGTGATAGAGTCAAAAATAAGGCTCTTTTTTCGACTTTTGGGGAGAAGATGAAAGGTAGGAGAAAGTATAATGTCAGAAAATTATCGTTCTCGTACAGAACGAAAACATGCAAAACAGCAAACGAAAGATAAAAATAAAAAGGATAAACCCAAGAAAAAAGGCTCCTTTTTCAAGAAATTTTTAGTGACTTGCCTGCTTCTTGGCATTGTCGGACTTGTAGCTGGAGTTTCGGCATTCTTTGTCATAGTGAAAGATGCTCCAAAACTAGACAAAGCGAAACTTGTCAATCCTCTATCAACTAAATTTTATGATAAAGATGGTAACTTCTTTTATGAATATGGTGCTGAGAAACGGACTGCTATCACTTATGATCAAGTTCCAAAAGTAGTTGAAAATGCCTTTCTTGCCACCGAGGATGCTCGATTTTATGACCATGACGGAATTGACTTTAAGCGTACAGGAAAAGCCATTATGGAAAACATCACAGGCGGGTTCGGTTCACAAGGTGGTAGTACAATTACACAGCAAGTAATTAAAAACTACTTCCTTACGATGGAAAAAACATCAAAACGAAAAGTACAAGAATGGTATTTAGCTTACAAGCTAGAACAGAAATACTCTAAACATGAAATTTTAGAAATGTACTTAAATAAAATTAATTTAGGTAATCGCTCTTATGGCGTAGCAACAGCAGCACAAAATTATTATGGAAAAGATTTGAAAGATTTAAAGTTACATGAAGCTGCAATGCTCGCTGGCTTACCACAAGGTCCTAATATTTATGATCCAACGAAAAAAGAAAATGAACAGCGTGCAACGAAACGTCGCAACGTTGTTTTAACATTAATGCATCGTCATCACTTTATTACAAAACAGCAAATGGAAGAAGCGATGGCAATTCCAGTAACAGAAGGACTCCTTCCCTCTAAAGAGATTACTGAAATGCCTTATCCTGCCTTTTTAGATGCAGTTGTAAAAGAAGTTGAAAAGCAAATCCCTGATGTAAATATTGGATCTGATGGATTACAAATCTATACAACTCTTGATACAAAAGCGCAAGATTATGCTGAAAAGATTTTAGATGGAGATGTTATTCGATATCCAAATGATAAATTCCAAGGCTCTTTCGTATTTATGGACACACAAACTGGTGAAGTTCGTGCAGTAGGTGCTGGACGTAAAGAAAGTAAATCAACATTTAAAGGTCATAACTTAGCCATTGATTTAGATCGACAAGTTGGATCTACAATGAAACCTATTTTTGACTACGGCCCAGCAATTGAATATATGCAATGGTCAACTTATCATCAATTAAATGACTCAGAATATACGTACTCAGATGGTACAAAAATTCGAAATGCAACGAGCAGCTATAAAGGGGACGTTTCAATGCGTGAAGCATTAAAAAAATCTTTAAACATCCCAGCATTAAA
Organism: Bacillus cereus group sp. BfR-BA-01492; assembly: GCF_022662815.1. Taxonomy (NCBI): domain Bacteria; kingdom Bacillati; phylum Bacillota; class Bacilli; order Caryophanales; family Bacillaceae; genus Bacillus; species Bacillus cereus group sp. BfR-BA-01492. The sequence goes on from NZ_JAKUEH010000003.1 coordinate 117,108, forward strand.
AACTGCTCAAGCAGTCGGACTAAATAAGTCAAAAGAGTTTTCTGAAAAACTCGGTATGACATTTAAAAAAGGACCATATGAATCAGCAGCAATCGGTAGTAATGAAAGTTCTCCGTTACAAGTAGCTGGTGCTTATGCAACATTTGGGAATGACGGTATTTATAATAAACCTCATTTCGTAAAAGAAGTTGTCTTCCCTGATGGTAAGAAGAAAAACTTTAAACCAAAAGAAGAGCGAGTAATGAAAGACTATACGGCGTATATGATTACAGATATGCTTCGCGATGTTGTCAGACCAGGATCTGGCGGTACTGGCTCAGCAGCTTATGTTTCAGGCGTCGATCTTGCTGGTAAAACAGGGACGCAAAACTATGACAAATCGGTTATTGAAAAATATGATATTCCAGCAGATGCGAACCGCGATAGTTGGTTTGCCGGATATACACCGCAATATACAATGGCGGTATGGACAGGTTACGAAAAGGATAGTTCAGAAAACTATATAGGCGACCGCTCAACAAAAATTGCTCAACAAATGTTTAAAGTCATGATGGGTAAATTTGCAACAGACCGCAGTCGTTTTGAGCAACCTTCTTCCGTAGAAAGAATCAATGGCGAACTTTACGTAAAAGGTGCGAAAAAAGATGCGATTAAACAAATTAAGGTAGATCCACCAACTGGTGTAACGCCTTCTTATGACGCAGGATCAAATACAATTACATTAAGTTGGTCTGGTCCTTCTGATGCATCATCTTATGCGGCAAGTTATAAAGCAAATGACGGTTCTAGTGGTAGCTTATCCGTAAAAGGAACATCTGCTACACTTGGCGGTGTAAAACCAGGTGTAACATATAGCTTCTCTGTCGTAGCAAAAAAAGGGACTGGCACAAGTAGTCCAGCTGGCGTTTCCTTTACCGTTCCTGGTCAAAATGTAGACGCTCAAAAGAAAGCTGAAGAAGAAACGAAGAAAAAAGCTGAAGAAGAAAAACGTAAAGCTGAAGAAGAATTGAAGAAAAAAGCCGAAGAAGAACTGAAAAAGGCTGAGGAAGAAAAGCGTAAAGCTGAAGAAGAACTGAAGAAAAAGGCCGAAGAAGAACTGAAAAAAGCTGAGGAAGAAAAGCGTAAAGCTGAAGAAGAAGCAAAAAAACAACAAGAACAGCAGAATCAGCAACCCCAACAAACTCCACCAGAACAGCCAACTGGTGGAACTAGTGGAGAATCGAATCCTCAACCAGATGGACAATAAAAAAGAAGTCACTATCTACTTTTAAGATAGTGACTTCTTTTTTATCATCATGTTTTTGGCATATATTTTTTCTATTTCAATATATAGCTGTGTCAATTGGATGTACGAATGGTAATGGTTCGGTTGCTCTATAATAAATGTATAGCGTTCCATAAAATTAACAGGCTGTAGTTTTAACTTCTCCGTATTCTGTTTTATATCCTTTAAACTAGATATTCTTTTTTCATTCATCCAATATAAGATTGATAATAAATAAGCACTGAAATGAACCATAGGCGCTTTCGCTTCGTTTCTTTTTCTCTCTTTAAATAACTTCGAAAGATCTTCTTTTTTATCCGCCCACATTTGCAGCACTGCCGGTATACTCTTCTCTACTTTACGCCACGGTTGATATTTTTGTTCTATATCAAACAAAAAATAAGTGTTTTGGATTAATTCTTTAAATGATTGACTACATGTGTATACTATTTTTGTTTCACTTTCTTTGAAAAACGGCTCACATTGAAACTCAGGCGGTATCTCCACAACTTTTTTTTCCATTCCCTACTTCACCTTCATCCGCTTTTTCCCTTCACGACATATTTCTAATAACGGACATACTTCACACTGTGGCCTTTGTGCCTTACAATGATAACGTCCAAAGAAAATCAGTCTATGATGAGTAACGCCCCATTCTTCCATAGGTACCTTTTTCATTAATGTTTTTTCAACTTCTAAAACAGAGTCTTTCCATCGACAAATTCCTAAACGCTTACTCACTCGTTCCACATGTGTATCGACTGCGATTGCCGGAATGCCAAAAGCAACAGAAACAACTACATTCGCCGTCTTTCGGCCTACTCCTGGTAATTTTGTTAATTCATCACGATCGGCAGGAACTTTCCCATCATACTCATCGATTAGCATTCTGCATAGCTTTTGAATATTTTTTGCTTTATTTCTGTAAAGCCCAATTGAACGTATGTCTTGTTGTAATTCTTCCAAAGAAACTTTCAAATAGTCCTCTGGCGTTTTATATTTTTGAAATAAATTTTTTGTCACTTTATTTACAAGTGCATCTGTACATTGTGCAGATAAAGCAACCGCAATGACAAGTTCAAATGGATTATCATGAATTAATTCACAATGTGCCTCTGGGTACATTTTCGCCATTGTATCTAGACAATAGCGAATTTGTGTTTTATTTAACATACATTTCCTCCTACATTATTGCTCCAACCAATTATAAAAAGGGACTTTCCCTGTGTACTTTGTCTCTTGTTTTGTTATCTGATGTGAGCGTTGCTGATTCGCTCGAAACTTCCGTCCTTGCTCTTGCGCTTGATCTACTGTTTTGATGCCATTCTTTTTCCATTCAAATAAAATCCGATCAATATATCGAAAATTAAGCTTTCCACTCATTACAGATTCCTTAAGAGCAGCTTGAATTAAATTAGGATGATATTGATCTTGATCTTGCCACATTGCTAATGTCTCACATTCAAATGGTGACAATGGTCTCCCAAATTCACGTTCGAAAATAGTATATAAATTCATTTGTAACTGTTTTTGTTCTTTCTGCTCTTCTTCTATTGTTTCATTCATTAAATAATGTAATATTTTTTCCCAAAGTGGTTGTAAAGAATAACTTTCGCACATCTTCGCTTCAGACTTTTGTCCACCTTCTAAAGCAAGAAAACCTTTTTGAATTAATGATTGAATCATTTCCATGCACTTCATTTCTGAAATTGTCATTCGTTCTGCAATTTCAGAAGGAGTTGGAAACGAATTACCCGACTCTAAAAAAGTATGAACATGAAGTACAACCATAAATTCCATCTCATTTAAGCCTAATTTTTTATAGTGCATCATAAGCAATTTTGGAATGGCAATACTCCCCTGTTCAAACCACTGTAACATCATTTTTTTCTTCATGACCAAAACACCTCGCTTTCTAGTATAACACAACCTCATAGCATTTCTTTTTCCACAATTCGTCAAAAAACCTCCCTATATAGGGAGGTCATGTTCATTTGTTCAAAGTAATGGATTGAAAGTGCAAATCAAAAATATTCTTTTTACGCCTGCACTTTACCTTTCATAAATGTATGAATTCGCTCTAAAGCTTTCTCTAATTGCTCAAGAGATGTAGCATATGATAAACGGACATTGTTTGGAGCACCAAATCCTGTTCCAGGAACAAGTGCTACTTTTTCTTCCTCTAACAACGCTTTTGCCCATTCATCTACTGTTTTGTATCCAGCTAGCGCTACCGCTTCTTTTACATTTGGGAATAAGTAAAATGCACCTTGTGGTTTGATACAAGTGAAACCAGGAACTTGAATTAATTTATTATAAATGATGTTCAATCTTTCTTCAAATGCTTGTCGCATCATTTCCACAGGTTCTTGTGGCCCTGCATATGCAGCAATTGCACCGTATTGAGCAATTGAAGTAGGGTTTGATGTACTATGACTTGCTAAATTTGTCATTGCTTTAATAAGTTGCTTATTTCCTGCTGCATATCCAATTCGCCACCCTGTCATAGAATGTGATTTAGATACACCATTTATAATAATCGTTTGTTCTTTCAATTCATTAGAAAGCTGAGCAATTGAAGTATATTTTACTCCGCCATAAACTAACTTTTCATAAATTTCATCAGAAACAATTAAAATGTCATGTTCTAAGCATACTTCTCCAAGCTGTTTTAATTCTTCCTTGCTATAAATCATTCCTGTTGGATTGCTCGGTGAATTAATGATAACAGCTTTTGTTTTCTCTGTAATCGCTTCACGTAGCTGCTCTGCTGTAATTTTATATTGATTATCTTCTAACCCTTCCACATAAACTGGTTTTCCACCAGCAAGTTTCACTTGTTCTGGATAACTTACCCAATAAGGAGTTGGAATAATCACTTCGTCTCCTTCATCAAGCAATACTTGAAAGAGTGTATAAAGTGCATGTTTTGCACCGTTACATACAATAATTTCTGTCGGATCATACGTTAGTTCTTGATCACGCATAAATTTCTTTACAATTTCTTGTTTTAGCGTTTGTAATCCACCAGTAGGTGTATATTTTGTATGTCCTTCTAACATCGCTTTATGTGCAGCATCTATAATATGCTCCGGCGTATTAAAATCAGGTTCTCCTGCTCCTAAACCAATGACATCATGCCCTTCGGCTTTTAGCGCCTGAGCCTTTGCTGTAATTTCTAAAGTTGCAGACGGTGTTAAAGCAGCTACTCGCTTTGCTAATTTCATTTGTGGTTTTCCCCCTGTATCTATTTTTCAATGCTGTAAAATGCAGCAAATTCCCCATCTTGAAATCTCAGATAATAATACTTATAACGACCTTCTTGATCAATATATGTAATTTCCCAAAGCGGAACATCTTTTTCGATACCTAATTTTACTTTTACAATTTCTTTTGGAAGTTGCGGCTTTGATTCTTTGTTTACCGCTTCCAAATACTCCATCATTTTTTGTATAGCTTGCTTTTCAGAAATGCCCTCACTCTTTTTCCTTACTAGAACTTTTCCTTTTTTCTCAGGTACCCATACAATCAGTTGTTCTCCTTTTTCATCTACACCTTGTACGACTGCATATGCAGATTTCCCGTTATAATAATCAACGGATTTTACCTTTGTCAGCTTCGCTTTTTCTTTTGCAATTGCTGCAACTTTTGATTCTTTCGGAATTTTCTTTTCCAATGTAGCATGATAAACATGCACCCCATACAATCCAATAGCAACGATAACGATAATGATGGCAAAGATCCACTTTTTCATTGTACCACTACGTTCTGTATATCGTAAATATTGCTGTTTCTTTTTCGTTTTCGTCTAACGCCAATCCGAACATGAGGTCCTGTTCCTTTAAAGTGCGATTTAAACTATCAACAATTTTATACAAATCAGATGAATATTTTATACGCGTTGTTGATAGCACTTCTATTTTCTTCTCCATGAAAACTCCTCCGTTACACAAAATTTCTAATTATAGAAGAACGCAATGCGGTTACAATAATAGTACATTCTTTACAACCCCTGCTTCATCACCCATCTATTATAGCAGGACATGTACAGCAAAAAAAGGTTTCAAGTCGAAAAGCAATACAATTTGTATATAAGAAGTAAGAAAAAAATAAAATTCCTCCTCCCCACATCGTTTACGCCTGAAGCATACGCTACTTCAGGCGTATTTTTCATATTTATTCATTTTATAAGCGGCGTAAAAGTTCATCTAACGATTCTTCATAAAGCGGAACATTCGGGATTGATTGTAAAAATTTTTCTCCATAAAAAGATGTTGTTAACCGGCGATCTAACACAAATACAGTACCTGTATCCGAAGTAGTTCGAATTAATCGACCAAAACCTTGTTTAAACCGAAGAATTGCTTGCGGAAGCGCTAACTTTGTAAACACATCTTCTCCGTTTTTCTTCAACCATTCACTTTTTGCCTCCATCATCGGTTGATGAGGCGGGGTAAATGGTAAACGAGCAATGACAAGATGACTTAATGCCGCCCCTGGAATATCAATTCCTTCCCAAAAACTACTAGTTCCTAATAATATCGCTTTATCAAACTCTTGAAATTTCCGGATTAAACGACTGCGACTACGATTGTGAACACTTTGGGTGAGCAATATATATTCTTCTAATGCAGCTTCATTTTTTAACTTTGCGTACGTTTCTTTCAACATCTCATAGGAAGTAAATAATACGAGCATTCTTCCATTTGTAGCTTGCGCAATCTTTTTAATCTGTTGAGAAATTTCACTAAGATATTCCTCTTCCTTTACTTCTTTAATAAGGGGAATATCTGTTGGAACCATTAATTTCACTTGCTCTTCATAACGAAACGGTGATGGAACAGTTAATGTAGCTGGCGCAAAATCCTCTAACCCAAGTTCTTCTTTTATATAGTCAAAAGTATGGTTCACCGTTAATGTAGCTGATGTAAAAATAACACTTCTTTTCTCCGCAAAAAACTCATCCGCAAGTCTTTCCCCAATATGAATAGGCTGTGCATATAACATTGTTGAATGAATGGTCCCTTTTGTTTCGGTTTCCATCCATGTCACATATGTATTTGTTTCTAATAAAAGTACTTGTAAAGAATGAGTCATCTTTCGGAGTGCGGCAATTAAATGGAAAAACTCACCCGTAACAACATGCATTTTCCACTTCATTCTACTTTGCAGCAAATCAGCTTGCTTTTCCAAATCCGTACTCAAATCTTTTAATTCAAATATAAATCGACTTGTTAATTCTATAATACCACTCCATAGCTTTCCGTACTCTCGTTCAGTATGATATCGATACATAAGTGGTATATTGTTATTTTGACTTTGTTCTTGCTTTGTTTTCTGCAATATAAATGCGCGCAACATTTGAAAAAGTTCATCAGCATCAAACTTCATTTCCTTCAACCTATGACTGATCTTCCGAAATGTAGAGCGAGAGGCTAGTCCTGATTCCTTCATCATTTTATACACCTTAGCTAGTACGTCATCTGTATCCAACGTACCAAGGCGTGATAAAACCATTTGAAAATACATACATGAAAAACGCTCTCCTAACGTTCGACTTGCCACTTCTTCAATGTGATGTGCTTCGTCAAAAATAATGTACTTATAAGATGAAAAAAGCGATTCCTCACTAATAAAATCTTGAAATAGTAATGCATGATTTGTAATCACAATATCTGCAAATAATGCCCGATTCTTCGCCCGCTGATAAAAGCAACGACTAAACCAACTACTTTGAACTCCACTTGGGCTATATGCGTCGCTACAAATTCGATTCCATAGTAATTTTCCACCTTCTGGAATATTAAGTTCGTCACAATCACCCGTTTCCGTCTGCAATAACCATATTAAAATTTTCGCTTTCGTTAAAGCAACATCATAATTCTTCTCATCTTCTTGTAAAGCATACTCAAATTTATGTAAACAAAGATAATGTTTCCTTCCCTTTAGTAAAGCAACTTCAAAAGGAAATGGCAGTACACTTTGTAATAATGGTATTTCCTTTTCCAATATTTGTTGCTGCAACTGCACCGTTTGCGTACTAATCACAACCGGTTCTTCTTTTTTCTTCGCAAAATAAATACTTGGAAGAAGATAAGCTAACGTCTTCCCTGTCCCTGTTCCAGCCTCTATTAATGAAAAACGTGCGTCTTGTAGTGCAGCATATATTTCTTTCATTATTTGTTGTTGCGTTTCTCTTTTTTCAAATTTAGGCATCTTTTTCTCAAGTTGTTCCATTGACTTCTGCAAAAAAACGCTAAATTTAGACGATTGAGTTTCACCTAAGTGCAACGAATAGTTGCGCTTTCGCAGTGCAATATTTCGATATATATCATATTTCTCAGTTTCTTCTTTGCCATCCGTCATTTTCTTGAGAATATTTTCTGAAAGAATATGAGACATATCGCTTTGAAATACATCACTCAGTTCATATAAAGATTGCAAAGTAACAAGCGGTAGTTTTTCAATTTGAGTGAGAAATTGTAAAAATAATTCTGCCGTTGCAAGAGCATCACTATCTGCACGATGTGGTTGATCGTGCTCTAACTCATGTTTTTTAGCTAAATCTCTCAATTTATAACTATCAGCTGTCGGCAATAAAATCTGTGCCAATTCAACCGTATCAATTTTAGGACAATGTATATCTGCATAGCCAGCCTGCTTTAATTCTTCTTTTAAAAAATTCCAATCAAAGTGAACGTTATGTGCAACAAAAGAAGCACCCTGTAATAGCTCAACAATCATCGGGGCTACATCTCGAAATAGCGGGGCTTGTTTTACAAGATTTTCATCAATCCCTGTTAATTCTGTAATAAATGGGGGAATCTCCCTCTTTGGATTCACAAAAGACGAGAAAATTTCTAATATTTCTCCACCTTCCACCACAACAGCGGCGATTTGGGTAATTTTATCTTTCCCATCTTTCCAAGAGTTCCCTGTCGTCTCTAAGTCGACAACGACATAACGTTTACTCATATGTAACACCTCAATTTCTTACCTTTCAAACAACAAAAATTCATATATTGTTACTATACCACGTTTTGTCTTATCTTAATGAAAAGATGCATAAAATGAACGGATTTTACGCTTCCAATGATGCTGCTTTTCCAAAAGGGAACCATATAGAAAAGAAATTCTTATAATAGCCAATAAAAAAACAGGAGCCTTCTGACTCCTGTTCCCACCATTTATCCCGCTATTTTAGAGCAGTAGCCCGATTCGTAAGGGCTCATAATCAGCGCGAGATGAAAAATCTCCCGCTAATTAAAGTTTCACTTTATATTTCACTGCCTGCCTTTTCAGTACTTAACATTTCAATCATTTGATTGTGATCATCTAGCACTGCAATTTTGGGTATTTGTTTATAGACTTCTTCAGCTGATACAAGGCCATAACAAATAATAATCACTTTATCTCCAGGCTGTACAAGTCTTGCTGCAGCTCCATTTAAACAAATGACGCCGCTACCACGCTCCCCCTTAATCACATATGTCTCTAGGCGCTCTCCATTGTTATTATTGACAACTTGTACTTTTTCATTTTCAACAATTTCCACAGCATCCATTAAATCTTCATCAATTGTAATACTTCCAACATAATTTAAATTGGCTTCTGTTACAGTTGCGCGATGTAGCTTTGCTCTCATCATTGTGCGAAACATGGATGTTTCCTCCTTATTGCACCGTTAATGTTATATTATCAATTAATCGTGCATTCTTAAACTGAACTGCAATTGCTAAAATCATTCTTCCTTTGATGGTTTCTAATGGCGTTAAGGCTGGATATGCATATATATCTGCATAATCAACTATGCCATTTGTATTCGTTTCAATGTATTCTTTTACAAATGTGGTAATGTTCTGTGGATGACGCTCTCCCTCTTCTATTTTCTTTTTTGCTATACATAAGCTGCGGTATAAATGTGGCGCTTCCTTACGCTCTTGCTCCGATAAATATACGTTGCGAGAGCTTTTCGCTAAACCGTCTGCTTCTCTAACAATCTCAACAGGCACAATTGTAACTGGGATATGAAAGTCACTGACAACCCCTTCAACAACTGCTACTTGTTGTGCATCTTTCATCCCAAAATAAGCACGAGTTGGCATTGTAATATGAAACAGTTTCATCAACACCGTCGCAACACCTGCAAAGTGAACTGGTCGTCTTTTCCCACATAAAACATTTGTACGTTTTACAACCTCTATTTTTGTTGTTTGTTCTGCTGGATACATTTCTTCTACACTCGGATAAAATAAGTAGTCAACGCCCGCTTCTTTTGCCACTCTTTCATCTTGCTTTATATCCCTTGGATAACGATCGAAATCTTCATTTGGTCCAAACTGTAACGGATTCACAAATACACTTAAAATGACAATTTCATTTTCTTTTCTCGCCTGACGCAATAAAGTTGCATGTCCTTCATGTAAATATCCCATTGTTGGAACAAACCCGATTTCTTTATCACTTGCCCGAAGTTCGCCTGCAATTTGTTGCATGTCCTGCACGGTTGTTATCATTTTCATCCCTGTTTTCCCCCATATAACGCTACATACTCTTCTTCTTTCATCGTAAATGAATATTGTTCTTCTGGAAATTGTCTTGTTTTTACTTCAGCAACATATTGTGAAATCCCGCGCACAATTTCATCCTGAACAGCCGTATATTGCTTGACAAATTTCGGAACTCTATTTACTCCATAAGAAATCAAATCATGATAGACTAGCACTTGCCCATCCACATCTTTACCAGCACCGATGCCAATTGTCGGAATAACTAACTCATCTGATATTATCTTTGCTAACTGCATCGGTACACATTCTAATACAAGAGCGATTGCTCCAGCATCTTCACATTTCTTCGCATCTTCTATTAATTGTTTTGCACTTTCAGCATCTTTCCCTTGTACTTTATAACCACCTAATACACCGACAGACTGTGGCGTTAACCCAAGATGGGCAACAACGGGAATTCCTGCGTTCGTTAAATAATGAATAGTGGAAATGACTTCTCCAGCTCCTTCTACTTTTAAAGCATGCGCTCCGCCTTCTTGCACAATGCGGCGCGCATGATGCATAGTCTCTGCCAGCGATACATGATAAGACATAAATGGCATATCTGTTACAACAAACGTGTTCTTCGCTCCTCGGCGGACAGCTTTTGTATGATGAATCATATCCTCTACCGTCACAGGTACTGTGGAATCATATCCAAGTACAACCATTCCGAGAGAATCTCCAACTAAAATCATATCGATTTCAGCTTCCTCTACTAGCTTAGCTGATGGGTAATCATACGCTGTCAGCATCGTAATCGGCTCACCTTTCTGTTTCATTTTCAAAAAATCCGTTTTCGTTTTCAAACATTACTCCTCCTTTATTTAGGAGAGAGGCGATGGCCGAAATGATATAAAAAAACCCTTCTGACCATAAAAGGGCAGAAGGGTAGTATGTGTAAATCGGCATGATTCATCCCTCTGTCCCAGTCCATTATTGGATCAAGGCAGAATCCAAATTATTATTGTTCCCTGCTTGGAATAACGGTGCAGTTCGCTTCGATACTGCCCATATTCGAAATAATTATAGCAAACTGAGAATAAAAATGACTACATTTTTTCGAAAAAATAATCTTCTTTCCTCTTACAGTACATGAAATTTACACAATAAAAGAAGCTCCTCCATAGAAGCTTCTTTTTAGTTCATTTCTATATCAGCAGAATGGATATGATGAATATGACCTTGATGGTCTTCTAATAGTAAGACGCCATCATCGGTAATCCCTTTCGCTACACCGGTAATCGTTTGCCTCATTGTACGAGCTATAATTTCTTTTCCAATACTCACTGCATAACTTTCCCATAAAAGCTTAACAACCGTAAATCCATTATTTAAGTATTCTTTGTACAGTTTCTCCATTTGTAAAAAGATTTGCTGCATAAGTTCTGCACGAACAATTGGTTTTCCTGACTCGATGGCTAAAGAGGTAGCAATTTGTTTAATCTCATCAACAAAATGTTCTATTTGTTGATTGGCATTAATTCCAATCCCCATAATAACTGCATTAATTTTATCTGGATCAGCTTGCATTTCTGTTAAAATACCTACAGCTTTTTTTCCATTTATTAAAATATCATTCGGCCATTTAATCCCTACATCCACGCCCGTACATTTCTCGATTGCTTGCGCCACGCTAACAGCAGCTAATAAAGTAAGCTGAGGCGCATGATGAACAGGAATGGATGGACGTAAAATAATACTCATCCAAATTCCAGTTCCTTTTGGCGAATACCATTTTCGACTTAAGCGTCCTCTCCCTGCTGTTTGTTCTTCAGCAACGACTATTGTTCCTTCCGCTGCACCTTCATATGCAAGCTTCGCTGCAATATGCTGCGTAGATTCAACCGACTCTTCAAAGTATACCGTTCTCCCTATAAAGTCTGTTTGTAGCCCTAATTGAATTTCATTTGCTGTCACTTTATCTGGTTTACTCGTAATTCGATATCCTAAGCGGCGAACCGCCTCCAATTCATAACCTTCTGTGCGCAAATCCTCCATATGCTTCCACACAGCCGTTCTAGAACAACCAAGCTTTTCACTTATCGTTTGTCCAGATACAAATTCTCCATTTGCCTCGGAAAAAATTTGTAACAATTGTTTTCTCATAGTAGATTGCATTCTTCAATCCACCCCCTTATCGCCTCTTTCTCATTTTCCAATCGCTTCTGCAAAATTTCTTCTTCAATTTTTTGTAATACTTCCGCTACCCAAGGGCCTGGTGTTTTATCTGTCCAACTTAATAAATCATTACCGCTTACGTTCATTTCTTGACGCTTCTGAATTGGTAATGAATCAAATAATCTTTGCACTTCGCCTACTACAGACATATTGTATTCTTCTATCATCACTTGATAGACTCTCTCTGCCATAAGAGCAATTTGTACACCAGTTTGATATAGGAAAACTGCATCCCACTCTTTTGTCTTTCGAGCACGAATGGCTAACAAAACAGCCACAATTTCTTTTATTTTTTTATTTGAAAATTTCCATTGACGCAAAAATACAGATGGATGTTCTTCCCCTATACAATATAAGAAAAACGCCCATGCTTCAATTTCTGTTTCAAAAGGCCCCCAGTTATACTCCGTAGCCTTTAAAATTTTCTCCTCTGACATTTGTAAGTACGGTAAATGCATAAACAATTTCGTCTCTACTAATTTTTGAAGTCCTTTTACACAGTATGGACCCGTTAATAGCTTTTCAAATTCAACAGTAATTCTTTCAATCGCTATATGTTCTAATAAATGACCGTAGCGCTCAATCGCACACTCTGTTTTCTCTTCTAAAGAAAATCCTAACGTACTCACAAATCGAATACCACGCATCATGCGCAGCGCATCTTCTTGAAAACGCTCTGCCGCATTCCCTACTGTCACAATTTCTCGCTTTTGAATGGCATCTTGACCTCCAAATAAGTCAATGATTTCTCCATCCTCACTCATCGCAATCGCATTCATTGTAAAATCACGCCGTTTTAAATCTTCTTCTAACGAGCGAACAAACTGTACACTACTTGGTCTGCGAAAATCTTCATAATCACTCTCTGTACGGAACGTAGTTACTTCATATGGTACACCATCTTGCAAAACGATAACCGTTCCGTGTTCAAGACCAACAGGAACGTGCTTTGGAAATAATTTCATCACTTCTTCTGGAAGAGCAGATGTAGCGATATCAATATCTCCTATCGGCCGATCAATAATAAAGTCACGTACACTTCCTCCTACAAAGTAGGCCTCATGTCCATGTTGCTTTAACGTCTCAATAATTGCTCCAGCTCTTTTAAATCGTTTCATTGTTGTCATCCCTTAATATGTCATAATAAATTGCCTCATATTGTGAAACGATATTTTCTGAACGAAATTGCTCGTGCACCGTTTCTAATGCTTGGTCCGCCATATTTTGATGGAGCTCTTTATTTTGAAGAAGTTGTATAGCTTGCTTCGCTACCTCTGACGTATCACCAACTTCACATATATATCCCGTTTCACCATGTTTAATAACCTCTGGAATGCCCCCAACTCGCGAACCAATACATGGCACACCACAAGCCATTGCTTCTAGTAAAACAAGACCAAAGCTTTCTTTTTCTGATAAAAGTAACATCACATCACTCATAGCAAGTAGCTCTGCTACATTATCCTGTTTCCCTAAAAACAAGACACGTTCCTCTATATGTAAATTTTTCACTAACTGTAAAATCGTACAAAACTCTGGTCCATCGCCAACAAGCAATAGCTTCGCATTGACTTCTTTTACAACTTTAGCAAAAGCCTGCACAACGTCTTGCACACGTTTCACCTTGCGGAAATTTGAAATATGGATCAATACCTTTTCCTCTTCACTTATACCATATTCTTTTTTTAGTTGAGACATATCTCGCTGAAAATAGACACGCTCATCAATAAAATTATATACAGTCTGAATATCCTTATTTGGTTTCACAAGTTCATTCGTTTCCTTAATCAAAGAGTGAGATACGGCAGTAACAACGTCGGATTGTTCGATACCAAATCGAATTAAATTATTCAGTGAAGGGTCTGAACCAAGTACAGTAATATCCGTTCCATGTAGTGTTGTAACAATTTTAATATGATCTCCAATCATTTGTTTTGCTAAATAGGCACAAATCGCATGTGGTATTGCATAGTGCACATGTAATATATCAAGATTTTCTCTCTGTGCAACTTCTGCCATTTTACTTGCCAATGCTAGATCGTACGGCGGATATTGAAAAACAGAATATTGGTTCACTGTTACTTCATGAAAATAAATGTTTGGATATACTTTATTTAAACGAAATGGAACACCTGATGTAATAAAATGAATTTCATGGCCTCTTTCAGCTAATTGCTTGCCCAGTTCTGTTCCAACAACTCCAGAACCACCTACAGAAGGATAACATGTAATACCTATTTTTAATCTCATTTACATCCTCCTATTAAATCAGCATGTAATAAAACTGGCTTCTTGCTCATAAATCCTTCCGCATACATAACTCCAACTTCTTTTCCAAACATTTTCTCACGAGCTACTACTGTTTCCACATATCCTTCTGTTAAAGGCGTTTTTACGCCATCACTTCCCGTTGTAAATTGACTTTCATATGCTTCTAATGCTGCTACCTTCTCAGAAAGATGTTCACTAATATCTACGCAAAAGTTTGGCTTATGAAAACCATTAATCATATAATAATAAAAAGATTGCACGCGGTGCGGTGAAATTTCTGGCATATATTTGCGAATACCAGCTGAAAAGACTGCTTCTTCTACAAGCTTTGCACAATTGGCATGATCAGGGTGACGATCTTCATAGTATGGTGCAAAAATTAGCGCCGGTTTATATGTACGAATCATCTTTACAATTTCACGTATATATTCGTCTTTCATATATAGACCGCGATCAGGCATCGCCAAGTTTATTCGCGTCTTTACACCCATAATGCGCGCGGCCTCTTGAGCTTCTTTTTTTCTTAGCTCAATTGTTCCATTCGAAGATAAGTCCGCTTCTGTTAAATCACAGATACCAACTTCATATCCTTGTTTCGTATATTTGGCAATAGTGCCTGCCATGCCGATTTCAACATCATCGGCATGAGCACCAAACGCTAATATATGTAATCCACTCATAATAGTTCCCCTCATCTTCTAAACTTTCGGTAGTCTAAATCTCCCCGATCTAATGCATGCATTAACATTTCAGCACTTGCCATATTTGTTGCAAGTGGAATTGCATATACATCGCATAAACGAAGTAGTGCATTTACATCTGGTTCATGCGGTTGTGCTGTCAACGGATCTCGGAAGAAAATGACCATGTCTAAATCATTTTTTGCAATCATAGCACCAATTTCTTGATCACCACCAAGAGGACCTGATTGATATCTTATAACAGCAAGCCCTGTTGCTTCCATAATACGAAGGCCTGTTGTTCCTGTCGCGAAAAGTTCATGTTGTTCAAAAATTGGTTTATATGCGTATGCAAACGAAACCATATCATCTTTCTTTTTGTCATGTGCAATTAAGGCAATTTTCATCCGTTATCTCTCCCTTAGTCCATAATATTCTCTAAACCGTATACAAGATGATCCAAGTTCATTACTGTTTCGATAGAAAGTTTTACCCCTGACATAAAGGAAGCTCGATTGAATGAATCATGACGAACTGTTAACATTTGTCCATCCCCGCCAAATAAAACTTCCTGATGTGCAATTAAACCTGGTAAACGCACGCTATGAATATGAATACCATCCACATTTGCACCACGTGCTCCTTTCAATTGCTCTGTTTCATTTGGATGACCTTGCTGCTTCGGCTCACGATTTTGACGAATTAAGTCTACTGTTTTTACAGCCGTTCCAGAAGGAGCATCTAATTTTTGATCATGGTGCAATTCAATTACCTCAACATCTTGGAAATATTTCGCCGCCATTTGAGAAAATTTCATCATCAATACTGCCCCGATTGCAAAGTTTGGTGCAATAATGGTTCCCACTTCTTTTTCCTTCGCTGTATCTGTTAAGTGCTGTAACTCTTCTTCTGTAAATCCAGTTGTGCCAATAACGGAGCGAAGGCCACGTTCAACCGCAAGTGTCACATGCTTCTTGCCTACCTCTGGTGTTGTTAAATCTAATAGCACATCTGCTTCAATCTCACCTAAGCAAGTATGTAAATCTTCATAAATCGGAACATCTAACGCAGGCATTCCTGGTAAGTCTGAAATCTTTTCCCCACCATGTTTATAGTCAACAGCTGCTACAAATTGAAAATGCGGTGTTCTTTCCATAAGAAGAACTGCTTCATGTCCCATACGACCCCTAGGTCCTGCAATAATTACTTTAATGTCTTTCATCATTCTTCCTCTCCCTCTTCAATGCGTGTCCAACGATCTTTGTCACGTGTATTAAATTTATTCATTACAGTGTTATGCGCTGTTTCTAAATCAATATTTAAACTATTTGCCATGCAAATCATCACAAATAATACATCGCCAAGCTCTTCTTCAATCGTTATCTCTTTTTCAGTCGTTTTCTTTGGTTTTTCACCGTAATAGTGATTGATTTCTCTTGCAAGTTCACCCATTTCTTCTGTTAAGCGAGCCATCATTGCAAGCGGACTAAAATAGCCTTCTTTAAATTGACCAATATATGCATCTACTTCCTTTTGCATATCTTTCATCGTTTTTGATTGCATCTTGTTCACCTCTATTCCTTCCTCTTTCATGTTAGCCAATTCATCGCAATTTGACAAATATTATTCCCCCATATTTACCGATTTGCTCCGTTTTTTTGGATAGACTATAATAAAGTGAAATTCTCTTTCACAATGCTGTTTTTATAAAAGATTCGCCTAAACTACCTGAACTCTTACTGGCTATTCTTTTTTGTCATCTATTGGCCGTTTAAGCGGAGCAATGCAAATCATTACATGATTGAGGGGGCTTTCTATATGAAGACAAACTTGCAGATTCACAATGTTATTTTCATTCTTATTGGTTCCGCTATCTTTTCTTTCGGTATTGTTAATATTAATATTGAAAACCATCTAGCAGAAGGTGGATTTACAGGTATTACATTACTATTATACTTCCTCTTTTCACTCGACCCTTCCTATACAAACTTAATTTTAAACATTCCTCTATTTTTCGTCGGTTGGAAATTGCTTGGTCGAACAACATTTTTATATACGTTAATTGGAACCTTTAGCGTATCTTTCTTCTTATGGATTTTTCAACGTTATGAACTGTTTAAACTACATGTAAACTTGCAAAACGACATGACATTGGCAGCACTTTTTGCAGGTGCATTTATTGGTATTGGCCTTGGAATTATATTTAAGTATGGCGGAACGACCGGCGGCGTTGATATTATTGCGCGGCTCGCCCATAAATATATCGGTTGGAGTATGGGAAAAACGATGTTTATGTTTGATGCAGTTGTGATTGTTGTTTCCATCCTTACATACTTATCTTATCGTGAAGGCATGTATACATTAGTTGCTGTTTTTATCGGGGCGAAAGTCATTGATTTTATGCAAGAAGGTGCTTACGCTGCAAAAGGTGCTACCATTATTTCTGATAAAAATGACCAAATTGCTAACAAAATTTCATTAGAAATGGGCCGCGGAGCAACTTTTTTAAAAGCGGTTGGATCCTACACAAAAGTGGAGCGAAATGTATTATATTGTGTCGTTGCTAAAAATGAAATTGTTAAATTAAAAAACATTATCACTTCCATTGATCCTCACGCCTTCGTTGCTGTTAGTGATGTGCACGATGTCGTCGGTGAAGGATTCACCCTCGATGAAAATAAAAATCCGTTACATCATTAAAAGAGAGAGAAAAGTTTTCTCTCTCTTTTAATGATGTATGTACTCCTTCAACTTTTCTAAATCTTCGTATATAATATCCAATAAACTTCGATTATAAAAAATAGATGCTGGATGAAAGGTAGGAAAGATATAATACTCTTTTCTTGTCCATACAAATTCCGAGCTATTTATATCTTTTAGCTTTCGTACGGATTGCTTCAGTAGTTTTCCGTGAACATCCGTAATCTTCTTATTTCGTCCCACTAAACGCTGCAGTCCAATATTTCCAAGCGTGACAATCATTCGCGGCTTTATTTGTTCCAATTCATAATCTAATAACGGAGCATGCGCAACAATCTCTTTTTGATTTGGTGTTCGATTATACTTTTTCTGAATCACTTCCCCGCTTTTTTCTTTTTTTTCTTTCCATTTATAAGGTCTACTTCGAACTGCACTCGTAATATACACTTCTTCCCTCGTAATATGAAGATGATTTAAAAATTCCATCAAATGTTTTCCTGCCCGGCCGCTAAACGGAATACCATTGTGAATTTCTGTCTCACCAGGTGCTTCGCCAACAAGCATGAATTTCGGATTTTTTGGGCCTTGTCCACTTAAAAAACCTTCCAATTGATAAGGTGTGCTCTTTTCTTTCACATGCTGAATTAAAAAATCTGGATATTGCATCTGATCACCTGCACTTATTGTACTTGTTCTTTATTTTCTCATTTTTATCCTTTCACTGCACGCTGTCTTCCTATACTTCTACTCTCAAATTAAAGAATCGAAATGTTTTATCCTATATGGATAGAAAATAAAAAGACTATCAAAATCGATAGCCTTTAATCATCACTGCGCTGCATACCTGTATAAATTAATACGAGACGCAATAATTCAAATACTGCAACAGCCGCTGCTGCTACATATGTTAACGCCGCCGCATTCAATACTTTACGAGCTTGACCGTACTCATCCGTTGATACAATCCCAAGTGCCTCAATTTGTTGCATCGCACGTTTAGATGCATCAAACTCAACTGGTAAAGTAACAAGCTGAAAAAGTACACCTGCTGCCATTAAAAAGATTCCTAATAGTAATAAACCAGACATTTGAGCAAATATACCAATTAAAACAAAAACCCATGACATATTTGATCCAAAATTCGCAACGGGAACGAGAGAATGACGAACACGCATAAAGTTATAATCTTTTGCGTCCTGAATCGCATGCCCTACTTCATGGGCTGCTACAGCTGTTCCTGCAACAGAGTGTCCATAATAGTTATCTGTCGATAATCGAACTGTCTTTGTTGTTGGATCATAGTGATCTGATAAATGCCCTGGCGTTTCTTCTACTGCAACGTTGTACAAACCGTTTTCATCTAATATTTTTCGAGCTACTTCCGCTCCTGTCATACCTGATGTAGAATATACTTGTGAATACTTACTATAAGCACTGCGTACTTTAGACTGTGCATATAACGGTATGATCATAATGATTGCGAAGTAAATTAAGTAAAACATCATGAACCTCCACCTAAGTCTTAATTATTAGTACTTTTCATTCTATTTTTTTCTTGAAACATTGTCAATAAAGAAACCTTACAATCCTTCCCTTTATTCGTAATATTAACGATTTTTAGATGTAAGGTTACTTTTACGCTTCGCCTTCTCTCCTTTATATTTTCTCCATCCAACATATGTTAATGTGAATAAAATAATCCCACCCGTAATAGTCATAAACCAAATAAGAGATGTATCTATCCCATCTTTCTTTACTGTTTGAAATATTTTTTGCAAATCTCCTTTAATAATGCCTAATTGCGTTTGACCACTTTTATGTTTCAACATCATATTCCGAAATTCATCCAAATAGGATAAATGAGCATTCACACGCTGCGTTTGATTTTCTGGCAACGCAATCATAAGGCTTGGATAAATAATATCAAATTCATACAAAAAGGTATTTAATGATTGTTGAAAATCAGCCTCATCTTCTTGTTGCATGGCTTTTTCCATCTTTGCAAAGGCTCCCATCACCGACTCTTCTCGCTCCATCCATAGCGGTTGATATTTAGACACCTCAGCATCTACTGCCAATTGGAGCGCTAACGTATCATTTATCTTAATTTGTCTATCTACATGTTTTCCTTCAAGAGATTGCTGCGCTTTCTCATATGCTAATGAAATAATCCGAAAATGAGCAGGTGTCACTTTTTTTTGCTTTGTATATTCACTTTGTACAAATTGCTTAGAGAAATGTTGTAACACTTGAATTGCTCTTTCATCCTCTTTTTGTTTGACAAGTTGCAAAGAGTCATCTAACAGTCCTGCTAATTCATTCCATTCTTCAGCATATATACGTACTGGAAACATGATAAGCAGAAATGCTATCATTCCAAACAATGCTCGCTTCATTCCTGTCCCCCCTATAACTACTAGTACAAAATATGTTGAGATGGACAAGAATAGAACAGAATGAAGCTGAAAATTATTTCTCCAGCTAAGCAAAATTTCTTTTTACATATCTATATAAACAATAAGATAGTAGACTTCCACCTAAAATGAGCAATAATATCCCACATGCCGCGTGCATAAAGAATACCTCTGGTAACATATTAATAACCGGATCCTTTTCACTATCAAATTGCCAATAATCATTGCGAAATAAAAGTTTATGAAATAGTATAAAACTCTTTTCAAAATCTATAGCAATCGGTAATATCAGTATAACCGGAATAGTAATCGTTAAAATAGCACCATTTAATAAAAACTTAATTTGTCGCTTACGTAACATATACCATCCACCTAGCAAGGCCACTATGATCGTTACACACATTCCGTATTGAATATGTACTAAAATATTTTTCACATCCACAAAATGAATTCTTCCCTCTGCGGACATATGTAATGTCGGAAACTGTAATGATCCTTCATAAAAAGGTGAAAGATATGTAATCAGTACATCATAATTCTTCTTAATTTCTGACTCACTCATATTTGCTAAATCTGGTATATTTAAAAGATGTATATCCGCATAATATAACCATTTTCCATAGACAACGATTACCGTTGCGATCGCAAAAATAGAAAATGCGATGCAATACGAGACGATTAAGTTTATGAAGCGATGTAGTAACCTTATCCCTATCTGATTTTTATTCATTTACTTTCCCCAATCCTTTATTTATTTCATAATGAAAATTGTTTTCGTCTGCTACTGAAACAATAATAATACGTAATTCCTAATACAGCTATACTGAGCCAAAATGTAAAATAACCAATTTTATCTACGAACAAATGCATAATGCCATACCGTGGCATTTGCCAAAATAAATAATCAATCGCATCATTATGTAAAATCCATAGACCTGAAATAATAAGATGCCATTTTTTCATGCGGGTATACGGTGCATATAATAGCCCTTGCATAGCCATTGCAAGATGCGACAAAACGAGCATATAACTCATCATTCCAAGCGGCTCCTTTATTACAAATAGAATCCCATTCACCACAACAGCCCAAATGCCATATTTCATTAAAGTAACAATTGCTAAAGCCTCTATCAACCCCCAATTTTTCTTTTGTAAAAATGCGATTAAAACAAATACAAAAAAGAAACTTGCCATCGGACTATCTGGAACAAAAGGCCAAAATAAATACGATGTCTCTCTCAACTGCTCTTCATACCAAATAAATCCATAAATTGTTCCCAATATATTAACAATCAGCAACAACCATAAAACAGAACGTTGCCTTAAAATTGCATATAAATATATCACTCTCTCTGTACAACACCTTTCACACAACATAAAATCTTGTTACGCATAAATAATAAAGAAAAATTCTACTCTATTATAGCAAAGTTTTTCTTTTCATTAACAAAGCCGACTACAAATTTGCAGTCGGCTTCCTTCTTATTTTTCATTATATTTTGCTATAAATTCCGAAAGTTTCTTCAATTCTTCGTCCGTTCCTTTAAATACCCCTTTCGGCATTGCCCCTTTTCCATCTTTTGCAATCTTAGCAATTTCTTCTGGCTTTAACGTTAAGTTTTGTAGTGCTGGCGCTGCTGCTCCACCTTGTAAATTATCGCCGTGACATGTTAAACATGTATTCTTTTCCAATAATTTATAGCCTTCATCGTTTTTATCAACTTGTACCGTCTTAACAATTTCACCTTGTTTTTTAGCAGCTTCCCAATCATGATGTGCTACAGACTCCCAAGTTAAGTAAACAATAGACGCGATTGCTAACAGCATAAATCCAGTTGCTACCGGACGCTTCAACGGGCGTCTTTCAGGGCCACGATCAAGAAACGGCGCTAACATTAATGCCCCAAAAGCGATACCTGGCATAATAAATGCTCCAATTACTGTAAATGACCCTGAAGCGTATGAATATTTTAAGAGCTGATACAAAAATAAGAAATACCAGTCTGGCAATGGTATATATCCTGCATCTGTGGGATCTGCCATTCTCTCAAGCGGTGATGGATGGGCCACTGTTAAACATAAATAGCCGATTAAAAAAACGGCACCAACCATCCATTCTTTTAACAAGAAATTTGGCCAAAACGCTTCCGTTTTGCCCGGATATTCGGAATAATCTTTCGGAATATTTTGTTTTCTAACTACAGGTACCCGCGAATCTCCTACAAACTTCATCCCTTTGCCGCGATGCATAATCTCCCTCCTTTATTTCTTTTCCCCTTTAATTTTGTAATTCTTATAGCGGACCGGAAATACCTTGTTTGCGAATCATGATGAAGTGGAAGGCCATTAAGCCTAGAAGTGCTGCTGGTAAGAAGAAGACGTGAATAGCGAAGAAGCGAGTTAATGTTTGAGCACCGACAATTTCGGAATGACCAGCAAGTAAAGTTTTAATATAAGGACCGATGAGCGGTGTTTGCTCAGCAATTTGAATCCCTACTTTTGTTGCAAATAACGCTTTCATATCCCACGGTAATAAATATCCGGTAAAACCAAGACCTAGCATAACAAAGAAAATAAGAACGCCTACAATCCAATTGAGTTCACGAGGCTTTTTATAAGCACCTTGAAAGAAAACTCTAAGTGTATGTAAAAACATCATTACAATTACAAGACTAGCGCCCCAATGATGCATACCGCGAACAATTTGTCCATATGCAACTTCATTTTGTAAATAGTAAACTGACTCCCAAGCATTTTTTATATCTGGTACATAGTACATCGTTAAAAACATTCCTGATAAAATTTGAATAACTGTTACAAAAAATGTAAGTCCTCCGAAGCAGTAAACGAATGCTGAGAAATGATGTGCTGGATTGACATGTTCGGGCACTTCGTGATCAGCAATATCACGCCAAATCGGTGTAATATCTAGCCGCTCGTCTACCCAATCATAAATTTTATTTAACATCTATTTCGCACCCCCTCGTGGCTTAGCTTTTCCTAAATAAAGTGTTCCACCTTTTACTTTCGATTCGTACACATCTAATGGAGCAAGAGGCGGTGTACCTTTAATATTGACGCCATCTTTTGTGTACCGTCCAGCGTGACACGGGCAATAAAATTGATTTGGATGTGCCTTGTCAGAATTCCAGTTTACTGTACAACCTAAATGCTTACAAACCGGAGAAAGCGCAACAATGTCTCCGCTTTCATCTTTATACACCCATGCAGATTTAGGCTCCTCAGACTTGTACCATCCATCAACTTGTTTTACTTTAAAATCAAAACGTTTTGGCTCTGTCGTAACCTCTTTTACTTGTGCAACAGCAACCAGCTCTCCCCCATCTTCTTTTCTTAATACTGGATCAAGTGCAAAGCGTGTCATCGGCATTAAAACTCCAGCTGCCATAAATCCTCCCACACCTGTAAGTGTGTAGTTCAAAAACTGTCTTCTTGATACACGATGCTCTTTCTCACTCACGAAAATTTCCCCCCTCTATCAGAAATTGTCCCCTCGTGACAAAATCGTATAAAAATAAAAACTAGGACACTATCATGATATAATACCCACATTCGCAGGTCAATATCACACTTCTCCCAATAATGAGAAATATATATTTATTTTATATTTTCCCATTTTTCAGTTAATAAGTCCATTATATTTTTAATATGAGCATGAATGACTTCTCTTTTTGCTTGATCGCTAAGTTGATCTAATGATATAGCTGGCAACCAAAATAATTGTCCTTGTGATACATTAACTTGTTTCCAAGCAACGTCACTTGTCACATACACAATATGCTGTATCCCTTGCTCTTGTAAATGATTCGTCCATCCTTCCAGTCTCTCTTTCTCTTTTTCTTGATTTTCTGCTAAGTAAGTAAAAGCTGGTAATAGCAGAACTCTCCCTTTATATTCTCTCTCTAACGCCATGCTCAAAACCTCAATAAATTCTCCTTGTTCTACAAGCGCCTTCATCTCTTTCGCTACTGAAATTGAGAGAAGAGGTATAATACACGTATCTACATATTCCCTTGCTTGTACAAACTGTTCTGCATCTTTTACAGCCCATCTCAACTTTCATCCCTCCTTCTCATAAATCTCTATACAACTGACAGAACTTTCACTTTATATATATTAAACCATACTAAAACAGGTAAAAAAAGAAAAACCACCCAATATAGGTAGTTTTTCTTAAAAAGTCAGAAAGTTGTCAAAAATAAAATGAAGATTTAAGCAGCAGGAGTTTTCTTCATCCCTACTGATGAAAAGGCCTACTTCTTACTATCTTTCTTGTTGCTCCACATCTTAAGGCGGAGTCTCGCTTCTCATAAAATAGCGGAATAAACAACAAAAATATTTATAAAGTTTTCAATTCAGCTGTTAGTCTACGAAAAGCTTCTTGATCATGATTGTCTAACGCCTCGTCAATTTGCTTTAAAAGACGATTTCTTCGGAATGAAAAAACACTTTCTTCTAAAAAGCGCTCTGCAAGTAAACGATCCTTCTCATTTACTTCAATATGCTTTGGTAAATATGGATTTTCCTCCAATACTGCCACATAATTTGGGTTTTGGAACGATGATTTAAAATTAAGTTGAATATAAATATCTTCATCCCGATTGAGACGAATATCATGAAAAGATTTTTCCGCATCCGTTGTCATTACATTTTGTTTAAAAAAATGAAACGGAGTTTCTTTCACGCAATTAGCTGACATAATCAAGCCACGCGGACAATATTTTGCATGTTCTACAAAGTGAACTTTATGCATTAATTGATCGTGACTCATTAAATAATTTAAAATCCATACACATTCACGCTGTTTCAGTTGGTAATTATTTAAAAACCATTTCACAAAATCCTTCTTCTCGTTTACAGAAACAGGGGTATTCATAGCGCCTAAGTCCCTCCTCTGTCTTTCTTTTTTTTATTTAGATTCAAGAAGTAGCATTCAGTTTCCTTCCAACTTATGAAAAATCCTCTAAATTATATAACAATTCCTCAATATGAATTTGTGTCGGATCTAGTTGTATTAAGCGCGTAAATACTTCTTTCGCCTCTTTTCGCATACCTTCTTCTAATAAGAAGTAACCGTACTCTTCCAAGAAATCTGGATGATTCTTAAAAGAAGTATATGCACTTTCATAGTGTTTTAATGCATCCGAATACATTTCTAATTGTTTTTTAGCAAACGCAAGATCCCAAAGTAATTGCGTATCTTGTTCTCCACTTTCTCTTGCATGTTCTACAACACGAATTAATTCTTCGTATTTCTCTTGCTCTTTTAAGATATAGGCATATTTTAATGTTGCTCCTAAATGTCCTGGATCTAATTGCAGAGCCTTTTGAAGAACTTCTTCTGCTTCCGCCATCTTTCCTAGCTTCGCTGCAATATTTGCCATTTCTACATAAAGCGGCACGGACAACTCATCGACTTTAATACCGTCGTGAAGTGTTTCATAGCTTTCTTGAAGCATCCCTTCTTTTTCATAGCATTTCGCCAAATACATATATAATGATGCATATTCTGGGTCTAATTCCTTCAATTCTTGCCAAACATTAATTGCTCGTTGATATTCTTCTCCTTGATAAAGAGTAAATGCATATCCGAATAAAGAATGAATATCTTTCTGTTCTTCCAATCCTTCTTCATAATAAGGGATTGCTTCTTCCCAATTTCCAATCGCACTTAACGTTTCTGCAAGGCGAAGAGCAATAACAACACCTCCCATTACTTTATGTTCAGCAAGTAATGATTGGTAATACTGAATCGCCTTTTTCTCTTCTCCTTTACTGCTATACAATTCAGCAAGACCAAATATAATGACAGGCTCTTCTGGCATGATTTCTTTCGCCTTTAATAGTTTTTGTTCGGCAACATCATCAAAACCTTGCATTTGGAATAAATCTGCAACAAGTAATAAAGATTGTACATAAAAATCGTCATCTTCAGGAATATCATGAAGTACCTCAATTGCTTCATCTTCTTTATCCAAATCAATATATAGCTCTGCTAAAAATATTGTAAATTCACTTTCTTCAGGATATAGAAGGTGTAAATCTTCTACAATCGCGAGCGCTTCCTCCACAAACCCAAGTGTATGATAATAGCGAGCAATATCGTATTTCTCCTCGTCCGTCCCTTGCTTCACCTGTTCTTTTAATTGCTGTAAACCTTTTTCTACCTCTCCATTTTCAATATAGGAAACAGCTTGTTCAAACTTTTGCATATATATCTCCTTTAATCTAAAAATATTCTCATCTATTCACTTAATCATAAACAACAGTTGACTACTAAGCAACTAAAAGGAGTGGAAAAGAATTTTCTCAAATAAAGTGCATTCCTTTTATTTACAAAGATGCCAACTGATCAAAAAAGTTTGGATAAGATACGGAAACCGCTTCACTTCTTTGTATTTCAACCTTGCCATCAGCGATACAAGAAGCAATCGCAAGCATCATTCCAATGCGATGATCCCCATAACTATCAACAATACTTCCTTGTAGCTTCTGATTTCCATATATAATCATACCATCTGATGTCGCTTCAATTTTTACGCCTAGCTTTTGCAGTTCTTCTACAACTGTATCAATACGATTTGTTTCTTTTACTTTTAGTTCTTCAGCATCTTTAATAATCGTTGTGCCAGTTGCCTGTGTCGCTAGTAAAGCAATAATAGGAATTTCATCAATTAATCTTGGAATTAACGAGCCTCCAATTTCTATTCCTTGTAATTTTGAAGTTTCAATTGTAATATCTCCACATGGCTCAAATTCTTCATTTCGTACATGATCAATCGAAAGAATTGCCCCCATTTTTTGCAAAACATCTATTATCCCTGTTCTCGTTGGATTTAAGCCAACATTTTTTAAGACGATTTTACTATTCGGAACAATCGCACCTGCAACTAGGAAAAAGGCTGCTGAAGAAATGTCACCAGGCACCTCAATCTCCGTTCCTATGAGAGATTGTCCTCCTCGCAGTGAAACTGTTTGGTCCGTTACTTCTACTGTACAGCCAAATGCACGTAGCATACGCTCAGTATGATCGCGTGATTGTAATGGTTCCGTTACCGTTGTAATACCCTCTCCTTTTAATCCAGCAAGTAAAATTGCTGATTTTACTTGTGCGCTTGCAACAGGAGAATGATAATGTATCCCTTTTACATTCCCGCCTCGAATCGATAATGGTGTATATTGTCCATCTTCTCGACCATCTATTTGTGCATTCATTTGACGAAGAGGACCTGTAACACGTTTCATAGGACGTTTTCCAATAGAATCATCTCCTATTATTGTACAATGGAAAGGTACATTTGCTAAAATACCAAGCATCAGACGAATGGTCGTTCCGGAATTCCCCACATCTAATACCTCTTTTGGCTCCTGCAACCCACCTAATCCTTTTCCATATATCGTGACATCGTTTCCACTTTGTTCAATTTTCACACCGAGTTTTCGAAAACATGCAATGGTACTTAAACAATCTTCTCCTAATAAAAAATTTGAAACTTTTGTTGTACCTTCCGCTATCGCTCCAAACATAACAGCGCGGTGTGAAATCGATTTATCTCCAGGTATCGTAATCGTTCCATTTAATCCTTTTTCTCGCCTTATATTTGCCATCCTTTTCCCTCCTATATGTTTACTTATATATGTATTATCTATCTCTATTGTACAGCTTTCTTTCTCTGCCGTGCAAACACATAAAACGAAACTTTTCACAATGTCATTTCACAAATTACAGATCAGACTACAAGCATCGATATTCACTTTCACCACTCTCCTTGAATCTCGCGGTGAGAGTCTTACTGCCCTAAAATAGCGGAATAAAATAAGCGGCTCCCCTTATAGGAGGCCGCTATTATCAATTAAGAGTATGTCTCTTCTTTCTTCACATGTTCTTTCACGAAATTTGCAAGCAACGCAATAACCTCAGCATTCTCTTCTTTTAAACCAACGGTGATACGAATACCATCCAATAAACCAAACGGTGCACCCGATCGAACAACATATCCTTTTTGCATTAATCTCTCAAACACTTCGTTACCCGGAAGACCAATCTTTAAAAAAATGAAATTCGTTTGAGATGGATAATAAAACACATCATATTCTTTGCAAAATTGATAATATTGTTCTAAACCTTCCGCATTCTTTTTCACACATTCTTGCAGAAAGGATTGATCATCTATTGCCACTGATGCCACGACTTGTGCAACAGTCGATGTATTAAATGGCAATCTTGCTACTTCCAACTTCTTTATTAACTCTGCGTGTCCTACAGCATACCCAATCCGAAAAGCAGCTAATCCGTAAGCTTTCGAAAATGTACGTAACACCATAAGGTTTTCATATTTTTCAAGAAGTGGTAATGTTTGCGGATAATCTTCAGCACCTGCGTACTCATAGTATGCTTCATCCATAATAACAAGTGATGACTTTGGAACATTCTCTAAAAATGAAAGTAATTTCTGCTTTTCTACATATGTACCAGTCGGATTATTCGGATTACAGATCCAGAGAATGCGTGTATTGTGATCTACTTGCTCAAACATGGCATCTAGGTCATGAACCCCATCTTTTAACGGTACTTCACGAACTTCAGCCCCTTCAATAACAGCATGATGACGATATTGAGAAAAAGTCGGACTCGCCATCACAACATTCGTGTCTTTATGTAATAAAGCACGACTAATCATCTGAATAACCTCATCCAATCCACTACCAAATAGAAGTTGCTCTGGCTGCACTTTCAGATGATTCGCTACTTTTTGACGAAGTTCAAATGCAGCGCCATCTGGATATAGTGCATATTGCTCAGTTAATGAAGTTAATGCTTCTTTTACACGTTTCGAACAACCGAATGGATTTTCATTCGATGCTAGCTTAACAATTTTCGATAGTCCATACTCTCTCTTTACTTCTTCAATGTTTTTGCCAGGTACATACGCATTTAAACTTAACAACTGCTCTTTCACTTTCATTTTTCTTCCCCCAGTCATTTTGTTTAATCCAGCGGCAATATAAGAAACCGTTTCTTATACTACATACTCTCTTACAGCCGTCACCATCATTAAAAATTCATTTCTTCATCCAATGCCATATCTTTTTGAAATGCTTCTAATGAAGTGTGAACGGTCTTATCTGAAATAGATACGACATGCACGCCCCCATATTCCTGCATAAGTACCATACGAATTGTTCCAGCATTTGCTTTTTTATCTTGTTTCATCACATTTACAAGACGCTCCACATTCAAATGCCTTGGCATGCTTGGGTAGCCATACTGCAAAAGCCACTGTTTTAACTCTTTATACCCGAGGTCAATCTTATACATTTGTTCACTTAAAAATACAGCAAATAACATGCCGATTGCAACACCGTCACCATGTGTGATATTGCCATATCCTAATTCTTTTTCTAAAGCATGTCCTAACGTATGCCCAAAGTTTAAATGCGCACGCACTCCTTTTTCTGTCTCATCTTGCGCTACAATCTTCGCTTTAACAGGAATTGCACGTTTTAATACATAAACTAATTTATCATCTCGTAAATCCGCTAATGTTGTCACATTATTTTTTAACCAATGATATAATTCTACATCTCCGATTAAAGCGTGTTTGATTACTTCAGCAAATCCAGAGCGCCATTCTGTTTCAGACAGTGAATCTAGAAATGGCGTATGGTATAACACCGCTTCTGGTTGATGGAACGCCCCGATCATATTTTTCCCTAAAGGATGATTAATAGCTACCTTCCCGCCCACTGCACTATCATGTGCCAACAGTGTTGTCGGTACTTGAACAAAGCGAATCCCCCGCATAAATGTAGCTGCTACAAATCCTGCTAAATCGCCAATCATTCCGCCGCCTAGTGCAATGATTAAAGAATTGCGATCGAGCTTGTTCTCAAGTGCCGCTGTATGGACTGCATAGAAATTTTCAAATGACTTTTCTTTTTCTCCACTTGGAATAACAAATGAAAACACATCTTGCTTTATTTGCAAAGCCTCTTTCACTTTCTGTAAATGCAAAGTTGCAACAGATTCATCAGAAATAATCATGACATTTGAAACAGCTGGTTTCATATGTTGAACAAACTCTTTCAAAGAGGATAGTACATGTTTGCCAACATATACATCATATTTTTTTGATGTTGTTTGAATGTGTATACTTTCCATTAAAATTCCCTCGCGTATTCATTATGTCTCTCAATATTTTCACGAATACAATCCATGCGATCTGCTCCAAATTGCTCCACTAAAGCTGTAGCCAGCTCCCATGCAACAACTGCTTCCGCTACAACACTTGCCGCTGGTACAGCACAACTATCAGAGCGCTCAATGCTCGCTGAGAAAGTCTCTTTCGTTTCAATATCAACACTTTGGAGAGGTTTATATAATGTTGGAATAGGTTTCATAACCCCGCGAACGACAACTGGCATGCCTGTTGTCATACCACCTTCTAGACCGCCAGCATGATTCGTTCTTCTCGTGTATCCTTCTTCTTCGTTCCAAAGGATTTCATCATGAACTTGACTTCCTGGACGATGAGCCACTTCAAACCCAATACCAATTTCCACACCTTTAAAGGCATTAATGCTCATAACTGCTGCTGCTAATTTCGCATCAAGCTTTCTATCATAATGCACATAGCTTCCAACTCCAATTGGCATGCCTTCCACAACAACTTCTACAATACCGCCAATAGAATCGCCACTTGCTTTCGCATCATCTATCGCTTGCATCATCTTTTTCCCAGCTTCTTCGTCTAAACAACGAACAGGAGATGCTTCGGTAATTTCTTGCAGCTGTTCAATTGTTTCGTAAGTTGTTTGTTCAGCGCGCACACCACCAATTTCGATCACATGTCCTGCGACTTTAATACCAAGCTCTGCTAGCACTTTCTTTGCCACAGCGCCTGCCGCTACTCGAACTGTTGTTTCACGCGCTGAAGAACGCTCAAGTACGTTTCTCATATCTCGATGACCATATTTAATGGCACCATTTAAATCGGCATGCCCTGGTCTTGGCCTTGTAATTTGTCGTTTCATTTCCTTTTTTTCCTGCTCAGTTAAAGGGGCTGCTCCCATAATTTTCGTCCAATGGGTAAAATCCTTATTTTCTACAACAAGTGCAATGGGTGCACCAATTGTGTGACCATGTCTTACACCACTTACAATTTGAACTTGATCCTTTTCAATTTGCATGCGTCTCCCGCGGCCGTACCCTTTTTGTCGTCTCGCTAACTCGGCATTTATATCATCCGCGACTAGAGGTAAACCTGCCGGAATCCCTTCCAAAATCGTTGTCAGTTGTGGACCATGCGACTCACCAGCTGTTATATATCTCATCGGTTATTCCTCTTTTCTTATATGTATTTCATGTTCTACGCGCCATGCTAAAAACACTGAAATCGCATGATAGAACACGCTATTTGTTTAACTATAATTTTCGATTCCGTTAATTGTCAAAAGGAAAGCTCTTTATGAATCGAACGTTTACTTTATGTATCAATATATCACACTAAACTTAGCTTCGTAACTATTAGAAACGAAAAAGTGCAAGAGGAAAATCATCATCCTCTTGCACTTTTCACTATTATCACAGTTATTAAAGCGTTTACAAATTATTTTAAAATAATTAGTAAATCCATTGATTCATTAATTTTGAATAATCTACTAACTCTTCTTCTTTGAAGAAAATACCGATCTCACGTTCAGCACTTTCTAAAGAATCAGAACCGTGGATTACATTTTTCTCAACTGTTAAACCGAAATCGCCACGAATTGTACCTGGTGCTGCTTCATGTGGTCTTGTTTTCCCCATCATGTTACGAGCAGTATTTACTACACCTTCTCCTTGCCATACCATTGCAAATACAGGTCCAGATGTAATAAAATCTACCAATTCACCAAAGAAAGGCTTTTCTACATGCTCAGCATAATGTTGCTTTGCAATTTCCGGAGTAACTTGCATTAATTTCGCACCAACCAATTGAAAGCCCTTTTTCTCAAAACGAGCTACAATTTCCCCAATGAAGGCACGTTGTACGCCGTCTGGTTTTACCATTAGAAATGTTTTTTCCATAAAAAAATCTCTCCACTTCTGAATTATGTATGTAATTGTATATCCCCACACACATATTAACACCCTTATCACAATTGTGCAATAGTTTTGAAATAGAGAGATTTTTTTGTTTTTTAGAAAAATATTAAAATTTTCTTTTTCCAATATACTTTGCTACATTTTGCAAAGCATATTTCGCCTGTCCTCTCGGCAATGGTTTAATCACTTCTAAAGCTTTATGTAAATAACGTTCACTAAATGCAAATGCTCGATCAATTGCCGGGCTCATTTTAATAGCATAGATGATTTCCTTCATTTCGCTTGCTGTTGTATTTTCATGAACAGATACAATTTTCTCTCGAAGCTTCGGATCTTCCATCGCATACAAAGCTGGAAGTGTAACATTCCCCTGCAATAAGTCTCCACCAGCAGGTTTGCCAAGTTTCTCTTCTGTCGAAACAAAATCTAAAATATCATCGATAATTTGATACGACATGCCGACAAAATACCCATACCAAAACAAGCGATTTACCGTATCGCGACTTGCCCCAGAAGCAATTGCACCTAACTGACAACTTGCAGCAATGAGCAGCGCCGTTTTTCTCTTTATTCTACGCAAATATGTTCGTAAGTTTTGATCATAGTTATACTTGTCTTTAATTTGTTCAATCTCACCTTTACATACTTCTAAAATGGTATAAGACAAGGCTTGATGAGCTTCTGGAACCTCTAGATTCGTAATGCATTCAAGAGATTTTGCAAATAAATAATCTCCCGTATACATCGCAATACGATCTCCCCATTTTGCATTCACTGTTGCACTGCCACGTCGCAATAGAGCAGCGTCAATCACATCATCATGAACAAGGGATGCCATATGAATAAGTTCTAATGCAACCGCTACATGCTTAATCGCATCTAATTTATATTCCCCAAATTTCCCTGCAAGAAGTACAAATACAGGGCGAATTCGTTTCCCACCAGCTTCAATCAGTTGCAGTGCTGCCTCTTCCACTAACGGTTGCTCAGAAGCAACCGTCTTTTTTAATTCTTTTTCTATCACATTAATATCTGATCGTAAAAAAGAGTACATAAGTTGTAACTTCATATTGTTCACCTTAACCTAAAACATCTTTTTTCTATTCTGATTCTGGCTTAACCCCTAAATGCATAGCTGCTACTCCAAAGGTAAATGGTTTTACTTGTATCCGCTCAAGTCCAGCATCTTCAAACATTCTAGCTAATTCCTTCATTCCTGGGAATGTACTTGCTGACTCTTGAAGCCAGGAGTATTCCTTATAACTTTTCGCAAACAATTTTCCAAATAGCGGCATTATATATTTAAAATACAAGATGTACATTTGACGAAAACCAATCATCGTTGGTTGTGACGTCTCCAAACAAATTACTTTCCCGCCAGGTTTTACTACTCGTGTCATTTCTTTCAATACATGCATATAATCTGGAACATTCCGCAAACCAAATCCAATTGTTACGTAATCAAATGTATGATCCTCAAATGGGAGTTCCATCGCATTCCCATGCATAAGTTCTACTTGCTCTAATCCTAAAGCCTTCACCTTTTCTTTCCCAACAGCTAGCATATTTTCGCTAAAGTCTAAACCTTTCACCTCACCATTTGGCCCTACTGCATTTGCAAGTGCAATCGTCCAATCTGCGGTTCCACAGCATACATCTAATGCTTTGCTACCAGGTTGAACATCCATAATGCGCATCGTTTCTTTACGCCACGTTTTATGTCTTTGAAAACTAATTACTGAATTCATTACATCATATTTATCAGAGATCTTCTCAAAGACGTCATGTACTCTTTCTTCTTTTGATTGCTGCATGCTCTTACCCTTCCTCCAATATAAAATTGCTTAAGTGTTCAAATTGTCTTTTAAAGTAGAAACGATATCTCCAAATTCTTTATGATTTTGCAAAAATATTTGTTTCTGCTTGTTCAATTTTTCTAACCAATCCTCAAAGACGGTTTTCACATTTTTTTCATCATCATTTAATAAAATGGCTCGAACCGCTTCAAAAACAGGTGCACTTTGTTTTTCAGCATGCAATCGATACTCTTTTTGAAGACGATTTTTCCCTAATACATGTGCTATAAATGGTTTCCAATGTGATATTTGAAAATGATCACATGTTTTTTGTAAAAGCGCCGATTCGATTGTCATAACACTTTCAATGATTTCATCTACTGTGTGATATGCCTTTTGATACAGCATGATTTTATGCTCATTAATTTCTTTAATCCCTTCTGCAAGCGCACGAATTAAAACAATATCACAATTCATTGATAATAAATAGTAGTACAAACCACTATAATAATCTCCTGCAAGAACTGTGAGTTGACGACACTTATGTGATTCACTTGCTTCTTGATCTGCCTTATTCGATACTTTTTCATGTGTATCAAGCGCAATTTGTACAAGCATAATTGTTACTACATAATGTTCAATTTGTTCTTTATGTAAATTTGCATTCTTTAAAGCGGTGTATAAAAGTACTACCTTTTCTTCATCAACAAATGGTTCCTCAATATAATTTATAAAATAAGGATGGCGCAGTTTTTCTAACAACTGCTCCTTTATATCCGCATATCCTCTGTAGATGTCACACACAAAAAATCACCCTTGTTTTCTAATTCATAAAACCTATTATAACACATACATTTGATTTTCTATAATGAAAACTTGGTTGTCTCAAATAAAGTGAAGCTTTCATCCATGTACATTGTTCTTCATTCCGCACTGATCTCAACTACTCATAAATAAAAAAGAAAAGCAGTTTCCCGCTTTTCTTTACTTAGACTTAATAAAAGACAAAATTTCACTGCGTGCTGCTGCATCGTTTTCTAATACACCACGTACAGCTGTAGTTACTGTTTTAGCACCTGGCTTTTTCACACCGCGCATTGTCATACACATATGTTCTGCTTCCACCACGACCATAACACCATGCGGTTCTAACACTTCCATGATAGAGTCTGCTACTGTTGATGTAATACGCTCTTGCAGCTGTGGACGGCGCGCAATCGTGTCTACAGTACGAGCTAACTTACTTAAGCCCGTTACTTTTCCGCCACGTGGGATATATGCAACATGAGCAACTCCATAAAACGGAACAAGATGATGCTCACACATGGAGTAAAATGGAATATCTTTTACTAATACAAGTTCTTCATGATCTTCCCCAAACACTTTATGTAAATGTTCTTTTGGGTCCTCATGCATTCCTGAAAATACTTCTGCATACATCTTTGCAACTCGTTTTGGTGTATCAAGTACTCCCTCACGAGTTGGATCATCACCAATCGCCTCTAAAATAAGGCGCACTGCATGTTCAATTTGCTCTAAGTTAACTTTTGCCATCCGCTAGCCCTCCCAAGAAACCTAAAAATGATACGAACACATTCTAGCATATTTATGTTTTTAAAAGCAAAAAGAAGAGCCTCCTAAAAGGAAACTCTTCTTCCCTGTAATATGTAAGGATTATTTAACCGCATCTTTTAACGCTTTACCAGGTTTAAATGCAGGTACTTTACTTGCCGCGATTTCAATTTCCTCACCAGTTTGTGGGTTACGACCTTTACGAGCCGCACGCTCACGAACTTCGAAATTACCAAATCCGATCAATTGTACTTTATCACCTTGTTTTAAAGCTTCTAAGATAGAATCAAAAACAGCGTCAACTGCTTTTGTTGCGTCCTTTTTAGAAAGGGAACTTGCTTCTGCAACAGCATTGATTAAATCTGTCTTGTTCATGCCATTCACCTCCTCCCAAAGATAAGACTGTATAATGATCATAAAATGAGTCTTACTTTCATTTGTAGGCAATTTTTACAAATTCTATACTACAAAGACGTAGATAAATCATTATCAACGCCTATATTATACGATTCTTCTTTATAATTCAATATTTTTAAGGAATTTGTTGCTCTGAAAATGTGAAAATCTGTTGAAACTTGACAATATACAATAAAGTATTAGATAATGACTATTTATTTTTCAAGTATATACTCTACAAAAGTGTAAAATCCCTCTGCACGCAGAGGGATTTTCATTATAATATAATCGCAATTAATCCGCCAGATCCTTCGTTAATAATTCTCTCTAATGTTTCTTTCAATTTATAGCGGGCATTTTCTGGCATTAACGATAATTTTGCTTGAATTCCTTCACGAACAATCGAACTAAGTGAACGTCCAAAAATATCAGAATTCCATATTGATAGCGGATCATCCTCAAAATCTTGCATTAAGTAACGCACAAGTTCTTCACTTTGTTTTTCTGTACCGATAATGGGCTCAAATGTAGATTCAACATCCACTTTAATCATATGGATAGATGGTGCAACAGCCTTTAACTTAACACCGAATCGTGAACCGTGGCGAATGATTTCCGGTTCATCTAAGCTCATATCTGTTAAAGCTGGAGCCGCCACCCCATAACCCGTTTGCTTTACCATTCGTAAAGCATCTGATACCTGGTCATATTCTGTTTTTGCATGAGAGAAGTCTAGCATGAGCTTTAATAAATGATCTTTTCCTCTAATTTCTACTCCTACAACTTCCTTTAGAATTTGATCATATAATTCATCTGGTGCATATAAATCAATTTCCGCTACCCCTTGCCCCATATCAATTCCCGCTAAACTTGCTCGATCAATAAATTCGTATTGACTAAACTGCCAAACGACACGATCTACATCACGAAGTCGTTTTATATCTTTTACTGTTTCTTGAACAGCCTCTTGATAACTTTGTCGTAACCAATGCCCCTCATGTAATACCATCACCCAGCTCGGAAGATTAACATTCACCTCTAAGACAGGAAATTCAAATAGAGCTTCACGAAGTACATTATATACATCTGTTTCTCTTAAACTCTCCACACTCATTGCAATAACGGGAATATCATATTCTTCAGATAAACTTTGTCGTAACTGTTCTGTATCTGGATGATATGGCTGTACTGTATTAATAATCATGATAAATGGTTTTCCAACTTCCTTTAACTCATTTACAACTCGTTCTTCTGCTTCTATATAGTCGCGCCTTGGAATTTCACCAATCGTTCCATCAGTTGTAATGACAACCCCAATAGTAGAATGTTCCTGAATTACTTTACGCGTTCCAATTTCTGCAGCTTCATGAAATGGAATCGGTTCTTCATACCAAGGTGTATGAATCATGCGCGGACCATTCTCATCCTCATAGCCTTTCGCTCCAGGAACTGTATAACCCACACAATCTACTAATCGAACATTTACCTCAAGACCGTCATCAACTTGTATGGAAACCGCTTGGTTTGGAACAAATTTTGGTTCAGTTGTCATAATGGTACGTCCAGCAGCACTTTGGGGTAATTCATCTTGTGCACGTTGACGATCAGATTCATTTTCAATGTTTGGAATAACAACTAATTCCATAAATTTCTTAATAAATGTTGATTTTCCAGTTCGAACAGCTCCTACCACCCCAAAGTAAATATCACCGCCTGTGCGCTCAGCAATGTCTTTAAAAATATCTACCTTTTCCAAGTGATTCCCTCCCTCAAGATTTTTGGGAATAATTCATTTTCCATGAACGAATCATACATATGCTGTTCTCTATGAATATCTTAGATATTATAGAGATTCGGACAATATATCATATGATTTTGTCCTAATTTCATATGACTATTTAAAAAGAACTTTTTGTTTATATCATAAGTTGGATTGCATGAAAAAAACCTTTCTTTTAGAACTTATTCGCTAAAAGAAAGGTTCATGACTTATCATTTAAAAAAAATTGGTTCTCCATCTTTTACTGTATAAGGTAAAGAGTAAGCAGGTACAAACGGCGAATCTTTAAATAGCATATTTCGAATATCGTCTCCCTCCTTAGCAGTCCCTTTGTTTCTTTGCAGCATTTCATATAAATCCATTCGATAATCGACAAATATTTCTCCCTTTTCATTGATGACAAGCGGCAACCCTTTTCCAGAATAAGGACTCGTTACCTGTGGTACATCTTTATACCCCATCTTCTTAAAGTCAAGTTCATACACTCCATCAGCAATCACTTTTTTATAAGGAGGATACTGATGTTCATCACGATACATCCGCAATTTTAGCGTAATATCGCGAATCTGTTCTGCCATTCTTACATCAATTAATTTTACCATTGGATTTGTTTCAACATCCACCAACACATATTGATATACACCACCGCTTTCATAAGCATTCCCCGGTGCCTCCGGTATATAACGTGGTGCTATTTTTTGAAAATCAATAGGATATTTTTGATATAATGGTGTATTCATGTCACGCGTCTTAATAGGAAGTAGCCCATTATTTTGTTCCTTATATGTATCAACTGCCTTTTGAACCATTTGTAATTGATCTTCATAAGGAACTGCGTTTTGCTTCATATTTTCTCGCGGGTACATACATCCAACTAACATGCTTGTACAGCAAAATATTAAAATAATATAAATTTTTTTCATCGAACATTCACCCTTTATGCCCTTGCTAACCTTCTTTTCTTCATCATTATCATTTCGAAAGTCGCTACATGATTACGTAAAATTGGTGAACACCTATTAAAAAAATCATGTTCACTTTATTGCTCCACCGGTCCGCTAAACACAACAAGAAAAATAACAATGCCAGATACGATCATAAGTGTATACGCAATACTAGCTGTAATCCCTTTCAAAAATTCATTCTTGATTTTATGCCGACTCAGCAAAATAAAGATAACTGCAATGAACATAAACCCCATTGCCCCCAAAGAAAACCACATTTTCATAAGCCCCTCAGACATATACACACCTCTCTATTCATTAATGGTTTTTATATTATTTTAACAAATTGAAAAATTTAAACAAATATATTTTTATCATCAATCACTCTTCCTAACCTTTTATTTTCATTTCTATATCATACTCTGCACAAGAACAACAAAATAAAACCGAAGTGAACAGATTCACTCCGGTTGACCAAATACGCCCCAAACAGCCCTCTATTCCCATTTTTTCAAAGTTATTATATGCAATCTATAAACATTGTGTTTCCTATCCTTTATTTTTTAAACATTTTACTTAGCGAGTTAAAGTCTGTTGGCATATTATTATTAATAATCGCTTTTACAATTTGATCTTCCTGCTCTTTTGGTACTTCGCGCCCCGCTATGGCTCCCACTTGATGAATTAATTGGCGCAGCACTTTCTCATCTCGTAAATTGGCATTTTGCACAGACGATGCCAATTTAAAAATATCTTCTTTGTTCACTTTCGCTTCCTTCTCAATGTTATTGAAAATGTTATGATCCATTTTCCTTCACCCTCTCCTCAAGTTACTCTTTATCCTATGCAAAAAAGAAAAAATGGTGAAAAAACCTATAAAAAAAGCGACAAAAGTACATTTGCACTTTTGTCGCTCTTTCTTAAAAGAGAGTGACGCTTGAATCAGCGTCCCCGCCTTCACCAATCAAACTGTTCCTCGTTCTTGAAGCGAGATCCTTACTGCCTGTTAATGCGAGATAAATCAGGTATCGCTTCAACTTCATGTTTACGAACACGGCCCATCAATGAACCGACTGCATCTTTCACATTTTTCCCATTAAATAATACATCATATAAAGCTGCTGTAATTGGCATTTCAACTTCCATTTTTTCTGCTAATTCATGAGCGGCTTTTGTTGTTCTAACACCTTCAACGACCATTCCCATACTATCGAGTACTTCTTCTAAAGAATGTCCTTTACCAAGCATATTTCCAGCTCGCCAGTTGCGGCTATGCACACTTGTACAAGTCACAATTAAGTCACCCATTCCTGTTAAGCCTGCAAATGTTAATGGATTCCCGCCCATCTTTCTTCCTAAACGGGCAATTTCCGTTAATCCGCGTGTCATTAAAGCAGCCTTCGCATTATCACCTAACCCAAGTCCATCTGTAATCCCAGCAGCTAGCGCAATAATATTCTTTAACGCTCCACCAAGTTCTACTCCGATAATATCCGGGTTCGTATATACTCGAAAATAATGGTTCATAAATAAATCTTGTACTTCTTCAGCCGCTTCCATACGCTTCGCAGCCGAAGTAACTGTTGTCGCTTGGCGAAGAGCAACTTCTTCCGCATGGCTCGGTCCTGATAACACAACAACATCTCGAATAAGATGTTCTGGAATTTCTTCTTCAATCATCTCTGAAATTCGTTTTGATGTTCCAGGTTCAATTCCTTTACTTGCATGAATCCAAGTCATTGGTCCTGAAATTATTTTTTTCATATCTTGCAATACTTCTCTGTACGCTTTCGTTGGTACAACTAAAAGTACCGTACTTACATCCACTAACGCTTCTTCTAAAGAAGAGTAGGCTACGATTGTGCTTGGCAATGTAATCCCCGGAAGATATCGTTTATTCTCGTGCTTCGTATTTATTTCATCCATAAGCTCAGGACGATTCCCCCAAATTCGTACATCATGACCATTGTCAGCTAATACCATCGCTAACGCTGTCCCCCAGCTACCTGCTCCTATTACTGTGATTTTTGTCATAAAATCACATCCTCTCCCATTAGTCTCTTGCTCTAGCAATAATTCGAATTGGCGTTCCTACAAATCCGAACGATTCGCGAAGACGGTTCTTCAAAAAACGCTCATATGAAAAGTGCATTAATTCTGGATCATTTACAAACACAACAAATGTTGGTGGTTTCACCGCTACTTGTGTTGCATAGAAAATTTTCAAGCGGCTACCGTTATGTGTTGGCGTTGGGTTCATCGCTACCGCATCCATAATTACATCATTTAATACATTCGTTTGTACACGGATGCTATGGCTCTCGCTCACCTGATTA
The DNA here is from genome assembly GCF_022662815.1 of Bacillus cereus group sp. BfR-BA-01492. NCBI lineage: Bacteria > Bacillati > Bacillota > Bacilli > Caryophanales > Bacillaceae > Bacillus > Bacillus cereus group sp. BfR-BA-01492. Next base: position 158,100 of record NZ_JAKUEH010000003.1, read on the forward strand.
ATAACTGGCAGCAATGTTTGCGTACGCTTTTTCGTTTTTGCAGATAAAAATACAATCGGTGCGTAATCTAAAAATTGGAAATGAGCACGAATATTCTCTTCAAACGCCTTCATTGTCTTCTCATCTTTTTTCACTGCATCCCACTTATTCACAACGATCACAACAGCTCGTCCTGAATCGTGCGCATATCCAGCAATCTTTTTATCTTGTTCAATAATTCCTTCTTCACCATCTAATACGACTAAGACAACATCAGAGCGTTCAATTGCTCTTAATGCACGAAGTACACTATACTTTTCGGTACTCTCATACACTTTCCCTTTTTTACGCATTCCAGCTGTATCAATAATAACATAATCTTGATCATCTTTCGTATATGGTGTATCGACAGCATCACGCGTTGTCCCTGCCACATTACTTACAATAACACGTTCTTGACCAAGAAGCGCATTGACAAGTGATGATTTCCCTACATTTGGACGACCAATGAGACAGAAACGGATTGTCTCATCATCATATTCTTCTTCCTCCACTTTAGGAAAATGCTGTGCTACTTCATCAAGTAAATCCCCTAGCCCTAATCCATGTGTACCTGAAATTGGGAACGGCTCGCCAAATCCTAATGCATAAAAGTCATAAATTTCATTGCGCATCTCTGGATTATCTACTTTGTTTACCGCAAGTACAACAGGTTTCTTAGAACGATATAAAATTTTTGCTACTTCCTCATCAGCTGCCGTTACACCGTCGCGACCATTTGTCATAAAAATGATAACATCCGCTTCATCAATCGCTACTTCTGCTTGTTGACGAATTTGTGTCAAAAACGGTTCGTCTCCAATATCAATTCCACCTGTATCAATAATGTTAAATTCATGATTTAACCATTCTCCTGCACTATAAATACGATCTCGTGTTACTCCCGGAATATCCTCAACAATAGAAACTCTTTCTCCAACAATTCTATTAAAAATAGTGGATTTCCCTACGTTCGGGCGTCCCACTATTGCCACTACTGGTTTTGGCATATGCTCTCATCCTTTCAACTTGCTTCTGTTTATTATGTAAAAAACCCTTCTTTGTGCAAGAAGGGATTTGCATTCCAGAATATTTCTCATTATATCAAAACATCTCATATTATATCATACGTTACTAATGTTTCACAATAATATATACATTCTCTTGTAAGCGATGAGCAATTCCATCTAAAATGGCTTCTAAATTGTTTGCGACAAACTCCATTTCCTCTTTCGATTCACAAACAAATAGCGGTGCTCCTCCAGCAAATTTTTCTGGCGCTGTCGTAATAACAGCAAGAATATAACTTTCCAAAATCATCTCACATCTCCCCTTCTTTTTGGAGCTTCAGATGACATATGAACCGCACTTTCTAATGTTGGGACATTCCCTATGACGGCGATGGCTTTTTCCACATCTTGATCTTGCGGAAGCACAAATATACCTACTCTTCCATCTTCTAAATCACGTTTTGCCAATGGTACTAAAGCAGGCGTTCCGGAATCTCTAAATATACCTAGCGCTACCGAAACGTCATGTAATATCGCTTGCCTTTGCCCAAGATTAGAAATTGTAACTCTTGCATCAATCGATTTTGGCTTTAAAATAAACCCCATTCCATACTTCATAATTTCTTCTTGCCTCGCTGGCAACCCAATATTCATCATATAAATGTTATCGATATAAAGTCCCGCCCCCTCAAATCGAAGTGGCACATGCTCAATCTCGACAAGATCGCGCAACCTTTTGCCTGACATTAATATTTTAGCAATAAAGAAACACACGATACCAGCGATGATGCCAGCTATCCATGAACGAAATCCGATATAGGTGAGGGTTGTTACAAACGATGTTAACATCGCCAAGTAATTGCGGCTTTCAAATACTAACGCGATTCCTTCAATATACGTATGCCCGCGCGGTACAAGCTCATATCCATCTAATTGTTGCAATGTATTTCGTTCCATATTTCGCACGTCTCGAAATTGTGATGCTGCTAGTGTTAAAAATGTAATTGCTGAAAAATCTTTCTTCAAAATAGATGGAATCGCAATCGCCCCAAGAGCAGCTGCAATTAACCCCATCGCAATGTGAATAATTTTCCCATGCAGACGAGTAGGATATTGCCTCGTATCCGTACGAAGCATAAAGATTCTTGTTATTGTTCCCGCAATAACGCCACACAAAATGGCTGGTGTATATTCAGTCATGTATTATCCTTGCCTTTCTTTTACATGTTTTTTTCTAAATTGCCCGGTAAAGGCAGAGACTTTCGTAACCCAAAATAAAATAGCTACAAATAACGTAGAAACAGCGATACTATCAAAAAACAGCAAACTGCCAAGTTCATACGGAAAATGCAACTTACGAAAGATAAACGCTACTAAGATTTCTCCCTGTATCATCCCTATATATAAAGCACAAAGACGTAATAAGCGATCTCGATGCAATAACACAGATGCATATACAAGAGCTGCGCTTAACATTAAGGTTCGGTTGATTATAATCCAAATTGGGTCATACACTTCTAATAAATGAAAACTTGTATATAGCATCGCAACAATAAGAGCTGAAAACAGCGTGTATAACTTTTGCCATACCGAATATATTCCAACGATTCCGAAAGCAATGATGCTAATAAAAAGAGCGTTCACCGAGAGTGAGAAAGACGCGATAGAAAATGTAAATTGCGAGCAAACAATAAAAAGTAAAATGAAAGCACTCATTCTCCACCTAATGGATTCTTTTTTCATAAAAAACGTAGTAATAATCCAGCCCATCCATGCCAAAAAATAAAAATAACCTCCATCCATATTTTTCCCTCCTATCATTTCCATTATGGGAACTTTTTATAAAAATTAATCTCTTTCTTCTTTCGGTATAGTTTTTCGTATATCAGCAACACTTTGTAATAAGGAGGTGTAGGAAACAATGGGAAAAGATCGTCAAGAAAAGAAACTAAAACAATCGCGCCGCGTTGAATCTGATCGTGATCAGTCGCTTCAATATCCAGGTGCCACAGGGCTTGATACACCAGAGCAAGCTCGCAAGCAAAATCAGCATTAAAAAAGAACTGAAAAAGCAGCTCATACTAGCTGTTTTTTCAGTTCTTCTTCGTGATAACTCCAAGTTCCAACACTTTCTTTACTGCTTCTACACAATTAGAAACTTGAAACTTCGTATATATATTAATACTATGTGTTTTTACTGTGGAAATAGAAATACAAAGTTCTTTTCCAATCTCCTTATTTGTAAACCCCTAGCTACACTCGCCAACACTTCTACTTCTCTCTAGCTGAAAATCTTATTATCTTTTATCTCGCTATTTTAGGACCGTACTAGCCCTCACCACTTCATTGCATAAAACGAATATATAAAAAAAACCAACCATTCGGTTGATTTTTTGGTTAATTTCTTATTTTTCCTCATATCGTAACAGAAGATTAAAAAGATTCTCTGTTACCTCTGACTATAATACATCGTATCAATGCCACGCTGCGTTAACCAATGATATGTATCACCTTTCACAACAAGAGGGACTTGCTGGAGTTCTAAAATGTTCTTCGCCCCAAGAGCTGTCATGATAAATCGTAAATCGGTATGTAACAATTCTACTTCTTCAATTAATGTATCCATGCCTTCATTCATCAATATCCGCAAAAAATAGCCAGCAAAAGCCGTTGCCTGTGCTCCTAAAGCAATCGCTTTTGCTACATCAAGTGCCGTTTGGATTCCACCTGATGCAATGAGCGAGAGGGTATTATTTGTAGAGGACGCTTCTATTATGGAAGGAGCTGTCTGAATGCCCCAATTATTAAAGTAAGAGAGCATACGGTTTCTTCTTTCATTTTCTACAGCAGCAAAGTTTGTACCGCCTTGACCACCAATATCTATAGCTGTTACACCTATGTTAGCTAACTGCTGAACCGTTTCTTTACTCATCCCAAACCCCACTTCCTTCACAATAACAGGAACTTCAGAAGTAAGGACAATGTTTTCAATTCGTTTTAATACATCTGTAAAATCTCGATCTCCTTCTGGCATCGTTAATTCTTGAATCACATTTAAATGAATCTGCAAAGCATTCGCTTCAATCATATCAACAGCACATTTTGCCTGTTCAACTGTCGCTTCGCTTCCTAAGTTTGCAAACACAATACCATTTGGGTTTACTCTTCTTACAATTCGATACGAGTCTACTTCTCGTTTCTCTTTTAACGCTGCCATTTGGGAACCGACGGCCATCGCAAGATGATGATACTTTGCTACATATGCTAGTTGTTCATTGATGTGTAATGTACGCTCTCCTCCACCACCAGTCATCGCATTGATAAAAATCGGCGAACTTAGTGAAAGTTCGCCGATTTTAGTTTCACATGTAACACTTTCAAAACTTGAATTTGGTAAGCTTTTATGGACAAATTCAATATCACAAAAGCCATGTGTACGAGACTGTCCAGTGGAAAGAGCATATTCAATATGTTCTAATTTACGTTTCTCTCTTGCCACTTATATCCCTCTTTATTTCTTTAATTTTTTCAATTGTTCTCCAATAATATCACTAAATTGGAAAGTTGCAGACTCAGAAGTTGGCTCATATTGACTATAATCTTCTGTTACATTATTTTCTTCAAGAGCTTCTTTTATACTTAAAGAAATACGCTTTTCTGCTGCATTTACTTCAAGCACTTTTACTTTCACTTCTTGTCCAACTTCTAATACTTCATTTGGATTTTTTACGTGACGATTTGCAATTTGTGACACATGCACAAGTCCTTCGACACCTGGTAAAATCTCAACAAAAGCACCAAATGTAACAATGCGGTTTACTGTACCTTCACGAACATCGCCTACTTTTATTTCATCAGCGACATTTTCCCAAGGTCCTGGTGCTGCTGCTTTAATTGATAGCGAAATGCGTTGTGTATCCGCATCAACAGCTAATACTTTCACTTTCACCTTTTGTCCTTGTTCTAACACATCAGACGGTTGTCCCACGCGTTCATGAGAAATTTGCGAAATATGAACTAATCCATCTACCCCACCAACATTTACAAAGGCACCAAAATCTGTTAAACGTTGCACTGTGCCTTCCACAATCTCGCCTTCTTTTAAAGAGGAAATCGCTTCTTTTTTCTTAGAATCTAACTCTTGTTCTACAACTGCTTTATGAGAAAGAATCACACGATTTTTTTCGCGATCTAGTTCTACAATTTTTACAGCTAATGTTTTCGCTTTATATTCAGTAAAATCTTCTACATAATGTACTTCGACAAGTGAAGCTGGAATAAATCCACGGACACCTAAATCTACCACTAAACCACCATTCACAATATCCTTTACAGTAACATCAAACACTTCACCAGAAGTGAATTTCTCTTGTAATTCTACCCATGCTTTTTCTGCATCAACAGCACGTTTTGATAATACAAGATCATCCTCTTCTAATTTAATTACTTTTAATTCAAGAGTTTGGTCTACCTCTACAACATCGCTTGCTTTTTCAATATGAACGTTAGCTAATTCACTAATTGGAATTACACCATCTGTTTTGTATCCAACATTTACAAGCACTTGTTTTTCTTCTACTTTTATTACAGAACCTGTAACAATATCACCTACTTGTAATACTTTTGAATCCACAACTTCTTCATTCATTTTCTCTACCATGGAAATACCTCCCTACAGAATTGACAAAGCTTTTATGTATATACGAAATGAAAACAAATGCTTTCATTTGCATGTTAATAAGAAAGTGTAACATATATTCCATTACAATACATTTTGTAGAAAGCGATTTTAACCCTCTATAAATAGTATACAGCAAAATCGTTTTGAATAAAGTATGTTTTGAAATATAATAGCGAATATATTCTGACAGTTCAATCCCTCTTTAACTAACTTCTTATAAATTTACATATTTGTCAAGAAAAGTGTACTCTGCCGTATCATTTCTTCTATAAAAAAAGAAAGAGGACGATTCCCCTTTCTTTATTTTTGCAATGCTTCAGAGACGATATCCATAATGTTTCGAACAACTTCTTCAATGGATAAAGAAGTTGTATCTAATTCAAACGCATCTTCAGCTTTTTTCAGCGGAGATACTTCACGTTCTGAGTCTAGTTTATCACGCTGAGCAATTTCTTTTTTCAATTGTTCTAAATTAGAGGCAAAACCCTTCTTCACATTCTCTAAATGTCTTCGTTCCGCTCTTTCTTCAACAGAAGCGAGCATAAAGATTTTCACCTCAGCATCAGGAAGTACATGCGTCCCAATGTCACGTCCATCCATCACAACGCCACCTTGTACAGCTAACTCCTGTTGACGGCGTACCATCTCTTCTCTAACAAGACGATGCTTTGCTACAATTGATACACGATTTGTTACATCTGGTGTACGAATCACTTCAGAGACATCTTGTCCATTTAAAAAGACTTGTTGTGTATCTTTTCCTTGTTGAAATTCAATACGTATGCTTTGCAAAACTTCCATTAATTTTTCTTCATTTTCAATATCAATATTCTTCTCAAGAGCAGCATATGTAAGTGTACGATACATTGCACCTGTATCAATATAAACATAAGAAAGTTGTTTTGCTACAACTTTTGCAACTGTACTTTTCCCAGCTGCTGCTGGACCATCTATCGCAATTGAAATTCGTTTATCCATTTGTAACACCTCATTTTTCACTTATAAAACAAAATGAAAAGCAGGTATGTTCCCCCTGCTTCCCTCTGTCAGTTTCGATCCTTTTCATCCTTAATTATTGTAGCATAATCCTCATAAGAAGAAAATGAAAACTACTTATTCACTTCTAAAATGTCTGTCTTCGTTTTAAGCATGACTCCTTCATAATAAACGATTTTCGATAAATATGTAATGGAAGATCCCTGCATAAGTAGCAACTGTATCAGACATATACAAATGAACTGGACAATCAATATATGTATGATAAACTTCTCCACTTTTTTCAACAAATTCGCTCCTCTTTATCATTTTATTTTTCCCTACTCCCTTATCTCTCTATCTTTACTACATAGAAAATTACGAACCAATCTCATTTTATTCTCATTTTCCCTCTAAACTTTTATACATTTTCATTGTCGAAATTGCTAAAATCATGATATGTTCTAAATGTATTTTCAACCGAAAGGGGTATAGGCATTGAAGAAGATCCTAGTTTTACACACAGGTGGAACAATTGCAATGGAGGAAGATAAAGAAACTGGGGTTGTGCAACCAGGAAAACAAAACCCTCTTTTGAAATTTATACCTGATTTAGAAAATGATATTGATTTAATTGTTGAAGATGTATTCCATCTTCCCTCTCCTCATATGACACCGAGTGAGATGTTACAATTGCAAGTCATCATTGACGAAAGAGTCAAGCATGAAAATATTCATGGTGTAGTCATTACACATGGTACAGATACCTTAGAAGAAACGGCCTATTTTCTTGATTTAACAGTACAAGCAAATGTCCCAATCGTTGTAACAGGCGCAATGCGTTCTAGTAATGAATTAGGTGCTGATGGCTTATATAACTTCTTATCTGCAGTCAAAGTCGCAAGTAGTGACGAAGCGATTGGAAAAGGTGTTTTAGTTGTATTAAATGACGAAATTCACTGTGCTACAAATGTAACGAAAACGCATACGAGTAATGTTGCTACATTCCAAAGTCCTCAGTACGGACCAATCGGTATGGTAACAAAACGCGGCGTCGTATTCCATCATGCTTTAGTCCATCACGAGACCTATACAGTTAGACAAATTTCAAAAAATGTTGTTGTATTAAAAGCATATGCTGGAATGGATGATACATTATTAGCTGCAATCGAAACTTTACCAGTAGATGGAATCGTAATTGAAGCACTCGGACAAGGTAACTTACCTCCAAGAACATTGCCTAGCTTACAACGTTTAATTCATAAAGGAATCCCGATTATTCTCGTTTCCCGTTGCTTCAACGGCATCGTTCAAGATGTGTATTCTTATGAAGGTGGCGGAAAACAATTAAAAGATATGGGTGTTGTATTCACATACGGTTTAAATGCACAAAAAGCTCGTATTAAATTGCTTGTTGCTTTAGAATGTGCTCATTCGCACGAAAAAATCCAAAAAATGTTTATGCATGACTAAAAAATAAGCTGTCGAAATTCGACAGCTTATTTTGACTCTCTTGATACAATTGCTTGTGCAATCGCTCCACCATGAAATCGTCCATTTTCAATAAAGATTTCATTTGCATTATTACCAGCTGCAATCACCCCCGCAATAAAGATGTTATCCACATTTGTTTCCATCGTTTCTTCATTGTAAAGTGGGCGTCCCGTTTCACTATCAATCTCCACTCCCATTTTCGTCAAGAAGCTATGATCTGGATGGTATCCTGTCATTGCGAATACAAAATCATTTTGAATTGTAAAGGATTTCCCATCAATTGTATACGTCAACGTATGCTCAGTAATTCTCTCCACATGAGCATGAAAATGCATTTGAATCGTACCATTGCGTACGAGCGCTTCAAATTCTGGCAAAATCCACGGTTTAATGCTCGGTGAATATTCCCCACCACGATACAATACTGTTACACGCGCTCCAGCTTTTACAAGTTCTAGCGCAGCGTCTACGCTGGAATTCTTTCCACCTATTACAACTACATCTCGATCAAAATAAGGATGCGCCTCTTTAAAATAATGAGATACTTTGTCAAGTTCTTCACCTGGAACGTTCATATAATTTGGATTATCATAATAACCTGTGGCAACAATCACATACTTTGCTTTATATGTTTTTTTATTTCCATCTCGTTTTTTCGTATGAACAACAAAGAACTCTCCATCTTTTTGTACTTGTTCTACACGCTCAAATGCATGTACACGCACATCTTTTCGTTTTACTACTTCACGATAATAGGCAAGCGCCTGATTACGCACTGGTTTCCGATTTTCTGTAATAAAAGCTACATCACCAATTTCTAATTTTTCACTAGATGAAAAGAATGTTTGATGAGTTGGATAATGATAAATTGCATTTACGATATTCCCTTTTTCAATTACTAACGCGTTGATTCCAGCTTCTTGCAAAGAAATTGCCGCTGCCAACCCACATGGTCCGCCCCCGATAATAATCGCTGCTTCTTTTTGCATACTCGGTTCACTCCTAGTCTTCTACCTCAAACTCTATTTATAAAACAAGAAAAAACCTACTTTCAGCAGTAGGTACCTATCTTTATTGTATTCTTTTTTCATATATTTGTCATCTAAACGAGACATACATTCGATAGACATCTGCTAAAAATTGCTGAAATCGAATCCCTTGTTGTCCCAGTACATTTTCAGGATCAATTTTCCGAGTTGGATCCAGCATCTTATGAGATACAATATCTGCTTTCGGATTCAAGCCAAAATAGTGGCATAAATATGCATGGTACCAAGTAAAACGTGTATACGCATCCCAAAAATTCACATTTCCTCCATAGCAAAGTTCAACTCCGATCGCTGCTTTATTTGCATCATAACCATATCGTTCATTATCTGCAGGCACATTGTATCTTACATGATAAGCTACTTCATCAATTGGAATAATTTCTAATATCGTTTTATCATCTATAAATGTATGCGCCGAAGCTTTCGGCTGTATTTCATGAAAATAATCTCTATTACCTATCGCATTACTACCAGGATTCCCTGTATCATGACTCACAATAAATCTTACTTTTGAAAGCCGGATTCCTGGTCTCGAACTTCCATAGCCAATATAATTTCGCTCTATAGGGAACATAGCCATTTTAATCAACTCCGCTCTAAAAAATTACCACTCTTTTATATATGTATTCAAACGCTATGTCCATATGGCATCTTTCTTATTTAAAGAATAAATCAAAAATGTTAGAAGTAACTGCCATAAATAATATAATACTTACAGCGATTCCATAAAAGCCGTAAAACCAAATACGATCTTCTTTCGTATGTAAACCAAAAAATGTATGTACTGATTTTAATAACGATCCACGCTTACTATGTTTATTTCGTAAAACTTCCACTCGCTCCATAACGTCCGCTGGCATCATAAATCTTTGTTCTGCTGTCATTTTCATTTCTCTCATCTCTCCTTATTTTATATCCGCTTTGTTTATCTACAAAAAGTATAGCACAAACGTTCGTATAGAACAAGCGTTCTTTTTATCTTTTTCTTTCAAAAAACCTTATCATCATCTAACATACAATGATGATAGATCGCTCCAAAAGTAAAGGATAGTAGCCCTTTCTCACTTCTGAATCAGCCATATTCACTTCATTATTCACCTAAAAAAAGCGTGGTTTCCTCGAAAGGAAACCACGCTTTCCAAATACTCTATTCTATTATACCCAACCTCTAAAGCGACTAGCTTCTGCCATTTTACGCACACCAACCATATAAGCTGCTAAACGCATATTCACTTTACGAACTTGAGATGTTTCATAAATAGACTCAAATGATTTTACCATTACTTTTTCTAAACGCTGTTCAACTTCTTCTTCTGACCAATAATAACCTTGGTTATTTTGTACCCACTCAAAGTAAGATACTGTAACTCCACCAGCGCTTGCGAGTACGTCTGGAACAAGAAGAATGCCGCGGTCTGTTAAAATTTTTGTTGCTTCTAATGTAGTTGGGCCATTTGCTGCTTCTACTACAATTTTCGCTTTAATATCAGCTGCATTTTTTTCTGTTATTTGATTTTCAATTGCAGCTGGAACTAAAATATCACATTCCAGTTCTAACAATTCTTTATTTGTAATTGTATTGTTAAATAATTTTGTTACGGTACCAAAGCTATCACGACGATCTAATAAATAATCAATGTCCAATCCATTTGGATCGTGCAGCGCACCATAAGCATCTGAAATGGCAATTACTTTCGCACCAGCATCATGCATAAACTTAGCTAAGAAACTACCAGCGTTACCAAATCCTTGAACAACAACACGCGCTCCCTTAATATCAATACCGCGTTTTTTCGCAGCTTCACGAATACAAATCGTTACACCCTTTGCAGTCGCTGTTTCACGTCCGTGGGAACCACCTAACACAAGCGGTTTACCAGTAATGAATCCTGGTGAATTAAATTCATCAATACGGCTATATTCATCCATCATCCATGCCATAATTTGTGAGTTTGTAAATACGTCTGGAGCAGGAATGTCTTTTGTTGGGCCAACAATTTGGCTAATTGCTCGTACATATCCACGACTTAATCTTTCTAATTCACGGAAAGACATCTCACGCGGATCACAAATGATTCCGCCTTTCCCTCCACCATATGGTAAATCAACGATACCACATTTTAAACTCATCCAGATTGAAAGTGCTTTCACTTCATTTTCTGTTACATTTGGATGGAAGCGGATTCCACCTTTCGTTGGACCAACAGCGTCATTGTGCTGCGCACGATACCCTGTAAATATTTTAACAGTCCCATCATCCATACGAACTGGAATTTTTACTGTCATCATACGAATCGGTTCTTTCAGTAATTCATATACTTCGTTTGGATAACCCAATTTTTCTAATGCTTCATTAATAACAATTTGTGTTGAATTCAACAATTCAAAATGTTGTTCCCTTTGTTGTGTTTGTGTTTGAGTTCCCTTTTCGGCTACCATAGTAAGTAAACCCCCTGTAATTTCACTTGTTTAGTAAACCTTCATTGCCTAGTATACACCGTTAAATTTTGAATGCAATAGAAAACGCTAACAAATATATGCAAATAATTTTTTATTGCAAGCGTTTTCACTATTATTATAGTCCTTTTATTGCTTTTAGAAAAGTAAAATACTTAAATATTTAAATGTTTTTTATATCTCTCTATTCAATAATCAAAATATAGTCATAACAAAAACCTCAAGCTATTGCTAATTAGCTGAGGTTTCCTTTTAAAATAAAATAATGATGTATTTGTTGAATCGCCTGAGAATCCATTAATGATTTACCATACTCCATAATCCGGTAAATCGTTACTGTTGCAGGATTACCATACTCCGCTAAAATCGCGATAAAATCCGCTTTTAAAAGCTGTGTTTCTTCCTCCATCCAGAGATAAAAACGTCCATCCCATGTGTATAACTTTCCGCCGGTAACCCCTAGGTTATATAAGCGTTCTGATAAATTGATCACATCCTCTAATGTAGCAAATTCATATAATATATGTTCACTCTCATCTAGAGTTACTTGCATCTCAATAAACTCATCGCGAAAATCATCTTCTATCTCCGTATCATGATTTTCTTTTGTTACAATTACAACCATCCCTTGCGCTTGTAAAGAAAATACTTCCACAGCAACCGGGCCATTTGCTTCAAATCCAAGTTCTTTATTCGCTTCTTGCATCATATCACGGAATAGTTGCTGTACTTTCGGTGCGTTTCTCCATAAATCTTCCTTGGTCAATCCGCGTTCTGATAAATCATCAAACGTTAGGAAAATTTTTATTTTATTATAATTCAAGCGTTCCAACCTCATCTTATAACCTCCTTACGTAAAACCATCGATTCTAATTTTTATTATATGAAATGGGAAATGGATGGTTCTTTTCGAACAACTATTCTGACATTTTTAACCATTCATCCCACTCTTCTTTTGTATTTCCTATCAATACATACTCGCTCTCAAACGATTGGTCTGTTGAAATATGTGAGATGGCTGATCCAATAAGACCCACATTAAGCTTTTCATGCTGATTTTGCAAGCTATGAGCTACATGCATTGTATCTTGCACATTTTTCATTTGTAAACAAGATATCACTACATAATCCGGTTCCAGTTGTGCAATCGTTTCATTGATTTCATCTTCTCGCAAGCCTGTCCCAATATATATAGTTTGGTAACCTTTCAATCGTAAATAAATTGTTAAAATAAACAGCTGTAATGTCTGGACTTCTCCCGGTCCACAAAACGCAAAAACACTTTGTAAAGCTGAGGACTTCGGCACATGCGCGTTATGATAAATCATGCCGATACGCGAGCCTAAAAACGATTCTACATATTGCATTTGTACCATTGTAACTTGATTTGTTCCTTCTAATTTCTCCAACTGTTTTGTAATTTCGAGAAATATGTGTGTAATCACTTTTTCAGTTGGGTATATACTAAATGCCTCATTTACGAATGAAGAAGCTTTTACTTCATCAAATTTTAGCAAAGAATGTAGAATATCGTCTACTAAAAGCATTTCTTTATTATATGCCACTTCTATTTCATTGTGATTTTGCAACCGATTTCTCTCTAATATTTGCACAGCTTGTCCAATTGTAATCCCTTTATTTACCTTGTCTATTAACCATTTTAAGATTTGTATATGTTCCTCTGTATATAATCGATGCCCCGCATCATTTCGTTTTGGGGCAACAATATGGTAGCGTCTTTCCCACGCTCTAAGTGTACTCGGTTGAATCCCAAGCATCTTTGAAACTGCTTTTATATTATATTTTCCTTTTAAAGTTGGCATCATTTCCCCCACCTTAAAAATTAAAAATCTCCTATTCTTTTTGTTTTAAAGTAATGATATGTGTTTGAGCAGGTGCCCGGAAACGAAGCGGAACAAGCGTCGTTCCATACCCATTACTAACAAAAAGTGTCATATTCGAATAATGATATACGCCACCCTTTAAATATTTTTTAAAATGGAATAAACGAATTTGTCCTCCATGAGTATGTCCACTTAGTATAAGAGAAATTCCTTCTTCTCCAGACATTTTGTGTATAATAGCAGGATTGTGACTAATCAAAATTCGAAAACCGTCTTCTTGACAATCAGCTAATGCTAAATCTAAACGATCGCGCTCTAGCCCTACATCATCTACACCGAGCAAACAAAGCTTCTCTCCAGCATTTGATTCAAATATAACTCTTGTATTATCTAAAACTTTCACACCATGTTCTAACAATAGAGCATCTAGTTCATGGTATTCAATTTCATAATCATTATTTCCCCAAACAAAATATACAGGGCCTACTTCCCTTAACTGCTTAATATTGAAAGCGATTTGCGCTAAAGATACACCCTTTTCTGCCAAATCGCCACCAATAATTACAAGATCTACTTGTCCCTTCACCCTTTCGATTAATGTGCGGGACACACCCCTCCTATGAATATCAGAAATGAAGAAAATTCTTACCTTTTGAAAGCTTTTCGGAAAGTCTTTGAAGGTTAAAGTATGTTCTAATACTGTATCACGCATCGCTTCCCTATACATGATAAAGAAAAAAATAAACCCGAGACATATAAAGACACTACCTAACATGATCCATAGCATATATTCGTCTCAACTTCTCCCTTAATAGAATATAATTCTTCTATTCACTTCATTTTGTCTAAGCAAAATACATGATGTACATTTCTCTTATTCATTCTTCTTCTCATGATTCGTAATAGGTATTTTCAATTCTTGGCCTACTTCTAACTCACGATTTTGCAAATGATTATACTCTTTTATCTTTTCAGCTCCATTTTCTCCAGGAAAGTATTTCTCACCAATGCTCTCTAGAGTCTCCCCTTCTTTTACAATGTGAATTTCAGGTTTCTCTACTTTTTTCTGCTCCACTGATTTATTCGAGTCAAAAAAGATAACTTCAAATGCACCTCTATTGGTCTCATTCTCTCCTTTTGAACTTTGCACTTCAATGTATTTATCTGTATACCATAAAATACATATCGGTAACAAAATAAATAAGAATGTTAATACTCTAACAAAGAAATGATTAATTTTAAATTTCTTCTTTTTATCTCTATGAATCTCGCTACGCGGCGGTAAACCTTCCTCTACCTGCTCTTGTTCCTGTTCCTGTTCTTCTTGTAATTCTTCCTCAAAATCAGGAATTTTCCTTCTCACGTTGGTCACCACCACCTTTCATTTATTTCCTCAATTGAAGCCCCATTATAAAATCAACAAGAAAGTGGGCAAAAATTGTTATAAGCAAATTCCCCGTCCATTGAAATACATATCCGAAAATAAAACTTATAATACAAACAAAAAAGAATAAAAATGGCTTCGTAATATACCGGATATGTAAAATTGCAAAGATAAAGCTCGCAATTATAAGTCCAAAATGCGTTTGCAAAACACCGCGGAATAAAAGTTCTTCAGCAAATCCGATAAAAAAAGTCACAACTAGTAACTGCACCACTGACATTCCTCGGAACATGCGATCATTAATACCACCATCATCAAACCATGACTCCGGCAAGATTTGCATTGCAAGATAATCTACTAGCACAATCCCACAGGCAATTCCTCCGCCTATTAAAAGAATAGAGAACGGTTCCCATTTCCACAAATTATAAAATTCTTCTTTGCCTGGAAATAATATATATGCTAGCAAACATCCAATACTTATTATAATCAGTTGTGTGATATAGAGGTTAAGTCGTATCTCTTTCGGACTCATGTCTTCAACGCTACGCCTTTGAATATTCATCATTCCTCCGTTCCCTCATACCAAAGAGCAATTGTAACTCTGTTTCCCAATTATAGTCGAAAACTGACTGTCTTGCTCGTCTTTTTTTATAATCTTCTTTCGTAATACCGCAGTAGTCACAACAATTTTTTATCTTACCTTCCTTTTCATACCCGAACTGCTGTAATAATTGTTCTCGTTTACAACCTTGAAATTGTAACCACGATTTCATCTTTTCTAACTGATTATATTTATTATAAAGGCGTTTCTCCACCTCTAATACTAATTTTTGTATCGTTTCATCTGACAAGCCTTCTAATATAAGCATATTTTGTTGTACGATTTCCATTTTTTCTAAATGATACTTAAGAAAACGCCAATGTTGTTCATGGAATCCTGCAGCATGATAACAAATGTCTGCTACATCTTCTATCGGTAATATTTTCGTTTGAAGCAACTTCTCTTGTAATAAAGCAAATAAAAATTGAATTTGCTTTTTATTAGGCAATTCATCTTCAATAATAGAAATAGGTAAATCATGATCGAGTGGACTGCATAATAAAATCGCAATACTTGCCTCTCCATCACGACCTGCTCTTCCTATTTCTTGCACATAGGAAGCTATATTCGTAGGATAATGAAAATGAATAATATACCTTGTGTTCGGTTTGTTCACTCCCATTCCAAAAGCACTTGTGCAAATAACAAGCTGCAGTTGGTCGTTCATAAATTGCTGCTGAATTAACATTCTTTCTTCATGATCCATTCCACCATGATAAAAAGCGACATCTATTATTCCTTTACTCCTTAAATATTCCGTTAACCGCTCTGTCCAAGCTCTGCTGGAGCAATAAATAATTCCTGGCCCTTGCAAGTAAGAAACATGCGAAAGAAGCGCTTCTTTTTTTTCTTCTATCGTTTCTAAAAACTGTACTTCTATAGCAATATTAGGGCGATCAATTGAATACACGTGTTGAGAGACATTCCTCAAGCCTAAACTTGCTATAATATCTTGCAATACTTCCTTTGTAGCCGTCGCCGTTAATGCTAATACCGGGGGACGGCCAATGCGCATAATGACTTGATCCAGTTTTTTATAATCTGTTCGAAAATCATATCCCCATTGCGAAATGCAATGAGCTTCATCTACAACAAACAAAGAAATAGGAATTTTTTTTAATTCTTTCATTAATAATTCAGATTGCAACATTTCAGGTGAAACGAAGACAAATTTATACCATGCTAACTGCTTAATCGCTTTTCTTTTCTCACTTAATGTACGAAAACTATTAAATGCAATGACACGATTTTTCACAACATATTTCAGTTGTGTAACTTGATCTTCCATTAAAGATAGAAGCGGAGATACGATCAGTACCGTTCCTTCTTGCATCAAACCCGGAAGTTGATAACACATAGACTTTCCTTGACCTGTTGGAAGCATTGCTACGACATCTTTTCCTTGCAGTAAGTCTGTAATAACCTCTTTCTGTCCTTGGCGAAACTCCTTGTATCCAAACCATTTATTTAAATGCTCTTCAAGTTTCATTTGTTCCCTCCAGTTGTGCTAATACTAGGCGAATTTCAAAATAAGAAATCTCCTCTCCTACCGCTTGTTTTAATGCACGTAGCTTCCTTGTCTGTAACGTTTCAACCACTTGTTTCACACGTTTTATCTTATTTTTTTTAATAAACATTTCAATTGAAAAAGTTTTTTCTCTTAATGCAATTTCGACAAAATGATCTTCTATTGTGGCAAGTTTTAAATTTCTAATCACTGCAATTTCTTCTAATGAGCGTCCTTGTTTCCATAGTCTATATGTTTTTTTTGTTGATAAACTAAACAAATCTTCCCTTTCATTCGGATAAGATATAATTTTCGTTAATAAAGGAAACTCTTTCTCTCTTTTACAAACAACTTGAATCATATAATGAATCGTGCTCCAAAATAACAAATAAACCCGAAATACATCTTCATTTATTATTTCAGCAAGTTGTTGCAGCGTATAACCAATTCGTTCATACCCTGTTAAACGATATGTCAAAATCGTCGCTTCTATTTCATCCATATTCTTTAAAATATTGTACATTTCTTCCCATAGTCTTGTTGCTAATTCACTTCTTACATATGGTAACCCAATCAGAAATTCTTTTACCCACCGAGTTACTTCTGGATCTTGTTGAATAGGGATAAACTTTTTATTTTTCTGTTGTAAGTTCGATACTGTTTGAATCGTTAATGATAACCTTTTCCAAAAAGCTTCACCAAGATCCCCGTAATTCAATCCATCTAAGTGCTTTGGGAAAGCCATTGTCTTTTCCAAAGTCTCTAATTGTTTTTCACCACGATCCGTTAGTACATATGTATTTTCATGCTTAACCTCAATCCATTCCGAAGCTAAAATACGTTCGATTTCTTGCTCATAATTGGACCTTGTCAACGATTTATATACACCAAAAAGAAATGAAATAAGGAATATATTTCCATCCTGTAACGTTTGGGAGGAACGTTTTCCCTTCAACAAATAATAAATGGAAGAAACGGTTCGTTCACCATTCAATTGTTTTAAACAATATAATATAGTGTATTGAAATTGCATTACCGCTTCCACCTCTCGATATGTTTTTCTTCATAGACACTTGACTCCAGACATGAATCAAAAGCTTTATGGATGAAACTTCCTATGCTCAAATTTTTTCAGAAGGATACAATAGAAAAAGATTGAATAAATTATCAATAACATTTGTCTACCGCTAAACTTTTATCTTCTATTTCCTATTGTATCAAACCGCTTAGCATTTAGGCATTTTGAAAATCTTATGAAATAACTAAAAAATAAGTTGACACCCTAATTGATAAGCATTATCATTATAATTTTATGTTGAAAAGTTTGAAGAACCGTTTTACAATAGGATTATAATTTTTATAGCGAATGTTTCACATACATATTATCAGGAGGGAAAAAAGATGGCAAAATATACAATCGTTGATAAAGACACTTGTATCGCATGCGGAGCTTGCGGAGCTGCTGCACCAGACATTTATGACTATGATGATGAAGGTATTGCCTTTGTAACATTAGATGATAACCAAGGAATCGTTGAAGTGCCAGATGTGTTAATCGAAGATATGATGGATGCATTTGAAGGTTGTCCTACTGATTCCATTAAAGTTGCTGATGAAACATTTGATGGCGACGCTCTTAAATTCGAATAGTCCGTTTATTAACTTCAAAAAATCCCCCTCATGGAAATGAGGGGGATTTTTTGTAATGCAGCTCAATTCAGCATGGGCAAAAAACATCCTCGCTGATGAAAGTTTTACTTGATTCACTAAGTTCTTCCATCTAGCTTCTCATCAATAAGTGGATACTAAAAAGTCATGAGCGGTATCTTCACCGCTCATGACTGAACAATTTTTATGCATTTTTCATTTTCGCAAATACCCATACTTTCAAACGTGAGAACAATGCTACAAATACAACTGTTACAGCGATTCCTTTTACTAAATTAAATGGCAATATCGCCGTTACAATCATTTGTCGCATAGCACCGCTCGACATAGCTGGTGAATTTAAAAACCACGTGTACGCCGGTAAAATGATGAAGTAATTTAACACACTCATGATAATAGCCATCATAATTGTTCCTAGCATCAAACCCGTTGTTAAACTTTTGATTGTACGGTGTTTTCGGAATAGGAATGCCGCTGGTACAATAAATAAACATCCCGCAATAAAGTTTGCGATTTCTCCAATCGGAACCCCAGTTAAACTCCCTTGAACTCCATAATACAGAACGTTTTTGATTCCTTCTACAACTACACCTGCAATCGGACTAAAAATAATCGCTGCAATT
Source organism: Bacillus cereus group sp. BfR-BA-01492 (assembly GCF_022662815.1). NCBI lineage: Bacteria > Bacillati > Bacillota > Bacilli > Caryophanales > Bacillaceae > Bacillus > Bacillus cereus group sp. BfR-BA-01492. The sequence goes on from NZ_JAKUEH010000003.1 coordinate 177,414, forward strand.
AATGCCGGTACGTCGCTAAAGTCAATTTTTAAAAAAGGTGGAAATCCTGGGAATGGAAAATCCAACATCATAAGTAGATACGCAATACTACTAAGCATTGCCACACTCACCATTTGTACTACACTGTTTTTTTGTTTCATCCTGCTCTCTCCTTTTCCATCGATCATCTCATGGAAAGTGGAAAGGTTCTGCTATGCCTGCTTTTCTGATCATAAAAAACCCTTTGTGTTTTACACAAAGGGAGAAATTTTAGGCACATCAAACAGACGTCCAAATACTAATCTTTTTTGAACGCTTGAACCTCCATCTTCTCCCATCCAGACTGTACTGTCGGCTTTGGAATCGCACCAAATCCTGCCTTAACGGCTCGCGGGCTTAGAACTCATATACTCATTCATTACCGCCGGTCGGGATTTTCACCCTGCCCCGAAGATAGACCGATATTCTATTTTCTCCTTCATTATACAACAACATGCTGCTGTTGTGAATAAAAAGATTGTAACTTATTAAAAATAAGTTATTTATTTTTTCACCCATCTCTTCCTATCGCCTGTTACTTTACAATTTAAACCAATTATTTCATTCTTCTCCTTTTTCCGGCTCAATTCTCTAGCCATCCATACAGAAAAGTGATAAGATGTTGAAGTGTTAAGATAAGAGCATTTTCTTAATATGGAGGAAATGTCATGAAGAAAAAAGAGAAAAGACACTCAATTCGCGAAACGATGAAAAAAAACTTAAGAAAAGAATACTTTTATTTAAAAAAAGAATTGCTTTTCTATTGTCCAATTGATCTAGGCACATTTTCGACAGAAACATACTACGCTACCTTTGATAAAGAAGGAATCAGTATTTATCAATATGATAAAAGTGCGGAAAGTAAACTAAAGCTATGCGAGCGCCATGCATGGGGCAATTGGAGAAAAGTGAAAATCGATCATTACTTAACTACTTCACAATTCATTTTCCAAGGGAAACGAAATTGGATTCTTTCTCTGTTCCATAAAGGAAAAGATGCTCAAAAAATAATAGAAGAACACACCTCTCTACAAACAGAGGTTGTTTCTCGTTCTTTTTTAAAAAAACTACCAGGCTTTCGTTCGAATGTAACATTAAATCAATACATCGGCAGCATTTGTTATACCGCACTTATTGCATTTTTATTAAAATGGCTTATCCCATTTCAAGTACAAATTGCCCTGTATTCTTTTTCAATTGGTTGTATGCTTCTCGGTTTGTTATGCCTTACAATCGGTTTAATTGAACCGACAATTGTTTTATTTCGAACGAAAGAAAAAACAAGAGCAAAAGTCTTTTATTATTATAGCTATTTAGCTATTTCCGGATTTATATGTGTCTTTATTTTTTGGTAAAACAAGAGCTGGCTGAAGCTAGCTCTTGTTTTAATTAATATATAATCTTTGATTTGGATAAATTTGATCTTGCCGCAGTGCATTTTTCTCTTTTATTTTGTCTACCGTAGTCCCGAACTTATGCGCAATTTTAACGAGCGTATCCCCCTTTTGAACAACATATAAAGACGATGAAACGACTTGATCCCATTTTTCATCTAAAACAAGTAATGGATTCATTGCATTTCTTTTTTCAATTGTCCAATTTCCTTGATGAACCTCTAGGTGCAAGTGCGCTCCTCTCGATTCACCTGTATTTCCAACCTCACCGATGACTTCACCGTTTCGAACGCGATCCCCTTGCATAACATATCGTTTATTTAAATGAGCATAAACAGCTTCATATTTCCCATGTTTTACAAATATAACATGTCCATAGCTATTAGAAAAATACGATTTTGTTACGATGCCATTTCGAATCGCTACAACAGGAGTTCCAACTTGAGCGGCAATATCAATCCCATAATGTTTTCCATGTCTAGTCCCAAAGTAGTCACTAATTTTACCATCGACAGGCCATGTCCACTGATTTTCATCAGCATAAACATATAATTGGGAGCAAAAGAATAACCCAGTTATCATGATACCAATTTTAAAAACTTTCATATGTATCCTCCGCTTTCTATTAACCGTTATCCTTTCTCTATTGTGGTATAATACGGAAAAAAGTATACAAAAAAAGAAAGTGATTCAGTCCACTTCCTTTTCTCCTTTATTACGAAACACAATTGCACTTCGATTATATTCCACATCAGCAATTTGCAAACGCGCATTCACTACTCGTGCAACCGCAAATAAATAATCAGATAACCTGTTCATATAACGCAGAACAACTTCATTTATCTCTTCCTGCTTTCTTAATGATACAATCGCTCTTTCCGCTCTTCGCGTTACTGTTCGAGCAATATGAATCGCAGCAGCCGCTTTGCTTCCTCCAGGCAAAATAAAACGTTCTAACGGAGGAGCTTCCTTTATATATTGATCAATACGTTCTTCTAAATATTCCACCATCTCATCTGTCACTTTATAAGGTACTTTCTGCCCGACAATGGCCAAATCTCCTCCACAATCAAATAATTCATGTTGAATATTTTCACATTCCTGATAAATGTCTTGAAATTTCCCATCTTGTAAGAAAGTCATAGCATATCCAATATGAGAGTTCACTTCATCAATCGTACCGTATGCTTCCACACGCTGATGATCTTTATCCACTCGGCCGCCAACAACACTTGTTTGTCCTTTATCTCCCGTTTTCGTATACAGTCTCAGTTCAGCTCATCCTCTCTCTGCAATAAAAAGTTCTACTATCCTTTATTCAATCGAGAAACAATCTTCTAAATGAATAAATAAAGTAGTAGAACTTTTATCCTTATTCCTTATATATAATACCCACGTTATATATTACAACGCATGATTTGGTAAGTATACAGAGAAGGTTGTTCCTTCTCCAACAACACTTGATATCGAGATTTTCCCATCATGACTTTGAACAATATTTTTCGCAATCGCAAGACCTAAACCAGTACCACCTGTTTTTCCTCTCGTCCTTGCTTTATCTGCTTTATAGAATCGATCAAATAAAAACGGAATATCTTCCTCAGGAATACCTGCACCCGTATCTTGCACTTCAAATACAATTCCAGCATCTTTCCTGTCAATAACAAGTTTCACATGCCCATCAGCACTTGTATGTCTAATTGCATTATCAATCAAATTCGTCAACACTTGCTCCAGGCGATCCGGATCAAAAGTATGTTCTGTAACCTCCGTGCGAAAATCAACGGTTAACTTGACCCCTTTATCCTGTGCAATCCCTTGGAATTTACGGCCGATTTTCTCAACAAACGGGTGAATATCCACTTCAGACATATGTAATTCCACATGTCCACTTTCCATTCGAGCCAAATCTAAAAGTTCATTTACAAGACGCCCTAAACGAACAGATTCATCGTAGATAATTTGTACAAATTCGTTTATTTCTTCTTTTGTTTGAACAACATCATCTAAAATTGCCTCACTATACCCTTGGAGCATCACCATCGGCGTGCGTAGTTCATGTGATACATTCGCGATAAAATCCTTTCGCATTTTTTCTAAGCGGCGCTCTTCTGTCATATCTCGAAGTACAGCTACTGCCCCGCGAATTTTCGTTTGATTATAAAGAGGCGTCATTAAAACAACATAATTTCCCTTTTGAAGGTTCATTTCAATCACTTGCTGTTGTTCACTCTCCGCAACAAAATGGAACTGTTCCACAAGCTCAGGCGGCAAGCTTCTGCTTAACTCCAGTTCTTTCTCTTCTTGCCATACTTGTAAGAAATGTTCCGCTGGCGGATTAATGACAACAACTTCACCTTCTTGATTTAGCGTAATTACACCATCAGCCATACTACTTAAAATGCTCGATAGCTGTTCTTTTTCTTGTTGCAGCGCATTCATATTAAACTTCAATTGCTTTCCCATTTGGTTTAACGCTGTAGCTAACTCTCCAATTTCATCTTGCGAAACCATCGGTACTTTCGCATCAAATTTACCGCGCGCTACTTCAAATGCTACTTCACGCATCTTACGGAGCGGCGCTGTAATTCGTGTTGATAAGAAGAAAGCAAAGAATGTCGTTAAAATAATCGCAATTCCGGCTGATAGAAAAATAAAATCCGTTGCCTTTTCCATACCTTTTATTGGAACTTGTAATGATTCATATACAAATACAGCACTATCCTTTGTTCCTTTCAACGGCTTACCGACAATCATAATATCATTTTCAGAACTTTGTTTCGTTTTCCCATCAGGAAATTGTCTAATTTTATTTTTATTTTCTTTTTGGTTTATAAAAACAGCTGCTAATTCTTTATCTGCTTTTAAATCGTCTATCGTAAGTGTTACCAACCCTTCTTGTTTCGGAGAAGCAGAGAATTCCTCACCATCTTTCACAATAATAATGCGTGAAAGCGGGTCACTAAACTTATATGCGATATTCTCAATCGTTTTTACATCCGCACCTTCTTCCACAAGCTCTCTGACACTTTGAGCTACTTTCGTCAGTCTAGTCTCACTCAAATCGACATAATACGTTCTAAAAAACTGGGAAAGTAAGATTGCTACAAAGCCAAGAACAAACGAAACAAGAAGTAATATGGTCATCCATAACTTACCTACTACACTCCGCCAAAGCATCAGTCGTTCACAACCTCAAACTTATAACCTACGCCCCATACAGTTACAATCATCTTCGCTGCATTCGGTGATTTTTTACTGAGTTTCTCGCGTAAACGCTTCACATGTGTATCTACTGTACGTAAGTCCCCAAAGAATTCATATTGCCACACTTCTTTTAATAACTGTTCACGATCAAATACTTTATCTGGAGACTTCGCTAAGAACAGTAACAATTCATACTCTTTCGGTGTTAAATTTACTTCCTGTCCATCTGCTGTAATGCGATGAGCATCATTATCAATTGTTAGATGCGGGAATACAATGACATCTTTCGTTGTTGTATCTTGTGTAAAGAATGTTGTCGATACAGAACGGCGCAATACTGCTTTCACACGAAGAACAACTTCGCGCGGACTAAATGGCTTTACAATATAATCGTCAGATCCAACTTCAAATCCTTGTACTCTATTTACTTCCTCACCTTTAGCTGTCAGCATAATAACTGGTGTTGCTTTTTTCTCACGAATCCCTTTACAAACTTCTATTCCATCTTTTCCAGGCATCATAATATCTAATAAAATTAAATCATAGTCATTTTGCAGTGCCTTTTCTAAAGCTGTGTCACCATTATCAGCTTCATCAATTACGTAGTTCTCTCTTTCTAAATACATTTTTAATAAACGACGAATTCGATCCTCATCATCTACAACTAAAATTCTTGGTTCGTTCTCCATTGCTACCCGCTGCGGGTTATATTTCAAAATTACCGCGGCGGTTCACACCTACCTTTCTCCAATATAATACTATGCTTATTCTCATTTCATAAGGGATCATGCTAAAATGATACATTCTTCACTTTAGATATTATACTTCACAAGAATAATAAAGTTTGTTCATTATTTTTCTAAAACTATGTATTTTTCTTGAACAAGCATTTCGACCTCGACATTATTTTACAAAATTGACCTATACTTTGTCATGTTTTTCTCAAAAAAGAAAAACATTTGATAAAAATATAGTAGGAAAGTGACGCTCACTTTCCTACTATCTACTATTTAAAAATTTTCTTATACGAAAGTTTCTCTTTTCCTTAATGAAAAGACACGTTATGCGTAAGAATGCAAGCCGGCAATAATTAAATTTACGGCAATAAAATTAAACATAATAATTGCGAAACCGATTACTGCGAGCCATGCAGACTTCTCACCATGCCATCCTTTCGATAAACGTAAATGTAGAACTGCTGCATAAAACAGCCATGTAATAAGTGCCCAAACCTCTTTTGGATCCCATCCCCAAAAACGCGTCCACGCAATTTGCGCCCAAATCATTGCAAAAATTAACGCACCTAGCGTAAAAACCGGAAAACCTATCGCAATCGAACGATACCCAATTTCATCAAGTAAATCGCTGTTAACATTTTTTAAGATCGGTTGAAGGGCTGCTGATATTCTTTTTCGTAATACAAGCCTTACTATGACATACAATCCTGTTCCAATAAGAAATGACCAAATCACCGTATTTAATTTTTTTGCATTTATTAGCGCTGGCAAGTCTACGACTGGCTCAAACTTTCCATCTGTTATTAAATTCCCTTCATTCGGCCCAACTAAAGCAGGTAAATGATACTCCATTTCAGCCTTTTGTTCGTTCTTATCCACCCACTGAAACTTCGCTTCATATTTCATTGCAGAATAAGTGGTTGTTACCGCTATAAATCCAACAGCACAAACAAGTGTAAATACAACGGTTTCTAGCCAAAATGTTCGCTTTGTACTCCTAGATTGATCTACATTTTTCAGTAAATACATAACACCTGTAATAAAGCTAATCGCTAAAATAGCTTGTCCAGCTGCCGCTGTTGTCACATGAATATGTAACCAATTACTTTTCAAAGATGGGATAAGCGGTGAAATTTCCCTCGGAAACATACTGGCATAGGCAATTAATAATAGCGCTACTGGTAAAGCAAATAACCCCACTATACTTATGCGATACATAAAGTACATAATAATAAACGCACCAACAAGCATCATGCCAAAAAATGTACCGAATTCAAAGAAGTTACTCACTGGCGCATGGCCAGAAGCAATCCACCTCGTTACAAAATATACTGTTTGTGAGGCAAACCCTAAAATTGTTATCGCTATCCCTATATTTGCCCACTTTCGGCCTTTTTCTTTAATTGCTCCTCCGAAAAAAAGCGTTGCGATTAAATATAAAATAAAAGCGATAAATAAGAAATTACTGCTTATTTGCACCATATATTCTCCCCACCTTAGCTAATTTTTTTATCATTTACTTTATCGTATGGTTGCGGAATAGATGTCCCTTCTAGTACTCTTTCAATATCTTTACGTAAACCAAACCAGTTTTTATTCGTATGACCAGCAATCCACCATTCATCTTTTACGCGTTGGATCCAAATACGACGATGGTTCCAATACATACCTTGAATAACACCAACCATAAATATAAATCCTCCAACTCCAAGTATCCATAACGTTAAATCTTTTCGAACAACGAGTGCTGTTGCGTTTTGCATTTCTACTCCTGCAAATGCCAGTTTATATTTATTATTTCCTTCTGGTTCTATATTTTGTTGAATTCCAACGAAACTAATTTCTCCTTGGGGTGTTTCAGGTGTAAACATTTTAAACACAAACGCCGGATTATTTGGAAGCTTCGTTTTTGTATTCGGTTTACCACTCTCATCAAAATAAAAATCTGGGAAATAGCTTAGTAGTGTAAGAGAATATCCATTTCCTAAGTCATATGATTCCTTAGGATGGTTTAAATCGACTTTAATCGGTCCCCATTTTTGCTTTGTTTCTTTATTCTGCAAATGGAAGGACATACTCCGAAATTCACTTTCTTTATACGAATATTGATACAAGGCGAAATGATTAAATTTAAGCGGTTCATTTACGCGGATTTTCGCTTCTTTTACTTTTTCTAATTTTGGTTTTTGCCCTGCCACTTTTTTTCCGACCGCTTTATATAAAACAGCATTCGTTTGATAGTTTTTCGCAATCATTTTATCTCCGATTCGATCAATAGCGGTATCAAATTTCTTATCTTCATCATTTTCTTTATCATAAACTTCTTTTATAAATTTCTCATTTTTTAAGTAATACTCCCCGTTTGTTCCTGGGATTTCCTTCGTTTCTCCATCCCTTATCCAAACGGATTCATCTACATACATACTAGGAAGGACACGAAGCATTGCTCCGAATAAAAAAATGATAAGACCAACATGATTCACATATGGCCCCCAACGGGAAAAACGTCCTTTTTCTGCTAAAATGTTTTCACCGTCGACCCTTACATTATAATTTCTTTTTTTTAAATTCGTTTGAATCGTGTCCAATTCCCCTTCTTTCGGCGAACCCGTTCCATATAATCGCTGTCTTTTTAAAAAGCTCGGATGCCTTTTTATCCCTTGTTTCTTTAAAGCTTTATAAAGTGGAATCACTCGGTCTAAACTACATATCACAAGTGAAACTCCAATTGATGCAATTAAAATTATGTACCACCATGAACTATATAAATGATTAAAACCTAATTGATAATATAATTTCCCTAAAAAACCATACTCTTGTTCATAATATTCACTCGGTGTTACACCTGGAGGAATATACATTTCTTGCGGAAATATTGTTCCTATAGCAGATGCTAATAGCGTAATCACAATAAGCCATACTCCGACTTTAACAGAAGAAAAGAAACTCCAAATTTTATCAACAATCGTTTTCGTTTGTGTAAGAGAGCGCCTTGCACTTCCCTCGTAACGCATATCTAATAACTTGGCACTTTCATTGTTTTCAAAAGGCTTGCCACAAGATTCACAAAAAATAGTTCCGATCGGATTCACATGTCCACATTCACATTTTATCTGTTCCAACACTTTCACCGCCTCTTGTTTCTATCACCATTGTATAATCTGAAGTGAATTTCACGCAATACTCAGAATTTTTAGCCCAGGTACTATACTTATAGTACCTCTCTAAATATGTAAAGGCTTGTCCAATTATGGAGTAATCTTCTTTAAATATTCTTCCATTTGTTCTTTTGTTTGTGTCCCCGTAATCATTTGGATGACCTTTCCTTCTTTATCAATTAAAAACGTAGTTGGTAGTGGACCGACTCCATATGTATTAATAATTTCTGATCCTTTATCAATTGCAACAGGGAACTTTAATCCATATTGATTTACAAAATTTTTCACCGCGATTTCTGTTTCATCCGCATCTAACGCAATGATTTCTACACCTTTTTCTTTATACTTCGGATATAGCTCATTCATATACGGCATCTCTTTTTCACAAGGCTTACACCATGTTCCCCAAAAGTTTAAAAATATTCCTTTTCCTTTTAAGTCTTTTCGTTCTATTTTCTTTCCGTCTAAAGTTGTCACAACGAAATTAGGTGCAACCTTTCCAACTTGCATTTTTTCTTTATCTGCAAAAAAGCTTTGATATAATGTAAAACCAACTGCTGCGCTTAAAATCAATAAGATCAGAACGCGAAATAGTAAACGGTTCTTTTTCATCTCCCCACTCCTCTCTCTAGTTCGTGTCTATATAGGTACAAAATCGCATAAAGTGAACCGTTAATCAGTGGGGATTTCTTTCATCCCTCACCAATCGGGTTGTTACGGACAGTAAGGCTCCCACCTGTTTTCACAAAATGTTTAGATGGAAATCTTAGCGATCATACATCTGTTTGACTGTTACGCTTATGTCATATAATTGCTCACAAAATGGTCTCATGTAACGAATCACCAGTGGAACAATCCACTGGTGATTCGTTATCTTGGCTTTGTAGATGCCAATGCACGCAATTGTTTCACTTCATGCGGCGTCAATTCTCGTGCGTCACCAGGGCGCAAACTGCCTGCTTCTAAGAAAGCGTATCGTTCACGCTTTAACTTCATTACTTTACAGCCAATTGCCTCAAACATACGGCGTACTTGACGATTGCGTCCTTCATGAATTGTCAATTGTACAATTGCCATTTCTTTACGCTTATCCCAAGAAATAATTTTCACACGTGCCGGTGATGTTTTTCCATCTTCTAATATAACGCCTTTTTCCAACATGCGAATCTTCTCGCCTGTCAGCGGACCTTTTACCTTTGCAACATATGTTTTTTCCACCTTGTACTTTGGATGCATTAATATATTTGCAAAGTCACCATCATTTGTCATCAATAGCACACCGGACGTATCATAGTCTAAACGTCCAATTGGAAATAGACGCTGCGGGATATCTTGGAAAAAGTCTGTAACAACCTTTCGTCCTTTATCATCTGATACACTCGAAATAACTCCTGTCGGTTTATATAATAAGAAATAAACAGGCTCTTCTTTCTCAAGAGGAATATTATTTACTTCTACTTTATCTTGAGGAGTTACCTTTGTACCTAACTCGGTCACAATTTTCCCGTTAACTTTCACTTTTCCTTGTTGAATAAGCTCCTCAGCCTTCCTTCTTGATGCAATACCTGCTTGTGCAATCACTTTTTGTAGTCGTTCCATTTCCTTTTTTCACCTCAAATTTATCTTACCTTCATTAGAAACACTTGGCAACCGCCCAAGTCTTGTAGCGATTTACTCTAGCTTTCTCCAAACAACATAGGTATAGTGTAAACTTCAAAGGGTCAACAGCAAATTCAACCCTTTATTATTATTGATGTTCTACTAGTTGTTTACAACAAAAGTTCATTATTTTGTCAAATTTACCGCATAAAAAAACCGCTATTAAGCTACACCTTAATAGCGGCCGTATACGTATTATAAGTGAATAGAAGAAAAAAATGAATAACTTTAATGAAATAATAATGAAACAAATACAATCGAACAAATAATCCCAATTAAATCAGCAAACAAACCAACCTTTAGTGCATCCCCCATTTTCCGAATTCCGACAGCACCAAAGTACACTGTTAAAATATAAAATGTCGTATCTGTACTTCCTTGCATCGTAGACGCTAATCTTCCAATAAAAGAATCCGGTCCATATGTAGCAATTAAATCGGTCGTAATGCTCAAACCTGCCGATCCAGAAATCGGGCGTATAAGCGCAAGCGGAACAATCTCTGCTGGCACATGAATCATATCTAATGCAGGCTTCATAACCGATATCATCGCATCTAGCGCACCTGATGCTCTAAAAATAGAAATAGATACAAGCATCCCTACCATAAATGGCAAAATGGAAATAGCAATTTGAATTCCTTCTTTTCCACCTTCTACAAATGATTCATAGGTCGGAACCTTTTTGATTGTCCCGTATAATAATATAAATCCAATCACACATGGAATAATCCATAGTGATATAGTGTTAACAATGCTCACTTTTTCCGCCCCTTCCTACTCCTTCTTCGGTAAAAATAGCGGTCAATCCAAATTGCTCCAATCATAGAAATGACTTGTGCGATAAATGTTACCCCTACAATTTCAGTTGGGTTCGCCGATTCATATGTCATTCGAATTGAAATGACAGTTGTCGGAATTAGTGTAATGGCAGAAGTATTTAGCGCTAAAAATGTTACCATAGAGCGGCTCGCAGAATCTTTCCCGCCGTTCAATTCTTTTAACTGCTCCATTGCTTTAATCCCAAGCGGTGTCGCTGCATTTCCTAATCCAAAAAAGTTTGCCATCATATTGGATAAGATGAACCCCATTGATGGATGATTTTTTGGTATTTCTGGAAATAGTCTTTTTGCAATTGGCATAAATAACGAAACTAACTTTTTTAACAAACCTGCTTCTTCTGCAATCTTCATCAAACCTAACCAAAACACTAAAACACTGATTAACCCAATACAAATTGTTACAGCATCTTTTGCCCCTTCAAAAACAGCTTTATTTACTGCTTCCATTGTTCCATTTACCATCGCATATACAATTCCAATAATCGCCATTGCTACCCATACGAGATTAACCATCGCTGTCCACACCTATCATATGAGAAAAAATTTCTTTCACATTATTCCAGTACGCCCCTGTTGTAGCTACTAATTTCCTCTTACTATAAAATAAATTTCGTTCCCCTACTTTTTCATTTCCTACATAAACAATTGTTTTCCCTACTTTGTTTCCATCCTTTAAATTTGCATGTTTATCAAATTCGACTCTTAATAAAACTTGATTTTTTTCATCCTTTGCTAACGGCACTGAAAAACCATTCTTTGTATAAACACGATGGGCATACTTTCTTTCTTTCAATTCCGGAAATGCCCCTTGTGCTAACACTTTTGTTAGCTTGTATCGTTTAAATCCTTGATCAAATAAATACATATGATCATCCCAATCACTCGAAGCTTTGAGCGTCACTACAATTAAATCTAAACCATTTTTTGATGCTGTCGTTACAAGGGTGCGCCCTGCTTTTTTTGTAAATCCTGTTTTCCCTCCAGTTGCAAATTCATAATATGACGTGACGAGTTTATGTTTATTTTTCCATGGATAATCCCACGACTCTGATTGGTATGTTTTTGTTCCAAAAATCTTTCGAAATGTTTCATTTCCCATTGCATACTTTGTTAAAAGTGCCATGTCATAAGCTGATGAATAATGCGTGCCATCGCCATCTAAACCATGTGGGTTCGAAAAGTGAGTATCTTTCATTCCAATTTCTTTTGCTTTTTCATTCATTAAATACACAAACCCTTCTATACTTCCACCAACTTTTTCAGCAATCGCTTGTGCTGCATCATTACCAGATCGAAGCATTAACCCATAAACTAAGTCCTCTAATTTCACTTTTTGTCCAGGTTTTAAATAAATAGCTGATCCTTCTACACGGACTGCCTTGTTACTAATAGAGACCATTTCCTTCATTTTTCCCGATTCAGCAGCTAGTAACGCCGTCATGATTTTTGTAATACTAGCAATTTTTTGCGGTTCATGTTCACGTTTCCCATATAAAACACGCCCTGAATGTTCTTCCATTAATACAGCATTATGGGCACTCACATTGTTCATTTGTGCATATGTAGAAATAGGCATCGCATGCATACACATGATAAGAAGTGCAACTATCACCCAAGCTCGTTTCATACTTCCCCCACGTCCTTTTGGCACTTTTTTGTACAAGTGTATGCTTGGCCTTTTAAAATATGAATAAAATATTCTTTCTTCCTCCACAAGAAAAGACGCATAAACATGCGTCTAATACGGAATCCATTCCAATTGTTTTGCTTGCTCAAATCGCTTTTGTACATCTGGCCAATTTACAACATTCCACCAATTTTTAATATATTCTTCTTTTTTGTTTTTGTATTGTAAATAATAAGCATGTTCCCATACATCAAGCACCAGTAATGGTACTGTATCCCACTGAGTAAATAATTGATGCAATGTGCTCTGTAGAATCTCTAACCTTCCTGAACGCGGGACCCAAACAAGAATCGCCCAACCAGCTCCTTCTACTTTTGATGCAGCTTCTGTAAAATGCTTTTGAAAGCGCAAAAAACTCCCGAAATTTTTTTCGATTTCTTCTGACAAATCCCCCCTCGGACTCCCGCCTCCATCTTTTTTCATATTATTCCAAAATATTGTGTGTAAATAATGCCCCGATCCATGAAAGGCAGCTTCTCTTTCCCAATGTTTAATTAAATCAAATTTATTTGTTTTCCGTGCTTCCTCCATCATTTTCTCCGCTTTATTTAATCCTTCTACATAACTACGATGATGTTTATCATGATGCAACATCATAATCTCTCTGGAAATATAAGGTTCCAAAGCATGATATGGGTACGGTAATGGAGGCAATGTATGTCCTCCAATTGGAACCGATCTATCTAAATACGTTCGTTCATATAATTCGCATTGTTCCTCTTCTTGCATAAATACTTCTTGTAAATGATGTTGTATATGTTCGACATCCTCGCTAATTTCATATAGAAATTCTGCATCTGTCTCGTATTCATTTTCTTTCATACGTTCTAACAACATTTGAATTTTATAAGCAAGCATATGAACATCGTATACTTCCATTGCACGGCTATCTAATACATCTAGAACACTTTCACACCAGCTTTCTACTTCATGAAAGTAATCGGTAAATACACCTTGTTGGCTCATGTCACACCTCCTCGATGCTATCCACTTTAACTATATTCACTATCATTCTCTTATATACCGTCTAAACAAGGAAAAGAAGCTAGGTTTTTTCTAGCTTCTTTTCCTTGTTTATATCCTTTTATATCCATATTAATATTTGTGCAGCATTTTGGTCTGATAATCCGTTTCATAATATTCTAATTCTTCACGCATTGTCTGGAATTTTCCTTCTAATTCTTTCATCACCTTTACCATAGAAGATGGCGGTGTTCGTTGAAATACAATCGAATTTTTCCCAGTATATGCTGATCGACTATTTTCATACCACTGATCACTTTTTGGTGAAAAAAATTCAGCAATAACTTGATGATAAATTTTGTACAACGTTTTTTCAGCCGCTGTTTTTCGAAATGGTTGACTATTTAGCAAAATGAGACATGCATCTAATCCTTCTTCACAAAAAACAAGTAGTCTTCTTACAGCCGCTAGTAACCCTTCATAGTAATTTTTATCACCTGTTGGTGTCTCTTTTAATAAAGAAGGTAGCGAATGATAGTTCACATAGTTTGTCATCACAACGATTACTTCCTCTAAAAATGTCGAAACCTGTTCTGTTTGATTCTCAACCATTGAATTAGACATATCCTTTTCTCCCCTTTGCCATTTTACACAATCTCTACTTGTTTATTCTCATGTAATTCAACCAAGATCCTTTGTACTTTTCCCACTGCACTTTCAGCAAAAATGTCTTGAAAATCCTCTATTCTATTGATATACACGCGTTTTTGTCTATATATATCTGGATTTTTGAGCAAATATGCAAGAGCAGCGATATCGCGCAAATATATGTCTTTTCCTTCTATTTTAAAAACTGGATTTCCTTCAAAGGGGGTAATTTCATGCAAAATTTCTTCAAAGTATCGGACATATAATATAGAAAATGTTTTTTCCTTCCCATTACATATATATGTAAACTCAGATCTATTGAAAAAATCCTCAGATGTATTCGGTTGTGCTTTTTCTAACTCCCATCCTGCATAACCTGTTATAATCATCCCTGGACTCCCTTCCTTATTTTTACTTTAGTTTAACTTATTTTCAAAATAAACAAAACATTCTAAATAGATATCAAATGAAAAATAGAAAAAAACAGCTTCACTATTTTGGAATTCACCTTTTTATTTTCTTTGAAGTTTGTCATAATAAAGTATATTGTTGTCTCAGTTTTATTAAACAAGGAGAGTTGTATTTATGTCGTTTTCATGGAAACGTTTATTACAAATTGGAAAATTTATTTTCCCATTTGTTGTACTGACAATTGTTTTCTTTCAAGCACGGAAAGAACTAGCGGGGATTTCATTTCGTGACGCAATCGAAACAATTAAAAACATCCCAACGGGAGGGGTCTTTTTAGCGATTACACTTGGTGCATTAGCTGTATCAACAATGTTCTTTTATGACTTCGTTATGCTCCGGCACTTGAAAGCAGATATACCTGTCAAAAAAATCTTTCGTGTTTCTTGGACTGCTAACACTTTAAATGGATTTCTTGGCTTTGGTGGTCTAGTTGGAGCTGGTGTACGTACGATATTATATCGTCCTTACATAAATGAAAATGGAAAGCTGATTAAAAGCATTGCTTGGATGACAACTGCTTTTATTAATGGATTAGCACTTCTCTCATTTCTTGGTCTCATTGGAATATTAGATACACAGTTTATTTTGCATGAAAAGCCTTGGCTATGGCCCGTTCTCATCTTCTTCGCCCTTTTTGTTCCTCTATATATTGGTTTTTCAAAACTAAAAAATAGAAAAAAACAAAATGTAGATGGACAAGAAGAAGAGAAAAATCCAACCGTTCTCTATTCACTTGTTTCTTTAGTGGAATGGCTTTCTGCTGGAATTGTTATGTATGTGATTTTGATACTATTTGGAATTCATATCGATTTTCATAAATTTTTAGGAGTATATGTAATTGCTGCTTTAGCTGGGGTTATCAGTCTTGTCCCAGGTGGTCTTGGTTCATTTGACCTTGTATTTTTGAGTGGTTTAGGACAATACGGGATTGATACAGGTGTCTTATTACCTGCAATGTTACTATACAGACTTGTATACTATATTTTACCGTTTTGCCTCGGCCTTATATTTGCTGCTTTTGAAATGACAGGAGCTGCTCTAAAGAAAATAGAAGACAAACCATTTATCGCACCTGCCTTAGAAACAACAGGGGTTCTTTGGACATTACAGCGCGATTTCATCGGGAAATTAGGATCTTGGGCTTCTGCAGCGCTAACAGCTTTTGCTGGTTTAATGGTTATTTTGTCAACGATTTTACCAACAAGTATAGAACGTGCACACGCATTACATATTTTAGCTCCAAAACATTTAATTCAATTTTCTTTTAGCTTATCACTCACATTTGGTATTCTTCTTTTTATTTTATCAAGAGGGATTTTCTATGGTACAAAACGGTCTTACTATATGACCATCGTCTCATTAATTGGTGCTGCTATTTTTAATACGTTAAAAGGGATTGATATTGAGGAAACTTTCATTTTACTCATTGTACTTGCTGTTCTATACATGCTCCGAAAAAGGTTTGTGCGTGAGAAAATGGAAGTATCTTTCTCAGACGTCATAAAACTATTTATATTTTTATTCATTATTTTATATTTGTACAAAAACTTAGGAGTTATATTTGCAGAAGCAAAAGATGCATTTAAACCTGATTTTGTCGTTCGTAATATTACACAAGTAAAACGAAGTGCGCTTGCCGCTACGTTCTTTGTGCCAACTTTTTTACTTATCGGTTCGCTCATTGCCAACCGTTACCGCAATGTATTTCCTGGGCAACCAGCAAACGATAAACGTTTGCAGAATTTTTTAGACCAATATGGCGGAAACGTATTAAGCCATCTAGGTTTTTTAGGAGATAAACAATTCTTCTTCAGCAGTGATGGAAAAGCACTTCTTTTATTTTCCATAACAGGAAAACGGTTAGTCGTACTCGGCGATCCAATTGGTGATCCTACTTCCTTTCGGACAGTACTTCAAGAATTTCTAATAGAGGCTGATCGATTTGGCTATATTTGCGTTTTTTATCAAATTGAAAGTAAATGGATGAGTTTATATCATGACTTTGGCTATAACTTCTTTAAACTTGGCGAGGAAGCTGTTGTCGACTTAAATACATTTACGATTTCAGGAAAGAAACGCGCTGGATTACGCGCTACTTTTAACCGTTTTGAACGAGAAGGTTACACATTCTCGATTCACCAACCTCCATTTTCAGATGCGTTATATGAAGAGCTTAAAAAAGTATCGGACGCATGGCTTGGCGGAAAAAAAGAGAAAAGCTTTTCGCTTGGATATTTTGATAGAGAGTATATTAATCGTGCTCCAATCGCTACTTTATCAGATGCAGAGGGAAAAATAATCGCCTTTACAACATTTATGCCTGTTTACCAAAGCGGTATCCTTTCTGTAGATTTAATGCGCTATTATCCTGACGCACCGAGCGGAATTATGGATGCCATCTTTATTCATCTATTCCAGTGGGCGAAAGAAAACGATTATCATTCCTTTAATATTGGTATGGCACCTCTTTCCAATGTTGGATTGTCTGCTCAATCATTTTGGTCTGAACGAGTTGCTGCTGCTATTTTTAACAATGTACGTTATACGTATAGTTTTAGCGGGTTACGACATTTTAAAGAAAAATATAAACCAGCTTGGAGCGGAAAATATTTAGCATTTAGGAAAAACCATTCATTACCCATTACAATGCTTGCTGTAACAAAGTTAATAGGAAAACGAAAAAACAGCTAACGATTAGCTGTTTTTTCGTTTTTGTACTTGTATAATAAACTCCTGTTTATATTTTTTATCATTTAAGTAAAACGTCCCCCATATTTTATATGTTCCTTCTTGTGGAAATGTTATGCGATACTGCAATTGTTCTTCCTCATGAAAAGGTACCCCATATATAAAATGTTCTCTCGCTGCATCAACAATGGAAAGTGTACTTTTTACTCCTCGATGAGAGCCTATTTTCAGCGTCTCACCTTTTTTAGATTGAAACTGAAATGTTAATGTAGCCGCTTCATTTGGATGTAGAGCACCAAATAAAAGCGAAACGTGGTGGTCACCAATCTTCTTTGTTAAAATGGTATCTTCTACCAAACCTTTTTGCTTTTTCTTATTTTTTTCTCCAAAGTTTTTCTTAGAAAATGAT
Source organism: Bacillus cereus group sp. BfR-BA-01492 (assembly GCF_022662815.1). Taxonomy (NCBI): domain Bacteria; kingdom Bacillati; phylum Bacillota; class Bacilli; order Caryophanales; family Bacillaceae; genus Bacillus; species Bacillus cereus group sp. BfR-BA-01492. Next base: position 195,292 of record NZ_JAKUEH010000003.1, read on the forward strand.
GATTCCGTTTTATTATGGTCTTCATATAAAAACACAGTATATTCCTTACTTTTCTCTATCTTTTGCGTGATTTTATATGACCCACTACCGATAAAGGTAGGTTTTACCTCCTGTATCCCTCCTAAATTCCCATCTACAACAACTGCTCGAAGTTGATCATTTACCCCTCGAATCGCATTACTCTTTTTGTTAAACAATTGAAATTCAAGATCTACTTTTTTATTTTCTTTTCCTTTCTTTATATCCCATTTCACTTCTTGAATCATAGCAGTTGTTTCTGCTATTCCTTGATATTTCTTTATGTAAAAACCTCCAGCAACAATCAATAATAAAGCTACAAATGCAATACCAAGATTTTTCATCGAATCACCCACCACACTTTTTACCGATTAGGGCTCTTATTTCTTTACTCCATCTCTCTTTTTATGTATTCTATATAACCATTTATGAAATCCTTCTATTTTACTACAAGTAAGAAAAAGATTTAAATTGGTAGTATTACTAGTGTATAATGCAGATGATATTGATTTATATTCATACATAATGAAGGAGGCTATTTTATGAGCGTTCATATTGAAGCGAAACAAGGAGAAATTGCTGAGTCTATTTTATTACCTGGCGATCCATTACGCGCAAAATATATCGCAGAAACATTTTTAGAAGATGTAACTTGCTATAATAACGTGCGTGGTATGCTAGGGTTCACTGGAACATATAAAGGGAAACGTGTTTCTGTTCAAGGCACAGGCATGGGGGTACCTTCTATTTCCATTTACGTTAACGAATTAATCCAAAGCTATGGAGTAAAAAATTTAATTCGTGTAGGAACTTGTGGGGCCATTCAAAAAGATGTTAAAGTGCGCGATGTGATCATTGCAATGACAGCATGTACAGATTCTAATATTAATCGTTTAACATTCCCTGGTTTCGATTTTGCACCAGCTGCAAACTTTGATCTTTTAAAGAAAGCATATGATGCAGGAACAGAAAAAGGACTTCATATTCGTGTTGGTAATGTATTAACAGCAGATGTGTTCTACCGTGAAAGTATGGATATGGTGAAGAAACTTGGTGATTACGGTGTATTAGCAGTAGAAATGGAAACAACTGCACTTTATACATTGGCAGCAAAATATGGTGTAAATGCCCTATCTGTATTAACAGTAAGTGACCATATTTTTACGGGAGAAGAAACAACTGCAGAAGAACGCCAAACTACATTTAATGAAATGATTGAAATTGCTTTAGAGGCAGCAATCCAACAATAATAGTATAAAAGAACTCGTCATACGTCTGGTGAGTTCTTTTTTCATATTTCAGGACAATTTCTTTGTTACATTTGAAAATAAGAAAGTTACTACTTACAAAGAATATACTGAAACACGCTATGATACATAAATATATTTAGAAAACCATCCATACGAGTATATGACTTTTTACAAAAAACTCTTCTAAACAGAGACAGATTTTCAATTTCTACTTGCTACTATCGTTTGTTATAATAAAGAAAATATTTATATGCATATACTGAGGTGAAGAAGTGAAAAAAAGAAGCATTGTCTTTAAACTTTTTTTATTAACAGCGGCACTATTTACGATTACTTTTCTCCTCTTTTTCATTGGACAATCTTTATATTTAGAAAAGTTTTATATCGATAAAAAAATAAAAACAGTTCAAACGGCCTTTGAAAAATTTGTGACAAATTACGAAAAAAGTGATGGTACATTTGAAGAAGTTAGAAAACTAAAACAGGAGTTTCATGATAAAACCAATTCCGATATTGTATTATTAGGTTCAGATGGAAGTATAAAAAGTGAAAATAATTACTATATTGAAATCATTGATAGTTTATCTAATAAGCAGCTTATGATTCCTCTTAACAATATTTTAACGATTGATGAATATAATAAATTTATAAATTTACAGTTGAAGGTAAACGATCCTATCCAAGTTCAGGGGATTGTAAGACAAAATTCAATATTCCCTACTAAAATTAGAACAAATTATAATATATGGAGAAATGATAATCTCTTAGCTGACATTGGGCCATTGATTACTCCAAAAAATAAGTACACGGAAGGACAGTCAAAATATACTATTCGTACATTTGAAGGTGTTATTTCTCAAATTTACCTTCCGTCTAAAAATGAAATTCGCCTTGCAAATAATATAGAAACATTGTATGCCATTCAACAATGGAACTTTGCGTTAAATCCTGATCATGCGAACTCAAATGAACTTACTACTTATCCAGTAGGTGATGATGATGACGGTAAAAGTCAAATTTTTGTACAACCTATTGTAGAAAGTGGACATATTAAAGAATTTGTTTTCGCCATGACTTCGTTGCAACCTGTTAATGAAGCGATGCTTGTTTTAAAAGATTACTACGTGTACGCACTTATCATCGTATTTTTTGTTATTATTTTATTATCCTTTTATTATTCAAAAATCATTGTAAAACCGCTTATTAAAATCAATCGGGTCACAAAAAAAATGGCTAACTTTGATTTCACTGAAAAATTACCAATTTCAGCAGACGATGAAATTGGTAGTCTATCTAGTAGTATCAATACGTTATCTGTGAATTTAAAAGACCGTATTGACCGGCTAAATATCGCAAATACAAAATTACAACAAGATATTGAAAGAGAACGACAATTAGAACGAACAAGAAAAGAATTTATTTCTGGCGTATCTCATGAATTAAAAACACCACTCAGTGTGATTAGAAGTTTTGCAGAAGGAATTAAAGACGGTGTTAGTAAAGATACAACGTACTATACGGACGTCATTTTAGAGGAAACAGAAAATATGAATCGATTGATTGTCGAAATGTTAGAACTAGCCAAACTAGAATCTGGTACCTATAAATTAGAAATGTCAACTTTTTCAATTGGTGATCTTATTCAGCAAGTATATACAAAGTTATTATTTAGTATGGAAGAAAAACATTTACAGGTAGAAATGGATATAGATTGTTCTATATACGTCAAGGCAAATCGAAATCGTATGGAACAAGTTGTTGTGAATTTGCTAAGTAATGCCATCCGTTATACACCTGATACAAAGCGTATTTGTATTCGTGTGATAGATGGAGAAGAGAAAGTAAAAGTTGAAATTGAAAATAACGGTAACCCAATTCCAGATGAAAGCTTACAAAAAATATGGGATCGCTTCTATCGTTTAGATGCTTCACGAAGCCGTCATACTGGTGGAACTGGACTTGGTCTATCCATTGTCAAAAATATTTTAGAACTGCACCACGCTAATTACGGTGTATATAATATCGACAATGGTGTTGTTTTTTATTTTGATTTACAAAAAGTAAAAGAAGTCAAATAATTTGCCTTAATTTCACGAGGAGTTCACATGGAATTCACACTCTCCCTTTATAGTAGTAACCAAGTTAATCCTTTCCTTTACACATATAAAAGAGGAGAGTGCATAAAATGAAACAAGCAGGACAACCTATTCAAAACGAGAAACAATTAGAAAAAATCAAAAATATACTTTTACAATCTTCAAAACGCGATGGCCTATTATTCGTATTAGCAGTTAACTCTGGCCTAAAAGTAAGTGAAATCTTACAATTAAAAGTTGGAGATGTCATCGATGAAAATGACACTGTTCGTCATTCCATTTTATTTTACAATGAAAAAGTGAAAAAACATAAATGGTTCGCTGTAAATGAAGACTTACAGCAGGCAATTGAAGAGTATATGAAAGAACGTAAATCGTGGAAACGAAATGAACCATTATTAAAGTCTCAAAAAGGAACAAAATCTATTACAAGACAGCATGCATGGTATATTTTAAATAAAGCAGCAAAAGAAGTTGGTTTAGAAGGGATTAGCTCACATACACTTCGAAAAACTTGGGGATATTGTGCATATAAATCTGGTGTTGATATCGCATTTCTACAACACTTCTTTGATCATAGTACCCCATCAAAAACTTTAAAATATATCGGCATCGCATAAAACAGATATTGTTCTTATACATAAAAAAGGTTACCAAATTAATTGTTGGTAACCTTTTTTATGTTTCACAGTCTCTTTTCTTGTTTCTCCTAGTATGATAGTGGTACTCTAACAATAAGGGGGAAAAATTATGGACACATTAACAATTGAATTGCCAAAAGATATTGTAGAAAAACTTGATTTATTAAAACAAGCGTATCAAAAGAAAACAGGTGCTACTATTTCAGACAGTACACTTGTCCAAACACTTATCGCCAAGGAGTTTGTTCAAAAAATAACTCCTTTTGATTTACAACAATATATTGTAGAAAAAGAACAGCGTTAATGCTGTTCTTTTATTATTTTATGTAAGAGCATTCTTTTCTTCCAAAAAAACTGAAGCGAAGTCATCTTCCTAAGGGTATTACGAAAATTTTATAGCTCCTCTTTTTACTGAACAAATGTAAAAGTAGATGGAGGTCGTTTCATCTCAAATATATATAAATTTTTTTTATTTTATTTTTGAAAAACCATTGACAATGATAATGATAACCATTATCATTTATTAAGAAGCCAACAATTGATGAATCAACCAAACGCTCAGTAACATTGTTACCCCTCTTTTTCATATAGAAAAGCACTGTACATTCCCCCTGTTTGTACAGTGCTTTTCTTTTCTACATCTTCTATCTTCTCATCACGAGCAATCAGCTTCTACTTATTCAAATAAATTCAGCTGCTCTGGCTTTGGCTCCCCGTATGTAATATTCATCATTTCCATCAATTGTTTTGCATTATCAGCTGCATCCCCACCTGAATTATTATTAAATAGTACATATATATTTTTTGTTTTCTTCTGCAACTGTTTTAATCGGTCTACCCATTCCGCCAACTCTTGCCTATTATAGCGATATAAGCAGCGAACTGCCCTCCAATTTTCGCTCTTATCAAGCCAACCATGAACATTTCGTCCATGAAAACGGATCAATGCCATGTCAGAATGAGTTGCTTCTAATACAAGTGGAACGGAACCAATACCCGCTTGTGGTTCATCACAAATTGTATGAATCCAATTCTCTTGTTCTAGAAATTGTAATGTTTTATCATGCATATGAGGACGAAACCACGTTTGATTTCTAAACTCTATAGCACATGGAAACCCTTCCATTTTCTCCTTTGTATAACGCAGTAATTCTACATTTTTCTTCTGACAATCGAACCATGGTGGATATTGGAATAATATCGCCTGTAATTTATTTACCTCTTGAAGAGGTAGAATAGATTGCTTAAACACTTCAAACATCTCTTCAATCGTTGCAAATGGGATTTCTCCCTGCATATGCCCAGTCATTCCTTGATATGCTTTGACAACAAATGAAAAATCTTTTGGCGTTTCTCCTGCCCATTTTGTATAATTACGAGCGGGTTGCATCGCATAAAATGAACTATCGACTTCCACAATTGGAAAATACTCACTATATGTTCGTAATTTATTTCTATTTTCGTAGGAATCTGTATATAAAGAGTCATGATCTCCCCACCCTGTTAATCCAATAGAAATCATTTATGCTCCTCCTTTCCTTGTCTTTCATCAAATGAAACTAGTTTCTCTGTAAAAATATGATATACTATATGGAAGAATTTTTAAATTGAGGGGTTATTTACTTATGCTTCAAGAGGATACTATTTTATCTCAGGAAAATCAAATAAAAGAGTTAGAAAATAAAGTTCATTTTTATGAGCAACTATTGAATCACTTACCACATCATTTTGCATATAAAAATTCTCAGCTTGGCTTCCAGATGCAGAAAAAAGGGAATGCGCATTCTATCGAGCATATTCCAAAAGAAGACAAAGAACCAATTTTTGAACTTACTTGTGATTCTTTATTTCTATTTGAACAACTAGAAAAGCACTTCATTCATATTTTCGACGCCTTTTCTCATCATGTGACTTTTGTTGATAGAAACGGAATCATTACACTATGTAATCAAGCAGCTGCTGATGATTTCGGTGTAGTAAGAAGCGCTATAATTGGAAAGCCCATTCAAGACTTATTACAATTGCCAACGGAACAAATAAAAGCACTAGAAACATTAAAAACGGGAAAAGAGAGCTATAATGAAGAAGTATTAGATAAAAATTATGGTATTTGTAACAATCGTATTATTCGTGATCACAATGGTGAAATTTTCCGCGTGATTAGTGTTTTTCATTATTTGAATACAGAACGTGATGCAGAAAAACTTGCCTTATCTGGGCGAATCGCTGCTGGAATTGCACATGAAGTTCGCAATCCACTTACAACAGTACGAGGATACTTACAATTTTTACAAGCAAATGTTTCACCTGCTCATAAAGAACTTTTTAAAAATTTACTAATTCCTGAATTAGATCGTGCAAATAGTATTATCACAAAATTTTTATCGATTTCAAAAGCTCACGAATTTAAACGGGAACCATTTCCTATCAACAATTTTTTACGTGAATATATTCAGCAATTGCTTGCTAGCGAAGCATTTTTACATAATATCTCTATCGAATATAATCTATCTTCTGAATTGGAAGATGTACTTGTTCCTATTGATCGACATGAACTTGTTCAAGTTTTTCTAAACTTATTTCAAAATGCTGTTGATGCAAAGAGCAATAAGCCTCTATCTATTCAAATTACAAGTCATCGTCTAGAAAATTTTGTACGCATTACATTTCAAGACAATGGAATTGGTATTCCTCCAGCAATTCAAGACTATATATTCGATCCATTCTTTTCTACGAAAGATGATGGGACTGGTCTTGGATTATCTGTTACGAAAAAAATTATTCAAAATCATGCTGGTACCTTAAAGGTTTCTAGTGATTCCAATGGTACAACCTTTTTTATTTCTATTCCGTTATCCCCAAAAAAACACGAAATATAAAAAATGATAAGAACCATGTTGTCACAAGATGTTCTTTCCTTCGTGATAACACGGTTCTTTCTTTTATGCATCCCTCTTTTACGTTTCTTTACTTCAAATTTACGCTATCTTAATGCTAATTTTGTATGATAAGTAATGAAGACAAATGACATGAAAGAGGGATGAAAATGAAAGTTTTATTGTCAAAACGCTTTGGGATCGTCCTTATATTTTGTATTTTTTTATGTTCAGGACTCTTTTTTACTTTGATCTATACCATAACATCAAACGCAGCTGAAAACCGCGCTACCGCTCCATATGAGCTCGTATATGCAAAACAAACTACGATACCTCTTTCGTCTTCCCCTCATAAAGAAAAAAGAGTGATAAAGGGAATGCTCATTACAGAGGCTTCCACTTATCGAGACTTCGCTCAAATTGCAAGTGAACTCCAACAGCGCTATCAAAATCAAGGACTAAATGAAATTACTCTATCCATCCACAATAAAAACAACGGACAATATGAAGAAGACCTACCTTACGAACCGATTCGTAAAGGAACCATTTCAATTATGTATACATCACCAACTGCAGCAAATATAAACATCCACATACCATAAAAAAAGAGGCGAATCTTTTCATCGCCTCTTTTTAAAAAAATGGAATCCACTCTTTTACCTTGTCAATCCATTCTTTCTGTTGTTCCTTTCTTTGCTGTTCTTCCTCTTTTCTTCTTTTCTCCTCTTCTTTCCTTCTTTTTTCTTCTTCAATTGTTTGTAACTGTTTTGTATATTCAGCCTCCGGTATTAAGGATAACTGGAATGCTTTTTGAGATGGTTTTTCTCCTGCTTTGTTCATAATATCCCGAAACATCGTTGTTGTAATGTGACTGCCACTTGGTACATAATGCTCATGGTCCGTCTTATCATATCCAACCCAAATCGCTCCTACTAAATCTGGGGTATATCCTACAAACCATGAATCTTTTGCCCCACTGCTTGGACCGCCTACAATTTGAGTTGTTCCTGTTTTTCCTGCTGTATCAATATTTTTCAGCTTTGCTTTTTCACCTGTTCCTTTTTCAACAACACCCTTTAATAAATATGTCATCTTTTGGGCAACTTTTTCAGTTGTTATACGTGTTTCTTTTTTATACCATTTTCCTACTGTTTCGCCTTCAGTATTTTTTATTTCTCTAATTGCATGTCCCTCTACCTGCACACCATTATTAGCAAATGTCGCATACGCTTGAGCCATGACAAATGGGGAAGTCCCTGTATGCATTCCACCGAGTGCAATCGGATACGTACGATCTTCTTCTTGCAACGGAATACCAAAACGCTCTAATGCTTTCAGCCCTTTTTCTAAACCGATTTGTTCCAATAACCAAACAGCTGATACATTATAAGACTTTGCTATCGCTTCGTACATCGTCACATCCCCATGAAAAATATGATCGCTGTTTTGAGGTGCATATTCTTTTATATGCAGTGGTTCATCTTTCAATATATCATATACTTCATACCCTTCTTCTAAAGCAGGTACGTACACTGCAAACGGCTTTAACGTTGATCCTGGTTGACGCTTTAATTGCGTCGCATGATTAAATTGTAAAAATTGATATGGCCCCCTGCTACCAACTAGTGCCGGAACACCACCAGTTTTCGGGTTCATCAGTACAATGCCCGTTTGAAGTGATTGATCTGAGCTACTACCTTTAAAATAACGATTATTATTCACAACATCTTCTACTGCTTGCTGTTTTTTAGGATCAAGTTCGGTATAAATACGATAACCACCAGCTAAAATTTCATTTTGGGTTAAATCATATTTCTCCATCGCTTCTCTTACAATATAATCCACATATTGCGAGTATTTTCCTTTATATTTATCATCTACACCTCGGCGTAGTACAAGACCTTTTTCTTTTTCTTTGCTATATTGTTCCTCCGAAATATACCCTTGCTCCTTCATTAAAGCTAACACAACATTCCGTCTTTCAATGGATTTATTGAAATTTTTATAGGGTGAGTAAGTAGACGGAGCCTTAATAAGACCAGCTATTGTAGCAGCCTCTGCTATCGTTAAGTCTTTTACTTCTTTATCAAAATACGATTTAGCAGCTTTCCTTATACCCCAAGCACCTTCGCCAAAATAAATTTGATTCATATACATCTCAATAATTTCATCTTTCGTATATGTGCGCTCTATTTTTTTCGTTAAAAAATATTCTTTAAATTTCCTTGAAAATGTTCGTTCTTGTGTTAAAAATACATTTTTCGCAAGCTGTTGCGTAATGGTACTCCCCCCTGCAACGACTTCACCCGCAGTAACATTCTTTAATATAGCATTCAAAATTCCACTATAATAAATTCCATGATGGTTATAAAAACCTTTGTCTTCCACTGATATTATAGCTTGAACCATAATATCAGGTATGTCTTTTCTTTTAATTCCTTCTGTTTTAGAAGACGATAACTTAGCTGCCACTTCATTGTTTGCATCATAAATGAGTGTTGGTTGCGGAACAGCTTGTTTTAATGCTGATATGTCTTGAATGGATATCATTATGTTCATTGCAACAAAGAGAGTCATGAATAAACCACCTAAAATCAATAATGTATTGCGCAGTTTCTTTCTCTTGTTGAACCACTCAAGCGTGTTCTTAAAATGAGTGTTGTCCAATTTCATTTATCCACTTCCTTCATTTCTTTACACTCTTTTGTTAAAAGGAAGAAACTCCCTCCTTTTAAATTTATTATAATATCGTAATTCATTCTTAGGTGTAAAGTATTTCTTTTACATTCATACTTTTTACAAGAAAAGGACATTCTACAAGTAAGATATTCACAGCTGATTATTAATATTATTAATGCATCAATATAACTTATGTTAAGTTTTTGTAAACTTTTCGATAAAATGTTTTAAAAAACGACAGTTTTTTGTTAGAATTGACTAGCCAATATATTTTACATATATTACTTTTCGGTGGGGGTAACAATAATGGTTTTTAAATCTAAAAAAGATAAATTTTCTGAAATGTTAATGAATGTTTCTGAAAATTTAAAAGAAGGCGCTAAGTTCTTTGTGGAATATAAAATTAAGAACGCTAGTGATCTCAAGGAATTTTCTATGCGCATGAAAGAATATGAGTCAAAGGGTGACTCATTTATTCACGAAATCATTATGGAGCTAAACAAAGCGTTTATTACTCCAATTGAACGTGAAGACATTTTGCAACTGGCAATGAGCATGGACGATGTATTAGACGGATTAGATCACAGTGCTGGTTTATTCGAAATGTACTCTATCACAGAAGCTGATGAATACATGATTAAATTCGTTGAAGCAATTAATCAATGTGCAATTGAGATTGCTGCTTCTGTAGAATTAATGTCTAATAAGAAACTGCTTGACATTCGCACAAACGCAATTAAGATCAAAGATTACGAATCACAATGTGATGATATTCGTCGTCATGCTATTAAGCATCTATTCTCTCGTGAAAAAGATCCGATCAAGATCATTCAGTACAAAGAAATTTATGAAGAATTAGAAGAAGTAGCTGATAGCTGCCAAAGCGTAGCAAACGTGTTAGAAACAATTATTATGAAGAACGCATAAGGAGTTTGATCATGGATACAGTCTTGATTTTAACTGTTTTAATAGTCATTTGTGCTTTAGCTTTCGACTTTATTAACGGATTCCATGATACAGCGAACGCCATTGCAACAGCTGTTTCTACAAAAGCTTTGAAGCCACGACAAGCAATTATTATGGCAGCTATTATGAATTTTTTAGGTGCAATGACATTTACTGGTGTAGCAAAAACAATTACAAAAGATATCGTTGATCCGTTTGCATTAGAAAACGGTTCAGAAGTTATTTTAGCCGCTTTACTTGCTGCGATCGCGTGGAACTTAATTACTTGGTACTATGGAATCCCAAGTAGTTCTTCGCATGCAATTATTGGTGCAATCGCAGGTGCTGCAATTGCTGCTGCTGGTGTAGCATCCATTAACTTTAAAGGATTTATTAAAATCATCGAATCATTAATTATTTCACCAATTGTTGCATTTGTAATTGGATTTATCGTATACAGTATTTTTAAAGTCGCTTTTAAAAATTTCAACTTAACGAAAACAAACCAAAATTTCCGTTTATTCCAAGTTGGAACCGCAGCTTTACAAGCTTATACACATGGTACAAATGATGCACAAAAAGCAATGGGTATTATTACAATGGCACTGATGACAAATAACCTCCATAGTTCTGGAGATATTCCACTCTGGGTTCAATTCTCATGTGCTCTCGCAATGGGACTTGGTACTTCTATTGGCGGGTGGAAAATCATCAAAACTGTCGGTGGACAAATTATGAAAATCCGCCCTGTAAATGGGGTAGCTGCCGATTTATCATCATCTCTTGTTATTTTCGGTGCAACATTTATTCACTTGCCAGTTAGTACAACACATGTCATCTCTTCCTCTATTTTAGGAGTAGGAGCATCACATCGTGTAAAAGGTGTAAAATGGGGAACTGCCCAACGAATGTTAATTACTTGGGTTATTACACTCCCAATTTCTGCTTCTTTAGCAGCTTTATTCTATTACGTATTACATTTCATTTTTTAATCAAAAGTCGCCTTTCTTATTTTTCCAGGAAGGCGACTTTTTTGTGAACAGTCTTATTTCTTTTCAAAAAGTGTGTATAATGAATGTTGGATTTGTTATGTAGAGGAGTTGGCAATTTTGGAGTATATCATGTTACTTTTTATTGGATTAATTGCAGGGACAATTGGAAGTCTTGTAGGGCTAGGGGGAGGAATTATCATTGTTCCTTTACTGATTGGACTGCATAGCTTATCGCCACAAATCGCAGTAGGGACTTCCATTGTAACTGTTGTTTTCACAGGTCTTTCTTCTACTCTTGCTTATGTGAAGCATAAACGAGTGGATTACAAAAGTGGACTTATTTTATTTATTGGTAGTGGTCCTGGTGGCATCATTGGGTCGTGGGCAAACAAATTTTTAAATCAAGATACTTTCTCTTTATACTTTGGAATCTTTCTTATTTTCGTATCGATTCTTCTTATGTTACGCGATAAACTGAAACCTCTTTCCTTATCAAATGCAACGGTTATTAAGCGTTCTTTCACTGATACTGAGGGAAATACTGTTTATTATCAGTTCCCGCCCTTTCTTTCTATTCTTATCGCATTTATAGTCGGTTTCATATCTGGACTATTCGGTATTGGCGGAGGAGCTTTACTCGTTCCTGCTATGATGCTGCTGTTTGCTTTTCCAGCTCAAATTGCTGTTGCAACTTCCATGTTTATCGTTTTATTATCAGCAATTGTAAGTTCTTTCACTCATATCTCTCTTGGTAATGTGAGTTGGATTTATGCGCTGCTTCTAATTCCAGGTGCTTGGATTGGAGGGAAAATCGGAGCTTATATTAATACAAAGTTAAGTGGAAATGCAATCATTAACTTATTGCGCATTACATTAATTATTCTTGGGACGAGGTTGATTATTACTTCATTCCTATAACGCGTTCTCCTTAGAATGCGTTTTTTTATACACACGAATACAAAAAGGCCCCTAACACAATACATAGGACAATGCACATACATAACAGCATGAAATTTGATATATGCATTTTTCTCAAGTTAACCACTCCTTATAACTGCTTCCTCCCCTATCATAGCGAAAAAACAGCTATCTTACTGTTACAAAGCACTAACAATGCAAAATCAATTATTACAGATTTAATCTCTTTATTGCATTCCTTTGTATAATCTACCTATTATATAAAAAAGATGTCATATCGACATCTTTTTAATGAAGGAGTGACCATCCCATAAAATCTTCATGTACTTGACACGCGCGTTTGTCATTTCGATCATATAGTTCGGCATAACTATCTGTTTCCTCATCATAAGCCATTGTATAAATGATTTGACCATCTATTAAAACGGATAGAACGACTCCGCCTGTCATCTCTTCCACATGTATGATCGCATTAGCTGGTATTTTCATATCAGTCATTTTCGGATCTAACAATATACTAAACCCCCTACAGCATATTCATGGTTCGTACTATTACACACTAAATAGTATACTACTGTAATAGCATACATTTCGTCAATACAATTACAACATGGATACAAAATAGAAAACGCACAGTCAATCATGTATTCTGTTTTCGCTCCATGCCGCAAAAAACAAATAAGTATTGAAAAATGAATCAACATATAAATGCATATGATGAATACAAATTAAAATATATCAATTAAAATAAAATACATAGGAATATTTAAATGAGGTGCTAACATTGATTTTACATAAAGGAGAGCTATTATTCCGCCAAGGTGAAGAAGGACCCTTATACTTTGTGAAAACAGGACTATTAAAAGTGGTTCGATTACAAGAAGATGGAACACCATTTTTATTTAATATTATTGTTCCAGGTGAGACCATTCCTCACCATTCTTTAATTTCACCTAAAGAATACCACGGAACAGCCATCGCTTTAATGAAAACTGAAATTGAACCTATTATGAGTCAAGAATGGTATGATAAACTGCAAAAAAATCCAGAATTATATGCTGACGTTGCGTTGCAGTTACAAACGAAATTACGAATGATGCAACAGCGCATTGATCAATTAACAACGGTCTCGCCAAGGGAGCGTCTCCACCGTTTACAACAATGGTTTTCATTATATTTAGATGGAATTCCGATTTATGAAATATTAACGCAAACTGAAATTGGTCAACTCATTGGTGTAAGACGCGAAACTGTTAATCGTTTATTACGAGACCAAATAAAAAACGAGGTAAAATAACCTCGTTTTTTATTTGGTACATTCTCTTTATTGTAAGCTAGCTGCTGGTCCAAAGAACTCATAGTGAATGCGTTCAGCTGGAACGCCCCACTCTAGTAACGCTGCATTGATATGTTTCATAAATGGTACTGGACCACAGAAATAAAATTCCGCTTCATTTGAAGGAATAATAGATTGTAACCAAGCTAAATCAATAAATCCTTCTTTCTCAAAGTTTTTTGCTTGTACATCTTGCTTTGTTGGTGCTGAATAACAAGTATATGCTTTCACTCTTTCCTTACTTTCTACTACCTTTTGGACATGCTCTTTCATTGCATGGACTTTACTATTTAACGCTGCATGAATGAAGTATACATCGCGGTCCATTTCTTTCTCAGTTAACGTATTAAACATACTCATCATAGGTGTAATTCCTACACCACCGCTTATTAATACAACTGGTAAGTTTGAATCTATATTTAATACAAAATCTCCAGCTGGTGCACTTAGTGGTAAAATATCTCCTTCTTGAACATGGTCGTGTAAGTAATTAGAAACTTTCCCATCCGGTGCTTCTGCACTTGTTTCACGTTTTACACTAATGCGATAATACTCTTTTCCAGGAGCCTCTGATAAACTATACTGGCGATTATGTATATACGTTTCACCTTCTATACGAATTTGAACCGTTACATACTGACCAGGTAAAAACGTTGATAATTCGCCACCATCTTCTGGTTTTAAGTAAAACGATGTAATGACGTCGCTCTCTTTCTCTTTTTTCACAACAATAAAGTTACGGAACTCTTTCCAACCGCCTTCTTTTTTTGCTGCTTCCTCATACATTTCCGCCTCGATACTAATAAATGCATCAGCAATTACACCATACGCTTCGCCCCAAGCATCTAGCACTTCTTGCGGCGCGTCTGCTACCTCTTTAATTGCTTGTAATAAACATTTTCCTACAATCGGATAATGTTCAGCTTTAATTCCTAAGCTTCTATGTTTATGACCAATCTGTTTGACAACAGGAATAATTGCTTCCAAGTTATCAATATACATCGCTGCCGCATACACTGCACTCGCTAGCGCTTGTTGTTGTCTTCCTATTTTCTGGTTTGTATGATTAAAAATATTTAATAACTCCGGATGTTCCGCAAACATAATTTGATAAAAGCGTGTCGTGATGTCAACACCTTTTTCTTGTAATAATGGTACTGTTGATTTTACAATTTCAATTGTTTTTTGACTTAACATTGTATCTCACTCCTCTGTTTCCTTGACTACTGTTAGTGTAAAAGAATTTTTGATAGAACGTTGTGATTTTAATCACTATAAACATGGTGTTTTTGTGAAAAATATATGAACAATTTCAATCTATCCCGCAATAAAGTTCTCATATGATAGAAATGAGGCGAAAGTAGATTTATCGATTCGTGAAGGCGATTGATCACAAGACGAGTTCTATACCATACATCATTATATATTCTCCAAAATAAACATAGCTAACCGACATTCGGTTAGCTATGTTTATTTTGAAGAACTTGTTCAATCACTTGTACCTCTTTTCCGTCTCCAAATTCCGTATATCCCCATATATTTGTCTCACCCGTATATTTATTTACAATGATATCTAAATCATGATAAATCCGATGCGCATACACAACATATTCAATATTCCGTGCTTCTATACCCATTTTCATAACGTCATAACTCCGTCTTACATCGCGCTTTATCTTCTCATTTTTCACTTGTTTATGTATATCTTTTAAAGACTGCTCTTGTTCTTGAAACCATTTCACAAGATGATTCCAATCTCCCTCTGTATATTGATCCGCTTTACCATAATTTAAAAAATCATTATAGTCTTCATGGGTTGTACGGATAAATTGTAATACATGCTTTTTTTCCTTCACATCATCTACTTTAGGTATTGTCGATACACTAGCAGGTTTACTTGCATAATGTAACAATACTTTCATACATCCATAGCTTGCAAGCCCCATTACTATAATCATTCCCAGTATACCCAATATCCTCTTCATATTCCGACTCCTTTTCCACTATGAATATTACATTTATTTCTATAAATTATTATATTTGTAACATTCTCTAATTGAAAAAGAATTCCTGTATAAATACTTCTTATCATTTCGACACTGTTTTTCTACACATTTCGCTCTGGTAAATATTGCTGTAAAATAACATGCCCTTCGTAAGCAGCATAGCCTAATGTTACAAGTAGACCAATGTAACAACCAAATACGATCCATCTTGTTTTCGCATCGACGTTATAATACTCCTCTTGTTGTTGCTTTTCCTTTTCCCATTGCTCCCCTTTTCTTTCTAATAACGCGATTGCTTCTTTCATACGATTGGTATGTTCTTCTTTTTCCTCTTCATATGGCACATAATCAAGCGATTCAAATTTAGGCAAGATATACTCTAATACTTCAATTTTTTGGCTTTCTCCTGTTTCAAGCTTCTTTTCTTTCGCCTTTTGTCTTAATTGTCCCATTTCATGGTGAGCTACATAAAGCGCGCGATGCACCACTCCTGTTTCCAAAAACTCTTCCTGAAACTTAGAAAGATATGTTTTTAATATCTCTACTTTGTAACCTAATTCTTTAATCGGCTTATCACGCTTCATTACTCGATACAGTTCCATGCACCCTATGATAAAAATGAAAAATCCAATAATACTTGTAAAGAAAATGGAATATCCAAGCAATAGAACAAGACCGCCAATCCAAATTTTTGTGCTAACAACCGAAATAATTCTTCCACCATCTAAAGGCGACACCGGAATTAAATTAAAAAAATTCAACATGCTTCCTAGTAAAATCACGAGCGCCCAAAATGGCTCATTCGTTAGCATGTAGAGCGGAATAGCTGGTAAAAATGATAGCAACCCAAACAAAGGTCCCATATAAGCAAGATATGCCTCATCCTTTGCATTTTTCGGCATCTCCTTCATTCCAATTAAAGCACCCATAAATGGAATGAAAATTGCCGGTGACGTAGGTATACCTTTTCGCTTCGCCGCCCATAAATGCCCCATTTCATGTACGAAAAGTAAATAAATGAGCGCGACTCCAAATTTCCAACCATATATAGCTGCATATGCTCCAAGTGATAGTAACATACTAAATACTGTTGAAAATTTAGCAAATTTAAAAATTGCTAATACCCATTTCAGTTTAGAAAATAAAAAGATTCCAACTGCAGCCAAAACTCCCCATAATCCCTTTGTATTTTTCTTTTGCATCACTTTCTCCTTTTTTCTTTCTATTATGCCATAATTTTCTCTTTTATTGAAAAATATGTTTATAACATCTAATTTTAGCCAAAAATATAAATGAAAGGAGGTTATAACATGACATTACAAGTTTTCATAATAGGGACTCTTTCTTTTTTAGCTTCTACACTCATTTTCTATACAGTTAGCTACGTCTTATTAGATCTGTTACCGAATCATTTCGTTATTTCTCTAATTATTCTTTCTGCTCTTATGATCTCTTATCTTATTACAAGAAAATCAATGAATGAGCCTTCTGCAAAAACAAAGTAATGGAGCGAACCTCTTGGCTAGCTCCATTATCATTTCCTAGGAAAGATTACATTCATCTTTGAAAATTCATGTTTTCACCATAATCTTTTACAATTTGAATAATATTTCGAAATGTACCCATTCTTTCTTTACTATGATTTAACATGTATAAATCATAATAATCATAATATAATTCTATTGCCTTTTGCTGTGAAACTGATACATTGTTAAGTGGTACGATAAAATGAGCTTCATATTGTTTATATCCTTCTCTTACTTGCTCGCCTACAATCATTTCACTCGTTTTCCGGCCAATTATTTGTTGAATCTTTTCTGGAAACACAATTTGAAAATAATATTCCTTTTCGGTTTCCAACGCTTTATATAAAGAATTTGAGATTGTATAAAATATAGTATAATGTACATTGTTATTATCTACTTTAATATGAAAAGCTGTAATTTGCATATCATTTTTTGTTACTTCTGCTAAGCTTACCCCCTCTGTATGATTATGATGAATCATTGGAAGGAGAGCTAGAAGCTGCTCTGTCTCCTTTTTAGGAATCTTATATATCCCTTTCTCATTTTGAAGCCACCCTTCGCGAGATTCTCCTCTGAGCCATGCACGATATATTTCCTTTTTCCCTTCCTTCTCAATTTGTATTTCATACTCAGGTTCTCCGAAGCTTCCTATTATTATCTCTTGTTTTTTAGCTTTATGAATAATATCTACTACCCTTTTTGCCTCTTCCTCTTTCAAAACCTTTTCTATCTTTCCTTTTTGTAAAATGGTAACTTCTATGTTTTCTTGCACAATACTCACCATCTCTTCGTTTCGTTCTCGCTCTTTCGGCTGTCCTATTTTGCTACATGATACAAGTAAGACTATGCATAGACATAATACATATTTTCTCTTCACTCGATCCCCTCTATCTTGCTAATATAAGAAATAATTATCATTTGTACTCACTTATATGAATGAACAGACGCCGAACTCTCTCACCTTCTACAACATATTCATACTGAGCTCAATCCTATTTCACCCATTATTGAACGTGATTGTTGGACGATTTGGAGCGCGATAAAAGCGTAAGGAAGCCTCACATCTATCTGTGAGGCTTCCTCATTTCATAATCTCATTTTGCAACACTCTTGATAGCCTCCACTTCTAGCCTGTGCACTTCCACACTTTGGACATACTAAATATCTAGACTGGTTTGTCAACAAACTACCTTTTGGAAAGAGTAACACTTCTGCTTGTTTAAACGAACGTGAATAATATAACCATATAAAACTACAAATAGCAAGAATCCCCAATAAAGCTCCCATTGCAAGCATTTCCGTCACCTCTTTTTAGGTTTGTTCTTTCCAGCAAGTGGATTGTTGTATTATTCTCTATAAAATTTCAAAATTCCTGCTCTATCCCCATAATTATCTTATTTGTCTGTAAATTTAACAATCCTTTATATTGTTTTACACAAATTTTACAAAAAATATTTTTTCGCTCTCATACACTAAAGTGAACCTTCAAACAGAGAAGTCTCTCCATCTATACTTGTATTCTTCATAACTAACGTTTTACGAATCTGCATTTTTTGAGGTGATAGTCTTACGATCCCCCAGACTTTTAGAAGAGACCGTTTCAAAAAAATGTGTTGCAGAGAGGAGTATCATCATGTATCCCTTCTTATTGTTTACTTTCTTGATGAAATTGGTTATCTCTATTTTCATTCCTTCCCCGAACATATCCATGCAGATTATGAGTCTCAACGATTTTCATGGACAATTAAATACAACATCTATGCTACATGGAAAAGCTGTCGGACGTGCAGATTACCTCGCTAGCTATATTCAAATGTATCGCATGAAAAATCCGAATACTTTGCTTGTACATACTGGGGATATGATCGGTGGGAGCCCTCCTATTTCAGCATTATTTCATGACGAACCAACTATGGAATTTCTCAACAAACTACAATTTGATGTAGGTACAGTTGGAAATCATGAGTTTGATAAAGGTCCTATTACGCTACACCAACTCATTAATGGTGAACTTTTTTATAAAAAAACTACTTTTTCTGGTAGTGCATTTCCTTACTTATGTGCAAATGCAGTAGATAATCGTAGCAATCAACCCCTCTTTCCACCTTATACGATTAAATGGATTGAAGGAATTCCCATTGCATTTATTGGGATCACCACAAAAGATACTCCTTTTGTCACAATGTATAGCGATATGCCCTCTGTTCGCTTTTTAGATGAAGCCTCTACAGTTAATGATTATGTGCGTCACCTACAACAACAAGGCATTCATGCATTTATCATTCTTGCACACCTTGGTGGTCGCACAAAAGAAGGTATTACAAATGGAGAACTAGCTCATCTAGCAAATAAAGTAGACGCTGATGTTGATATTATCTTTGGGGGACACACTCATTCTTATATAAACGGAAATGTGAACGAAAAATTACTTGTTCAAGCTTATTCTTATGGAAAAGCTTTTTCAAACGTTACTCTTACCTTAAATCGAACAACGAAAGACATTATGAAAAAACAGGCCGAGATTATCCCTGTTTATCAAGAGAAACTTCTACCGAATCCACACATCACATCATGGTTACAGACTTATTCTTCAAAAATTCGTTCTAAGGTAGAAGAGCCATTAGGCGTAACGAATTACAAGCTCACTCGAAACCAGAATAAACATGGAGAATCCGATTTAGGAATACTGATTGCTACAGCACAACGCCAAACGATGAATGCTGATATTGCCTTTGTAAATCCTGGAAGCATTCGATACGACTTACAGAAAGGAAGCATTACATGGGAAGATACTTTTCTCATACAGCCATTTGGAAACAAACTTATTAAAATGGAGCTATCCGGAAAAGAAATTAGAAGAGCCTTGCAAGAACAATGGAAAGATGAAACTCGTATTTTACAAGTTTCAGGACTCCATTACAGTTTGAAGGATTATACTTTACAAAATATTTCACTAGAAAATGGAATACCCTTGCGAGATAATGAAGTATATTCAGTTGTAATCAATTCATTTTTAGCAAATGGCGGAGATAAATTCAGTGTGTTTAAAGCAGGGCGAAATCAAATCGAAGGCCCAACAGATCAAGAAGCTCTGGCAAATTACATACGCTCCATTTCCTATATCAATACGCTTCCACAAAGTTTCATACAAAAAAACTATTGACTTTTTTGAAAAAACATGCAAAAATACTGTCAAAATACTTAAAGAAAATTCATTGACGAGAACGAGTACGTTATAGAGCTGTTCCCCAGAGAGTTGGCATTTTGCTGCAAGCCAATGTTCAGTGCATAACCGAAAATCATCTCCGAGAAGTAGAACTGAAAGAAATAGTAAGTTCTCACCGGCTGTCCTCCGTTACAAGGAACACGTATCATGTTGTACGTTGCAAAGCCGTATACAGATAGATATTTTTCTACATGTATAAATTAGGGTGGTATCGCGGGTAATCTAACTCGTCCCTTTATGAAGGGGCGAGTTTTTTATGTTCTTACGAATGAACTTTTATAAAAGGAGGAAAAAACAATGAACACTGTATCAAAAAAGCATGTGTTTTTCACAGGACTTATGCTATTCTCTTTATTTTTTGGAGCAGGTAATTTAATTTTCCCTCCAATGCTTGGACAAAATGCAGGTGATCATTTCTGGCCAGCTATGGTTGGGTTCTTATTAACAGGTGTTGGCTTACCTTTATTAACCGTTATTGCAATCTCTCTTTCTGGAAGTGGAATGCAGCAACTTGCAAGTCACGTTCACCCAATATTCGGAATTTTCTTTGCAGTTATCGTTTATATTTCAATTGGTCCATCTATGGGAATTCCACGTGTTGCAAATGTTGCTTATGAAATGGGAATTAGTTCATTTTTACCCGAAGACGTCCGTACTAGTTCACTTACACTATTTGTGTACACAGTCGTTTTCTTTTCTCTTGTCTATTGGCTAAGCTTAAATCCTTCTAAGCTAGTAGATCGTATTGGAAATATATTAACACCTATTTTATTATTTTCTATTTTCTTATTATTTGTAAAAAGTGTGTTTACGCCACTTGGCCAATCAGGGCCAGCTATGCAAGACTATGTAACTTCCCCTATTTTTAAAGGATTTATGGAAGGATATTTAACAATGGATACGATTTCTGCACTTGCATTTGGAATTATTGTTGTAAACGCCATTCGCTCAAAAGGTGTAGAAGATCGAAAAACGGTTGCAATCGCAACAACAAAAGCAGGCCTTATTGCCGCTATCGGACTCATCCTTGTATACGTTGCACTCGGTTGGTTAGGTGTAACGAGCGTTTCACTTGGATATGCGAAAAATGGTGGTCAATTACTTACAGTGATTGTTCAACAACTATTCGGTCCATATGGTCTTTCTTTATTAGCTATCATTGTAACACTTGCTTGTTTGACAACATGCGTAGGACTCGTCTCAGCATGTAGCCAATATTTCTCAACATTATTGACAAAATTTTCATACACAAATTTCGCTAGAATCATTTGTGTAGTTGGACTTCTCGTAGCTAACTTAGGATTAACAAAAATTATCGCAATCTCTATACCAATTTTACTTGTTGTATATCCAATCGCAATTGTCCTTGTACTCCTTTCACTACTTCATAAATTTTTTGGCGGTTATCGCTCAGTTTATGTTGGCGCTTTAGTCGGCGCAGGAGTAATGAGTGTGTTTGATGGTTTAAAACAAGGAAATGTTTCTGTTTCATTTATTACTTCTTACTTTGAATGGATTCCATTATATACAGAAGGCATCGGTTGGCTGTTACCATCATGTTTAGGGGCAATGATTGGTCTTATTGTTGCAAAACAAAAAAACGAAAAACCAGTTCCATCGGTAGAAAATACTTCTGGATCGAAAGTATCCTAAACCATCAAGGTAAGGGGATATATCCTTTCAAACAAAAATAAATCCAATCATAATAATTTGGGTGGAATCAATCTATAATATAACTCATTGGTAAGGCTTCACTATTTCTATGACCATCGATTGGTAAGATAATGAGTTATGCCCCTTGGAAAAGGTACCTTGCAGCAGGGGTACCTTTTCTTTGTACATTTGTATTTTGAAAGTATAACTAAAATACTTTTCTATAGGGGATTTAAGAATTTGTTACTTTAGATGATCATGTTTAAAAAAGGAGCTTCAACAAAATACACACATACTTCGTTGAAGCTCCTTTCTATTTTATAAGTTGATGTCTAAATGCGTAAATAACTGCTTGTGTTCGATCGCTGACATTCAATTTATTTAAAATGTTACTTACATGTGTTTTCACAGTTTTCAGCGCTATAAACAGCTCATCTGCAATTTCTTGATTACTTTTCCCTTCTGCAATTAATAATAAAATTTCAAACTCTCTTTCTGTTAAATCGTCATGTAATGGTTGTTCCTTCTTTTGGCGCATCCGAGACATCATTTTACCGGTCACTTTTGGTTCCAACACCGTTTCCCCATCATAAGTTGCTCGCACCGCATCTGCGATATCACTTGCTCTTGACGTTTTTAATAAATAACTCGTTGCTCCCGCCTCGATAACAGGATATAACTTTTCATCATCTAAAAAGCTCGTTACGACCACAATTTTTGCTTCAGGCCATTCCTTAATAATCGCACGCGTTGCCTCCACTCCATCCATTTCATCCATAACAAGATCCATTAAGATGATATCTGGTTTTAATTGTAGTGCTAGCTCTGAACCTTTTCTGCCATTTTCCGCCTCTCCAACTACTTCAATATCTGGCTGTGTTGATAAGTAAGCAGATACCCCCATGCGAACCATTTCATGATCATCAACTAGTAACACTTTAATCATGATTCTCCCCCTCTCTCTATCATAATTGGCACTTTCACTTCAATTTGTGTTCCTTTATTTGGGAAACTAAGTACTTTTAACGTCCCTCCAATTTCATGAACGCGTTCCTGCATAGATTGTAATCCATATGATCCTGCTTTATTTACCCCCACTTCAAATCCAACACCATCATCAATTATTTTCAAAATGGCATATTGATCAATTTGACGAAGGCGTACTTCTATTTTCTTTGCCTTTGCATGTCGCAATGTATTAGATAATGCTTCTTGTAAAATACGAAATAGATGATCTTCGACACCTTTTTTTAATTGAATAGATTCAACGAACCATTCGATTTTCATATGTTGTTTTCTAGAAAGCTCTGTTAATAGTTCCTCTATACCTTCTGTTAGTTTTTTTCCTTCTAATTGTACAGGACGTAAATGAAGAAGCAACGCTCTCATTTCGGATTGCGCATTCACGACCATGTTCTCTACAAGCTTCAATTGTTTTTTTGTTGTTTCTGGAAATTGATCTACTTGCTCATTAATTGCTGACATCATCATAGACATCGCAAAAAGCTGCTGACTTACAGAATCATGCAGTTCCCTTGCCAAGCGATGTCTTTCTTGAGAAATAGCTTCTTGCTTCATTTCTTCATTCCAATGAGCTCGTTCATTTGTTACCTTTTGAAATAATCCAGCTTGTTCTTCTAATCTTCGAGTAAGCGTCATAACTTTTCGCTCTATTTCATGAAATTCGTCTTCTGCTGTAAACGAAACATCTTTTGGAAAGTTCCCGCGCTCTACTTCAAATAAGAAAGTATTCAAGCCTTGAATACGCTGCTTTACATAATAGCCAATCGCATATCCTACAATGCCTCCAATAAGAAGACTTGTACTCATTATTAACAAGCCAACAGGAACAGAAGCAATGGATTCTTTCCATAAGAAATCATATACATCTCGCTTACTTTTCCACAAATAGATAATTGTACAAATGAGTGCAATACTAATAGAAGATAGCATGGAATAACGAATGTACATCCATGAAATATTTCCTTGTTTTTTCATCATACTTTCCTCACTTCCGTATCTCCTACGACAAGCGAAGAAATAATTTTAATACGACGAGGAGCTTCTCTATACTGCTCTGTTTTAAATGTAACATTTCGGTTCAAACCTGTTTCTTCATGCCCTGGCAGTAATACTCTCCCAACAATAACAGAATGATTTAAAGATAATTCAATGTCATATGGAACGTACAATCTAATATTTCCGATTACCCCACGAATAACAATGACGGTTTCTCCTTCTGGAATCATCGCCGTTGTTAAGTCCATTTCAACATCACAGACTCCATATTGAACATTAATATCTTCCAGTTCATAAATATGATCCATCATTCGTACGTTTCCTACCATCATGTTTTTTAAATATGGTTCAGAACGATAGATTGGTTTATCCTCATCAATATATCCTTTCTCCTTAATCTGAACTTGAACTGCTTGCTGTTTCTGCTGCCCTTGAATCAGTCGATAACCGATAAATGCTAGACAAGCGAATACAACAAGTACGAAGGCCGCTGATGAAAATAGAAAGAATAAAAATACAAGTCCCCCAATAAACAAAAACACGTTGCCTCTCACATAACGATTCTTCTTTCGATAATGTCTTCCAAACATAATCATAATAAAGGCAAAAATAAGACCTCCTGGTTCAAAGCGTCCAGAAATCATATCGATAAAAAGACCAAATCCAAATATAATGAGGAGCATCCCCACAAATTGTGTTTTTGAAAATTGTTGCTTCATTTCAGCTCCCCCCTTCTCATTACATATAAAGTAAAATTTGAAACGTTGGGCGTTTTCTTCATCCCTCACTGATTAGAGCCCTCACCAATCAGGCTACCCGTTACTGCGAGATAAATAGAAGAAAAAGGTATTGCTTACCAACACCTTTTCCCTATCACTATATCATATGCTCGTTTTATAATATACTACAATTATTTTATTCCTTCTTTGTTTAAAGATACTTCATTTTTCTCTTTCATTTCGCGCTCTAGTTTAGCAATTTTCATATCAAAAGTATCACGTTCATACCCTTCATTTATGCGAAGTTCTAAATCACGAATATGATCTTCTATTTCTTCAAATCGTAAAAACGGATTGTTTTCATCCATTTTATGAAGCGCTGTATTCATGCGACGATTCGCATGCGCCATATTTTCACGCGCCATCAGTTGCATACGCTTTGCATTCATTTCTTTTAATTTATTTTTCATTTCAGAAAGGCGGCGTTCTAATTCATCAATCTGTTCGATCACACCTGCATACATTTCTTCTAAACGAGCCACTTGCCCTTCATAATATGCGACTTCTTCTAAAGCACGCTCATGTAGTTGCAGTTCTCCTGCTTCTTGTGCAACAATGGCTTGCTTTGATCTCTTATTTACGAAATAACGCGCCTCTTCAAGCTCACGAGCAAAGTTCGTTTTTAACGTTTTATGACGCTCAATTAACTTTTCAATTTTCGTTATTTCACGTTCACTATCACGTAAATATTGGTTTAACATAGCAATTGGGTTTTTTCTTTCTTTTTCATCTAATACATTATGAAGATCTGCTAAAATCGCATCGCGTACACGGCCAAATAAAGATTGTTTCATTCTAATCTTCCTCTCTTCTATTTTATCAATTAGATTCGTTTATACTAGTTTTTCATTAACTTATTCCACTCATCTTCAAAGTTGCTATATTTTGTAGAGCTTCCTGAAGTAGAATCCATTCCTACATCTTTTTCCTTTTTCCATTCATGGTATCCGTAATATAAAACGACCAAGGCTACGATACCAATCAATGCAGGAGAATGTGAAAGAGCGATTGATAGACCGATTAAACCAACAATCCCCCAAGCTAACTTTCCAAAAAATGATTGTGCTCGCACAAATGATTTATAGCTCCAGTACACAATTCCCGCTCCAATGGCAAATCCTATCATACCACCAAGGCTACCAAGAGCAATTAAAGCCAAAATACCGGCTGCGATAAACGCTAGAAATTGTTTCATCTTGTGCTCGCCTCCCTTCGATTTGATACTCTTATCTTAACTATTTTTTTGATTTTTCATAACGAGCTTAAGAACCGTTTTCATCTCAGACTTAAGACTGAGACACAATCGGTCTTTTGCCAACTTACCCTTCACGTATCGAGTTTTCATGAGCATATTTCCACCTAACTTCCTTGCTTTCACTAAGTTTTGAAACAGGAGCCTTACTGCCCGTTCATGCAGGATAAAAGAGGGAGAGGGAATAATAAAGGATGATTTTACAGATCATAAAAGAGAGAAATACAACCGATAAAAAGGATATAAACAATCAAATTATCAATACAATTTAAAACATTTTCCACCTGAACTTACATAGTACATACTCAGGAATTCAATAATTTCTTAAAGATGATACAGGTCGAATTCTCGGAGGATTGTTAGGTGAAATTTGCTGGAACTGGTTAGCGATTCATACTTTCAGATTCACAAACTAGAATAGGTCTCTAAGTTACTATTAGAAGCTTAAAAAAATGCAATTTCATAAAGGTTGATATATTCAGCTTCCAAGCATTAGATTTTTATCAAAAATACGGCTATCAAATACTCAGTACTCTCGATAACGTCAGAAAGCATGATTAGCACTACTACTAAAAAAAGACTTATAAACGATAAAAAGACGCTCAAAATAACTTTTATGAGCGTCTTTTTTGCCTTATTCTAATAAAAAATTAAGCTGTTTTATGGAATTGTCCTTTTTCTTCTACTTTTGAAAATCTCGGAAAACCAATTAAAATTGAAACTACACCACATATTCCAACTAAAATCGGATAAAATGCATACGGCAATAGTTCAACTGGTGATAAAGCTGCAAATCCTGCTGCTGTTAACATCTGCGCTCCGTATGGAACGAGCCCTTGAACACAACACGAGAACACATCTAGTACACTCGCCGATTTTCGTGGATCAATTTTATACTGATCTGCAATATTTTTTGCAAGAGGGCCAGTGAATATAATCGAAATTGTGTTATTCGCTGTGCATATATTCGTCATGCTTACTAATCCAGCAATTCCAAATTCCGCACCTTTTTTCGAACGGATATTACGTGTTAATGTATTCATTAAATATTGAATACCACCATTATATTGAATGATTTCAACCATTCCACCAATTAAAATTGCCAGTAGAACGAGTTCCATCATTCCACTTACCCCTGTTGCAACACTTTTAAAGAAGCTAGCTAACGTATAACTACCATCTAAAAAACCAATGATACCAGATAAAATGGTTCCACCTGTTAATACAACGAGTACATTCCATCCAAGTAGCGCTGTAATAAGCACCCCTGCATACGGCAATATTTTCACCCAATCAAATGCATGTGTCTTTATTTCTGTATGATTTCCTAAAGTAAGAACAACTAATAATACAATGGTAATCATAGCAGCGGGTAAAACAATTAAAAAGTTTGTTTTAAACTTATCTTTCATTTCTGTCCCTTGTGAACGAACAGCTGCGATTGTTGTATCAGAAATAAATGATAAATTGTCTCCAAACATGGCCCCACCTACAACTGTTGCCATCGCTAACGCAATTGAAATATCTGTTTGTTGACTGATTCCTACAGCAATCGGCGCTAATGCTGCAATTGTTCCCATTGAAGTCCCCATTGCTAATGAAATAAATGCACCAATCACAAAAATGCCAGCTATAATAAATCCTTGTGGCAAAACAGCTAAAGCTAAATTAACTGTAGAGTTCACTCCACCCATTCCCTTTGCTGTTTCTGAAAAAGCACCAGCAAGTACAAATATTAATACCATAATCATAATGTCTGGATTCCCAGCTCCTTTAGCGAAGCGTTCTACTTTCGTTGTAAAACTCTCTTTCCGATTCATCGCTAAAGCAACTCCTACCGCAATTAGTATCGCTACTAAGATCGGCAATTTATAAAAATCACCTGTAATGATTCCAGAACCAATAAATAGTACTAAAAATATTCCAAGTGGCAATAAAGCAAAAATATTTCCTCTCGTTTCCTTCACCATATCATCTCTCCCTAGTTTTAAACCTTTTCTACTGAATAACAAAAGACCTCTTCCGAGAAGAAGAGGTCTTATACATCTATAAGAAACACTCTTCTCATCTTTCAAGCACATGCTTGCTGGATTTGGCACAGCACTCCAAAATCGAGTCCGCTGCCGAGGCATCATAGGGCCAGTCCCTCCGCCTCTCTTTATAAGAAGGTTTCATATTTTTATTTGTAATAATATCTTTCCTAACTTTACTCGCTTATAAATCAAAAGTCAATTATTATTTTTATAGAAATAATCGGTATTTTCTTCCTATTAACACAATACGACGAATATACCAATCACTATATATAAAAAATAATCATTTCAATGTTTCCATTTCATATTTTAAAATAGCAAGCCACGGAAATTCTTCTTTTTCGATTCTTTCAATCACCCACCTTGCCATATCCCATGCTTCATTATATTCTTCTCTGGAAATATCTCCTTCCGCATAAGCCTCTTCCAACTCATCTTCATCTAATAAATATATTTTCCCATCAGGAAATAACACGACATCCAAATATAAATCATCAAAATATGGCAAGCCATTCTCATCTACTTCAAACTCTTTAGCAATATCAATATAATACTGCACTATATTTTTTTGTTCATCTAACATAGCTGTAATAACAAATTTTTTACCCTTTATAAAATACTGCACCCATGTATAGCCATCATTTACAATACAAACTTCACTATAATCATACTGCTTATAACTAGGTTCCTTTACTTTTATTACGCGCAAAATACCTAACATACCTTGCTCACATGCCCGCACTTCATACGTTTTCTCTAACAATCTTTTCCACGAGGCACCATTTCCATATTTTCGCTTCATTATACCTCTCTCCTTCCCAATGTAGAAAAGCTCCCACATATTTATGCGAGAGCTTTTTCAATCGTTATTACGCTACTTGTTTTCGAGATATCTCTTTCAAATAAGCTTGTCCTTTTATATCATCATATTGTCCTTCCCATTTAGACATAACAACAGCTGCTAAAGAGTTTCCAACAACGTTAACTGCTGTACGTGCCATATCTAAAATACGGTCAATACCTGCGATAAACGCTAAACCTTCTGCCGGAATTCCAACTGTACCTAACGTTGCTAATAATACAACGAATGATACTCCTGGTACCCCTGCAATCCCTTTTGATGTTAACATTAATACAAGTAACAATGTAATTTGCTGTGTAATCGATAAATCAATACCATACATTTGCGCTAAGAAAATTGCAGCAATCGCTTGGTATAACGTTGATCCATCTAGGTTAAATGAATAACCAGTTGGAATAACGAAAGATGAAATCGCCTTTGGACAACCAAATTTCTCCATCTTCTCCATAATTTTTGGTAAAACTGTTTCTGAGCTCGCTGTAGAGTACGCTAAAATAAGCTCATCTTTTAAAATTTTAAAGAACTGGAATATGTTAATTCCGAAGATTTTCGCTGTAAGTCCTAATACAACAACAACAAAGAAAATCATCGATCCATACACAACAATTACTAACTTCCCTAGCGGGATTAATGATGCTAGCCCAAATTTAGAAACGGTTACCCCAATTAAAGCAAATACCCCAAATGGCGCAAACTTCATCACTTGGTTTGTAACATAAAACATCGCATCTGCTACCCCTTGGAAAAATTGCAGAACCGGTTTTCCTCTTTCACCAATCGCTGCAACACCTAAACCAAATAATACAGAGAAGAAAATAATAGCAAGCATATCACCTTTTGCCAGTGATTCCATAATATTTGTCGGAACAATGTTTACAAATGTATCCGCAAATGAATGACTCTGTACTTGCTCAGTTGTAGCTGTATATTTTGAAATATCTGTTTTTGTTAATTCATTCATATTAATGCCTTTTCCTGGTTGGAAAATATTCGCTACCAATAAGCCGACAACAATCGCAATTGTTGTAATAATCTCAAAATAAATAATTGTTTTTCCGCCTAATCGACCTAGCTTTTTCACATCTCCAACACCTGCAACCCCAACAACGATGCTCGCTACAACGATTGGTACAACAATCATTTTAATTAATCGAATAAAAATATCACCAATTGGTTGTAAAAACTTTGCTACCTCTGGATTGCCATAAAAAATCGCTCCAACTGCAATACCAAGTGCAAGCCCTATTAATATTTGCCACGCAAGTCCAATTCTCTTCATACTTGCTGCTAACCCCCTTCTTAGATGCTATAACTCTATTTTTCTATGAAGTGAAGAAATTAAGAGTATTACATATAATTCGACAATTCACTACATTTGTCTCCCTTTAAAATGATAAATCATAAAATGAAATCTGACAACAAAATAAGTTTTTCTGAATACAAATATTTTTCTTGACAAAAACAAAACTCATGTAAGAAAACCTAACATGAGAATGATTCCTTCTTTGATTTATTAACGTTTTTCTGTTGTACCTTCTTTTTATGCATATAACATAAAAATGAATTTTCACCATTTTTTTCATCCTTATTGAAATAGGCAAGAAAGGGATTACAATACATACAAATAACCAAATTCGACAATATTCAGCAATTTTATAAAATTTTCTTTACATTATGATTACAACAATAGACAGCATTCTTCTTCTTATATACAATCATAGGTGGGAAAGGAGCTAGACAACTCATGAATAAGAAATTTGCAGCTTTTAGCGTTTTAGCAGCAGGGACTCTTTTTGTTTCTCCGTTACTTTCACCAGTACACGCAGAAACAAGTCAAGATAAATTGTCCAATATTCAATCAGAATTAGAAGGTAAACAACAAGAACTCCAAAATAAATCAGCTGAAAAAGAACAAATGGAGAAAGAAATACAAGAATTACAGAAGAAGATTGATGAATTAACAACTTCCATTAATAAAAATGAAGCTGATTTAAATGATACAAAAAAAGAAATTACTAAAACACAGCAACTTATTAATGAGAAAAAGAAACATATTGAGCAACTACAAAAAAATATTGATACACGTCAAGAAGTGATTAAACAACGTTTACAATCTATGCAAGAAAAACCGCGAACAAATATCATAACTGAAGTTTTAACAAGTTCAAATAACCTCGCAGATCTCGTTGATAATATGTATTCCGTTAGTTTAATTTTAAATAACGATACTGATATCGTAAAAAAACAAACGCAAGATCAGGAAACTGTAAAAACAGAAAAAGAAACTGTTGAAAAAAAAGAACAACAACTGAAAGAAGCTGAACAAAAATTACAGCAAAAACAACAAGAATTACAAGCAAACCAGCAACAACAACAAAATCTCATTAATGATTTACATATAAAAGTATCACAAGTAGATTCAGAGATTGAGAGTTTAGAAGAATCGAAAAATATTTTAGAAAATCAGCGTCAAGCTGTTCAAAAAGTAATGGAAGAAGAGAAACGTGCAGAAGAAGCGCGTAAGGCAGAAGAAGCAAAAAAACAAGCAGCAGCTTCAACTCAAGCTACTTCAGTACCACATGATACAAATGTAGGTGGATTTATTAAACCAGCTGCTGGCTCAAAAACTTCTGGATTTGGTTCTCGTTCTTTAGGGAATCACTTCGGTATCGACATTGCAGCCTCTGGTACAGTTCCGATTATTGCCGCTGCCGATGGTGTTGTGATTCGCTCTGAGATGTCTTCTAGTTACGGAAATGTTGTATACTTATCTCATCGACTAAATGGGAAAACATATACAACTGTATATGCGCATATGAGCAGCCGTTCTGTCTCAAACGGACAAACTGTTAAACAAGGGCAACAATTAGGATTTATGGGAAATACAGGACAATCTTTTGGACAACATTTGCATTTCGAACTTCATATCGGCGAATG
Source organism: Bacillus cereus group sp. BfR-BA-01492 (assembly GCF_022662815.1). Classification (NCBI taxonomy): domain Bacteria; kingdom Bacillati; phylum Bacillota; class Bacilli; order Caryophanales; family Bacillaceae; genus Bacillus; species Bacillus cereus group sp. BfR-BA-01492. The sequence goes on from NZ_JAKUEH010000003.1 coordinate 227,336, forward strand.
GAATGTAGGAAAAACAAACGCAGTAGACCCTTCTCCTTATATCGGACTATGAAAAAACTCGGTACATACCGAGTTTTTTCATTTCTTTAACATTTTGTAGGCTTTTTACATAGACTAAAATAATAGTCCCATTCATCTGGGAGGATTTGATTATGAATAAAGAAAAATTACAAAACGAGCTACAAGAAGCACAAGAAACTTATATAGGACGTCTCTTCACTCTCGGAGGTTCGATACTTTTTTTAATCGGATCATTTATAGCCGCTGCCGTTGCTTACAAAGCCTATAACCGCTTATTAGATAAACAAGCAGCGAACTCATAAGAAGAAATTGATTCATAAAACGAAATCATCCATGAAGAAAACCTTCATGGATGATTTCGTTTATCCCGCTATTTTAGGACAGTAATAGCCCGCTTGGTGAGGGGGCATAAACAGTAGGGAATGAAGAAGCCCCTACTGTTTAAAGTTTTACTTTATTTTATAACATTTTAAATATACCAATTGCATTTAAAAATACAATGATAACTGTTACTGGGATCATATAACGAAGTAAGAAAAACCAAATGTGAAATAATGTTTTCCCTCTTGTTTCCGTAACTTCCAATTCCTTCATCAGTAAATCTTTACGCATTTTATTTGGCACAAATAGCGAAATAGCTAATACACCTAACGGAAGCAAAATATTGCTAACTACAAAGTCAACTAAATCAAAAAATGTCTTTCCAAATATCTTAACGTCACTCATAATCCCAAATGATAATGCAGATGGAATTCCAACAACAAAAATAAGTAAACCAATGATGAAAGATGCAGAAGGACGTTTTTTCACATTATCTTTCGCTGCAGAAGCAACAACGATCTCAAGCATTGAAATAGCTGAAGTTAATGTTGCAAAGAAAAATAAGATCAAAAACATAATAAAGAAAAATTGTCCGAATGGTATTTTGGCAAATACAGCTGGAAGGATAATAAATAATAATCCTGGTCCTTCTGTCGGTTTAACCCCTAATGCAAAGATAGCTGGAAAAATAGCTAAACCGGCAAGCACTGTAATAAATACCGTTAAACTTACAATCGATGTTGCTGATTTCGCCAAATGTTCTTCTTTCTTTAAATACGAACTATACGTAACCATGACAGATGCGCCCACTGTTAGCGAAAAGAAAGATTGTCCCATTGCATATAGAATCGTATCTGCCGTTAGCTTTGAAAAATCTGGTTTTAAGAAAAACTCGACCCCAGCAAAAGCACCATCCAGCGTAAGCGCACGAATAATAATCGTAATAAATAAAATAAATAAAAGCGGCATCATATATTTACTTGCCTTTTCGATCCCTTTCTCCACACCTTTACTCACAACGAAAATAGTGCAAAGCATAAAGAGAAGTTGCGCTCCAACTGCACTTATAGGATTCGAAATGGTTGCTCCAAACACTTCGCCATAGTTTACTCCTTCTCCCCAAAAAGCACCCGTCACACTAAAATATAAATATAGTAAAATCCAACCGCCTACAACACTATAAAAAGATAGAACACTAAAACAAGTGACAACTCCCATACGACCGATCCATGGATATAACTTACTATTTGGTACTAATACTTTATAAGCTGTAACAGCTTCTTTTTGTGTACTACGCCCAATGACAAATTCCGCTAATAAAAGAGGCATACCAATAAATACTGTTAAAAGCAAAAAGACTAAGAAAAACGCTCCGCCTCCTCCATTACCTGCCACATATGGAAACTTCCAGATTGCTCCAAGTCCTACTGCGGCCCCAGCAGCTGCGAGTACAAAACCAATTTTCGACGTCCATTGTTGTTTGTCTTTCATCATATATTCCCCTTTTCTGAATTTTCTTACTTCTGTAAATTATACCCTTTCATTTCATACTCGCGCACCTCCTTTTTAAAATAAAAAAGTCCCCTACACGCTGTTATGCATGTAGAGGACGATATATGTAATAGAATACCGTGGTACCACCTCAATTGGATTAAAAAAAACCCCACTTCTTTCAGGTACAGGAAATATCCGATACCCTATCCTTTTAACGGCGGAACCCGGGCTGCCTACTCAATTGTTCAGCATACCTCTCGCAAGCCCATTCTGTATATTTTATCGCACTGGGCTCACACCTTATCCCCAGCTCTCTGAACGCCTCAAATATACATACTCTTCTTGCTCATCGATTTCATATTTTAAAGATACTTGTGATTATAAATCATATGATCCTGTTTGTAAAGTACGATGCGTGTTCTATCCTACTTGACTCTTTTTCTCTAATGTTTGTAAAAATAATTCTCGTTCCACTTCTTTTTGAAGGTATATAGGCTTTAACACTTCTTGTAGCACTATATTTTGCTCCCGTTTTTCCAATTGTAATTCTTTCACTTTTCTTCTTACTTCATATAAAAAATCGAGATATGTTTCATATATCTCATCGTATTTATGTGCAATTTCATCGCGAATTTTCTTCGCAAGCTTCGGACTTGCTCCTCCTGTAGAAACAGCTATATTGAGCTTTCCCCGATGAATAGTAGCTGGAAAATGAACGTTTCCCTTTTCTGGATTTGTAATCACATTTACCAATTGATTTGTCCCAACATCCTTTTCAATTCTTTCATTTAAGGACGGATCGCTAGTGGCTGCCACCACTAAAAACGCCCCTTCTAAATCACTTTTTTCATACTCTTTTTGATACCAGCGGATTTTTTGAGATTCGACAAGTTTCACTAAGCTTGCATCTAATTTAGGACTTACAACAATAATATTTGCTCCTTGGTGTAATAGCGGTATAATTTTAAATCCAGCAACCTTCCCGCCCCCAATAACAACAACGCGCTTATTTTCAATTCGAACTGTAAGTGGATACATATTTATCGCTCCTTAATAGCTGTTCTGTCTTTTGAATTAACATATTTTGAACTGTAGGATTCTTTCCTAAATACGGACTTATATGTATATCCGCATTTTGATATTTACTTGCTTCTTTTTCAATATGCTTCATTAACAGTCCTGTAAATAATAAATAAGGTAAAACGATGATATGCTTTTCCTTTCTTTCTATTATTTCTTGTAATTTATCTTCAAATCTCGGCTCTGCCGCAGCTAAATAACACACTTCCACCGTTTTCACATTTTTCTGCTGCTGAAATAAAAACGCAATCTCTCTCATATTCTCTACTATTTCTGGATGACTACTTCCCCGTGCTACTAGTAAAAGTGTTGCTTCTTCCTTATTTTCTTCCAAACCACTTTCTTTATAAGCAGCTGTGATAAGCAAATCAGATACTCCAAATGCATCACCATATACAATTTCAAGGTTCTCATATTTATTTTTTATTTTTTGTAATTCATATGGAATATCTTTTTTTACATGTCCTGCTGCTAATAGAAAAACTGGTATGACAATAATTTTTGTGGCTCCTCTTTTTATACAAGCAGCAATTCCCTCTTCAATGGATGGACTCGCTAACTCTAAAAAACAAACTTCTTGAATAAACACATGAATGTGACTCATACAAGACGTAACGAACTGTATCGCCTCTTCTTTCGCAGCTTTTAATCTACTTCCATGACATACATACAGTACCGCTTTCATTTTACAACACTCCACTTACTGGATATGCTACTTCTGTTTGCTGTTCAAACCAGTGAATTTTCTCCCTAAAACGAACGACTTCTCCAATGACAATCATACTCGGATTTTGAATATTTTCACTTTCTGCAATAGAAACGATTGTCCCTAATGTTCCTACAACTGTACGCTGTGACGAAGTAGTCCCCCACTCAATAATAGCAGCTGGTGTCTCTTCTTCTTTCCCATATTTCAAAAGTTGCTCACATATATACGGAAGATTACTAACTCCCATATATACCGCTAGCGTATCGACACCTTCCGCTAAATTTTCCCACTTTATTTCTTCCGCTGCCCCTTCTTTTCGATGACCGGTTACAACTGCAAAACTAGCGCTTACTTCTCTATGTGTAACAGGAATCCCTGCATACGCAGAAGCTGCTATTCCTGCTGTAATGCCAGGAACAATTTCAAAAGGAATACTATGTTTTGCTAACGCTTCTGCTTCTTCACCCCCTCGCCCAAATACAAACGGATCCCCTCCTTTTAACCTTGTTACGACCTTTCCTTTTTTCGCATATTTCACTAAAAACGCATGGATTGTTTCTTGCTTCATCGTATGATAGTTTGGTAATTTCCCACAGTAAATTAGATCTGCATCTGGTTTTGCATAAGAAAGTAATTCTTTATTCACAAGCCGGTCATATAAAATGACATCCGCTTGTTCAATGCACTTTACTCCCTTAACTGAAATTAATTCTGGATCTCCTGGCCCCGCACCCACAATATATACTTTTCCCATCCTCTCTCCTCATTTCTCCTAGTTAAAGTGAAACTTCCATTCCTTTATGAACGGAAGTTTCCATTATTGTTTATTTCGCATTACAAAGTCTCTTGTTCATAAATCACAAACGCTGCACCTTTTCGAATCTTCTTTTTTTCATATAGAGAAATTTCTTTCACTTCTGGCAAAGGTAAGAAATATTTTTCTAATTCGACTTCAACAAGTTGAAATGCCTGTTCTTCACTTTGTGCAACGACAACTACAGGCACAACACCATTTGCTAAAACAGCTTCAAAACGATATAAATCCATACGTTAGCCCCCTATGATGCAATTCCTTCTTCTATAATGGTATTGAATGCCACTTGTAAATTTTCAATTCCTACACGACCTACAAACTCATAGAATGTTTCAGCCGGCAATTTATGCTCTTTAAAATAAGTTAAAAAGGACAGCAGTACATTTGAAAGATCTTCTCCATCAATTTTCCCTTTTAATTTTTGATTATAGGCACCGCCATCAAGCAACGTTCCACCTACATATATTTCAAAGGCTTCAACAATTCCTTTTTCTTTCGTTTTAAGCTTTACTCCTTGCAATCCAATATCTGCAATTTGCCGTTGCCCGCATGAATTTGGACAGCCTACCATATGAATTCGAACAGGGACATCTAATGCAAGTTGCGTATCTAAATAATCTGCAATTTGCCGTAATCTTTCTTTCGTTTCCACTAATGCTAAATTACAATATTCAATTCCCGTACATGATACAGCGTAACCGATGAAAGATTTTGGACTTGCTGATATGGATTCAAACAATGGTTCTTTTAATAGACTTTCTACATTTTCTTCTGGCACATTTGGAATAATGAAGTTTTGTGAATTACACGTGCGAATTTCTCCATTTCCATACTGCTTAGCAATTCTCGCAATTTCAAAGAACTCCTCCGAATGTAATCGCCCGACAGGTACATTAAAGCCTACATATGATAGATTTTCCTGCTTTTGTTTATGCACACCATAAAAATAACCAGCATTCCATCCTTTTAGAGCACTCTTTCCCTTTCCATGTAAAGGGCCTGTATATTCTAGTAATGTTTCTTTAAATTTTTCCGGTCCCCAATCTGCTACTAAAAATTTCAAACGAGCCAAATGTCGTTTTTCACGATATCCAAAATCCCGAAAGATGGTCGCAATAGCAATCGCTACGTCCTTCACTTGCTGCGGGCGGACAAAGAGATCAAGTTCTTGCGCTAAATAAGGACGCGCTGATAAACCACCGCCAACTCGCACATGAAACCCTTCTACTATATTTCCGTCTATTTCTTTCTTTGCTGGCACAAACGCTGCACAATTAATTTCAGCATTTGCTGCATTATATACATTAGCACTAATAGACATTTTAAATTTCCGTGGTAAATTCGAAAAATCCTCATTATGTTGAAAGAACTCGTATATGTCTTTTACAATTGGCGCCGTATCAAAGAGCTCATCACGATCAATACCAGCAAGCGGATTTCCGATAATATTTCTTGTAATATCTCCGCACGCTCCTGCTGTTGATAATTCTACGCTTTCTAAACGCTTGAAAATATCCGGTATTTGTTCAATTTGTAACCAATGAAATTGAATTGCCTGTCTTGTCGTAATATCGAGAACATTGCGGCCATAGTCTTCTGCAATAGAAGCCAATACTTCCACTTGTTCATTCGTTAAAATACCAGAGGGGATATTAACACGCATCATAAAGTACCCTGCCTCTTTTGGACGTTGCAAGTATAACCCCGCCCATTTAAAGGAATCCCATTCTTCTTTCGGAATGGATGCAAAGCCGTTTTCAGCATAATATGAAATGTCTTTAAAAATCTCCAAACCATCTTTCTTTAATTTCTTTTTCTCTGTCGCATTTAATTTCTCATTGCTTTCCCATACTTTTTCATAACTCATAATCTATCCCCCTATATGAAACTACGTTCTTGTAAATAACGAATGATTTGTTCCGCACACTCTTCAATAGAATAACGGTTTGTTTCCACAGTTAATTCCGCTTTTTCCGGTTCTTCGTATGGAGAATCAATACCTGTAAACTGCTTAATCTCCCCTTGTCTCGCTTTCTCATATAACCCTTTCGGATCTCGTTTCTCACACTCTTCGATTGGACATTTCACAAACACTTCGATAAATTCATCTTTCTCAAAAATATCTCGCACTTGCTGGCGATCTTCTCGAAAAGGTGAAATAAAAGCTGTAAGTACAATCGTTCCTTGATCAACAAATAATTTTGAAACCTCACCAATGCGACGAATATTTTCTGCACGATCCCTTTCGGAAAAACTTAAATCCTTATTCAAACCGTGCCGAATATTATCCCCATCCAATACATAATTCCCTATGTTTCTATCAAATAATTTTCTAGCAACTGCATTTGCTACTGTTGACTTTCCTGAAGCTGATAACCCCGTAAACCAAATGACAAAACTATGGTGCTCATTCTTCTTTCTTCTCTCCTCTTTCGAAACAGAAGCTGTATGCCACGTAATATTTATGTTCATGCTATTCTCTGCTACTGAAAATGTATACAAATGTACACATCCAGAGTGTTCCTGCTTCTTTGAACCCCATTTTGCCACTTTCTCGCTACTTTGGTTTGTGCAAGCTCTCCACAGGCGTAAATTCCGATGTAGCCCACCGTACATATATACAATCTATTTCAGTTAGTATTGTATATTCCTCTGCTCAGTAGACTCTCCTTTCTTTCGTTTTTTAGCTTTTGCTTGGTTATCGCATTTCAGACAGTGTAGACGACCCGCAAGGTTCTACCCTATGATGTGTCACTTTCGCAAGCACTGGGAACATTCACGCCCTACACCTTCCATACATTTGACTATTTTTTTCTATGGTAGTCTACATTCCTCCTTATTTTGTTACCGCGCTTTTTGTAAACCGCGAATTAATACTTCAATGACTTCCTTCCGGCTAAATGTACTCGGCGGAACGTCACCATCCCTTAGCATTTCTCTGACTTTCGTCCCTGATAAAACGACATGATCTTCTTTTCCATGCGGACATGTTTTTGTTGAAGCCATCGCCTCGCATTTCTTGCAGTAAAAGCTATGTTCAAAAAAGAGTGGTGTAATTCCTAGCTCTTCTACTTTGAAAAGTTTAAAAATCTCCTGCGCTTCGTACGTACCATAATAGTTTCCTACTCCAGCATGATCGCGTCCTACAATGAAATGCGTACAACCAAAATTTCTCCTAACTAATGCATGAAATATTGCCTCTCGCGGCCCTGCGTAACGCATTGCAGCAGGAAACACTCCTAAGAAAACACGATTGTTTGGGTAATAATGTTTCAAAAGTACTTCATAACTTTCCATTCTTACATCTGCTGGAATATCATCTGATTTTGTTTCTCCAACAAGCGGATTCAAAAACAAACCATCTACAATTTCAAGTGCTGATTTTTGAATATATTCATGCGCTCGGTGAACTGGATTTCTTGTTTGAAAACCGACGATTGTTTTCCAACCTCGCTTTTCAAAGATTTCACGCGTTTCACTTGGATCTAGATAATAAGAAGCAAACTTCTTATGCTCAATCCGCTTCACAAGTGTGATTGCGCCACCTACATACACATTTGCACGTTCATATAATTTTTTTACCCCTGGATGAGCATCCTCAGTCGTTTTATACACAAATAATGCCTCTTTTTCCTTATTTGGTGTAAAAATATCTTCTACTTGAATGACCCCATATGTGACGCCATCTTTTACGAGCAAAGCTTCTTCTCCTACCTGTAATTGTTTTGCTTCTTCTTCTGTTACTGGAAGTGTAATCGGAATACTCCATATACTTCCATCTGTTAATCGCATTGTTTCCACAACAGATTGATATTCTTCTTCTCCTAGAAAACCGATAAGCGGACTATACCCTCCTGTTGCAAGTAGTTCCAAGTCACTTAAAGCGATGCTATCTAGCTCAATTTCTTGTACAATATTTGCTGTATCATATGTTTCATCAATACGATTTACTAAAAAATTTGTTGCAATCATTTTTCTATACTCCTTCTTTTCTCTATTTCAGATCACTAAAAACTTCATTGGTCATGAAGTCCACATTCCGTTTTCACGGATCCAGCCCACCGGCCATCCCTTGAATCGCCATATTTCCCTACAGGTAATGTACATTTCTCACAACCTATACTTGGATAACCAACGTCATGTAATGAATTGTATGGCAAATTATGTTTATATACATAGCGCCATACTTCTTTCCATGTCCAATGAATAAGCGGACAAATTTTAATCGATTGAAAGCGATGATCTTGATTGATAAACTTTGTATGCTTCCTCGTTTCAGATTGTTCCCTTCTTAATCCTGAGATCCACGCTTTTTTATTTGTTAAAGATTCTTCAAGAGGTAAAATTTTTCGAAGCTTACAACAAAGATTAGGATTATGTTTCCATAAATCTTTCCCATATTTCTCCGCTTGTTCTTCGAGCGTCAGTCCAGGTTGTTTCTCAATCATATTTAACTTTGGAAATCGTTGACGCACTCGCTCAATTAACGCATACGTTTCGTGAAAATGAACATTGGTATCTAAAAAGACAACTTGAGCAAATGGATTTACTTCATTAATAAGATGTAAAAGAACCATCCCTTCTACCCCAAAACTGCACGCATATATAATTTCATCTTTATATTGTTTATACGCCCACTCTAATACAGCTAACGCCCCTTTCGTTTCATCTCTCTCAGAAAAAGACATACTGTCTTCTTCCCACGTTTCATATGTCAACATGTTTTTCCCCCTATAAAAAGCAAAAAGACGGTTTTAATCCAATAAAATAGATTAAAACCGCCTCTAGTTTTTCTAGTCAGCGCTTTTATTTCAAGCGTACCTTTTCACTTTTTTCTAATTGAATAACTTTCCCATCTTGCACAACAATTGTAATAGAACCATATTTCATATCAGCAAGCATCGTTTGAATCTTTTCAGCTACTTCATCAAAATGTCCACGCACTCCCACGAACAGCCCCCCTTTTTATTCATAAAAAAAATCTTTTCCATTTCGAAAAGACTGTTCGGTAATATATGTTACCTTATCTTTCAAAATGGATGCCATTTTGCTGGACTTAGCACCTTGCTACTGCTATGAGCAGGTTGCTGAGCTTCATAGGGCCAGTTCCCTCCGCTTCTCTTGATAAGCTTTGTAATTCGTATTGTATCATAATTCTGATTTTTTTCAATCCTAGTTTTCCGATATATTTTATATTTCTTTGTTTGAAAAAGGAATTGTTCACTTTTGAACAACTCCTTTTTTATTTTAAATAAGCTCTTTTATACGTATGCGATCGTTCCCAATTATATTTTCATACGATTCGCGTTCCACTACCACTTGAGATGTTCCATCTTTTGTAAATACAACGGCTGGTCTACGAATCCGATTATAATTATTTGCCATAGAATACCCGTATGCACCTGTACAAGATACCGCTAATAGATCTGAAGATACTACTTGAGGAAGGTAAACATCCCATATTAACATATCTCCGCTCTCACAACATTTCCCTGCAATTGAGACAACTTCTTCGTTTGCTGCGTTTGCACGGTTTGCAAGCATTGCTTCATAGCGTGCACCATATAATGCAGGCCTTAAATTATCTGTCATTCCCCCATCGACTGAAACATATTTACGAATACCAGGAATATTTTTTATTGCCCCCACTGTATAAAGTGTTGTTCCTGCATCACCAACAATACTGCGACCAGGTTCAATCCATATTTCAGGAAGTGGATACTCACACGCTGTAAATCGCTCTCTTACCGCATCTGTTACAGCTTGCACATACGCAGCATGAGTAAGTGGTGTATCCGATTCCGTATAACGAATACCAAATCCGCCCCCTACATTCAGCACCGAAATTGTATAGCTCGTTTTTGTTTTTACTTCTTCTAAAAAATGATGTAATACTTCAATCGCACGAATAAAACCTGCTGTTTCAAAAATTTGCGAACCAATATGTGAATGTATACCTAACACATTATAATTTGATTTTTCTAATGCACGTTCAATCGCTTGCATTGCTTGCCCATTTGAAACGCCAAAACCAAATTTCGAATCATCTTGACCTGTTGTGATATATTCATGTGTATGCGCCTCTACACCAGGTGTGACACGAATCAATATATTCACAATTTTTTTATACTGCTCTGCTAAATCATGTAATACTTCTAATTCAAAAAAGTTATCTACTACAAAACATCCAATATTTGCTTCTAGCGCCATTCTCATTTCTTCTTCTGTTTTATTATTCCCATGAAAATGAATGCGTGATGCTGGAAATCCTGCTTGTAAAGCGGTATATAACTCTCCGCCCGAAACAACATCTAAAGACATATTTTCCTCTAATGCTACTCGGCACATCTCCATGCACAAGAACGCCTTACTTGCATATGCTACTTGATAAGAGAACCCACTTTTTTGAAAAGCATAGTGAAACGCACGACAATTTTCCCTAATTGCAGTTTCATCATATACATAAAGCGGTGTCCCATATCGTTTCGCCAACTGCGTTGTATCGCATCCTCCAATTTCTAAGTGTCCTTGTTCATTAATCTGGCTCGTGCCGTGTAAATACATGTAAATTCCTCCCTTATTTTCTCTAAAACTCATAACCCCAATCCTCTATTCATTGCAGCACGCTTTTAGATAAAGTGAACCTTTCATCAATGGGGAGCTTCATTCCCTACTGATTATGAGCTCTCACCAATCAGGCTGTTACAGGCAGTTCATCTCCCACCTATCTTCCTTGTTCTTTCTTGAATCTTCAGGCAGGAGGTTTACTACTTGTTAATACGGGATAAATAAAAAACGCGCGGAACAATGTTCACACGCGTTTCTTATTAGAAATTATACATATTGAAAAAATAAACAAGTTGTTATCTTCTCAAATAAGAAACCGCATCAACATCTCCAAATAGCTCTCCATAAAAATAAAATAAATCTTATGACAGTACTACATTTATTCAATATAGTCCCAATATACGAATAATGTGGTTATTCTTATATTTCGGCGACAGTCCCTTTCAGACTATAATCAGCGATTCCACTCAATCTCCTATAGTTTACTCTTTCCTATCGCGGCCTCTACCTTTGAGAGTAGATGAGGTAAGTCTATTCATTTGTCAAACATCTTATGTTGCTATTAACAATACCAAAGAAATAATTTATTTGTCAAACTATTTCTTACAATTTATTTTTGTATGATTTGGCAAACGCTTTACCTCCACCTTTGTTACGTTCCACTCCCCCTCTTCATTATTAAAAGTGACGTTGACTTTCTCAAAAGGAGGAACTTTTTCTCCCCCTGTGCCTGGTTCATATTTCGTTACTTCAATGACCGCTTGAAATACATATGTACCGCTATAAAGTTTTTTTAAACTAACGATTTTCGGACAATCATACGGCTTTAATTTTCCATAATGCTTTTCCATTGCAGCGTTTATTTGCGGGAACAATACCGAGTAAAGAGCATCTTCCAGCAAAGGAACATTGTATTGAGCAGCAGCTGATCCAGGAACAGAACATACAATGCAGATACTACATAGTACGAAATACATTATTTTTTTCATTATACCCTCCTATTCTCATGCAATATTTTATTCCGTTCTTTGCATGAGTATCATTTCATTTTATTGTCTCCCACTTCTCTTTTTCTAATCGATTCTCATAAAAAGCATCCACAATTCGTTTCTCTTCTCGTATAATGGTACACATAGTACAATAATCATAATCATATAAGGCTGTTCGTATATATAAAGTGAAGCTTCTACTTAACAAAGTACAATCACGAGAACTGTCATAAATATAAGAAAGGAGTATACTATGCTACAACACTTGTTTCCAAAATTACGATTTGCGCTTGTCGCAGTCGTTTTATTATGGATGAAAACATATATTGTGTACAAGCTAGCCTTCGATATTAAAATTGATAATTTCTTTGAAGAAATCATGCTCTTATTCAACCCACTAGCTTCTTTACTATTATTCTTTGGGTTCGCACTGCTTGCATCGAAGTATCGAAATCGACTTATTATCGGAATTAGCTTTATTTTTTCCTTCATTTTATTTGGGAATGCAATGTTTTACGGATTTTATAATGATTTTGTTACATTTCCTGTTTTATTCCAAACGAATAATATGGCTGATTTAGGAACAAGTATTAAAGAACTCTTTACGTATAAAACATTACTTTTATTTGCAGATGCAATCATCTTAATGTTTCTTTCACGTAAGTTTCCGAAGTTCTGCGATACAACACCGTTATCAAAAATAGAAAAGAGAACCTTTTTCGGTGGTATTACAGCTTTATTAGCATTACAGCTCATTGTATCGATCATTTATAAACCACAGTTGTTCTCAAGATCTTTTGATCGACAAACAGTCGTTAAAAATTTAGGGTTATACACATATCATGTATTTGATATTACACTTCAATCAAAAAGTTCTGCCGAGCGTGTATTTGCGAGCGGAAATGGCTTTTCTGAAATTAAAAACTATGTAGACACAAAAGATGCAGGATTTGATAAAGAGTTGTTCGGTATTGCAAAAGGAAAAAATGTCATTTTAATTTCAATGGAGTCTACACAAAATTTTGTTATTAACAAAAAAATGAACGGCAAAGAAATTACTCCATTTTTAAATCGTTTCATTAAAGATAGTTACTATTTCGACAACTTTTATCATCAAACTGGACAAGGTAAAACATCGGATGCAGAATTTATCGTTGAGAATTCACTTTATCCATTAGATCGCGGTTCTGTCTTCTTTACTCATGCAACAAATGAGTATACAGCAACTCCAGAACAACTTAAAAAATATGGTTATTATTCTGCTGTCTTCCATTCAAATGATAAAACATTTTGGAATCGTGACATTATGTATCCAGCGCTTGGATACGATCGTTATTTTCATTTAAATGATTATGTAGGAACGGAACAAATGTCTGTCGGTTGGGGATTAAAAGATAAGGAATTCTTTGAACAATCTATTTCAAAATTAAAATCTTTACCGCAGCCTTTTTATACAAAATTTATTACTCTTACAAATCATTTTCCGTTTCTTTTAAATCCAGAAGACCAATATATTAGTGAATATAATTCGGAAAGCGGCGTTCTCAATCGTTATTTTCCAACTGTTCGTTATACAGATGAAGCTATTAAACTATTTATTAATCGTTTAAAAGAAGAAGGACTATATGATAATTCTATTATTGTCATTTACGGAGATCATTATGGCATTTCAGAAAATCATAATGCGGCAATGGCTCAGTTTCTTGGAAAAGATACTATTACCCCTTTTGATTCTATGCAATTGCAACGTGTCCCACTCATTATTCATATACCAGGACAAGAAGGAAAAGTAATTTCTAAAGTTTCAGGCCAGATTGATTTAAAACCAACTTTACTACATTTACTTGGCATAAAAACAAAGAAATCAATCGAATTTGGTACTGATTTATTTCTGAACAACACAAATCCGCTTATGATTATGCGGGACGGTAGTTTTGTGACAAATGACTACATTTATACAAAAAATATATGCTACAAAAAAAGTACTGGCGAACCAACTGATCTCTCATTCTGTCAGCCGTATCTTGAAAAAGCAAAAACAGAATTAAATTACTCAGATAAGATTATTTATGGTGATTTACTACGCTTTGATTCTCATAATCAATATGAAACAGGAACCATGACGACGCAATTTGAATAACTTAGGAAAGTGCTTATTTTTTCCCATGCTGAAATAAAAACGGCATGGGCTTTTTTGTTTCATTGCTGGAACTGGTGAAACAGTCATATATATAGAATTCTCCCTTTTTAATAACATTATTTTACAATATAATGTTTCACATATTTTGTTGTAAAACCTTTCGCAATTTGAGAATTTTTTTCGTATGATAAAGAAATTTATGGTATGATAAAATAAGTAAACTTTCATACACTAATTAAGAATTTATAACAGAAAGCAAGGGATCATATTTTGTATAGGGCAGCAATTCCAAACTTATTTACGCTCGGAAATTTATATAGTGGATTTTTGTCAATCGGCTATGCATCTTTAGGTTATTATAAATCAGCTGCTATTTTAGTACTCATCGGGATGATGCTAGATAGTCTTGATGGTCGAGTTGCTCGTTTATTACGTGTCGATTCACAACTCGGAAAAGAACTTGATTCATTAGCAGATGTTGTGACATTTGGGGCTGCACCTGCCGTTTTAATGTACTATACATCTTTTTCAAATTATGGGATTATCGGACTATACATAGCTGGGCTATTTCCTCTTTTCGGGGCATATCGTTTAGCTCGATTTAACGTGACACCTTCATCTACTTCTATGAAGTATTTCACTGGTGTTCCAATTACTGCTGCAGGAGGACTTGTTGCTTTCTTAACATTGTTCTCACATACCATTCCTAAAATCGTTCTCATTACAGTATTTGTAACGTTCGCATTTTTAATGGTAAGCCGCATTCGTATCCCTAGTCTTAAAGATGTGCCAATTCCACGCTATAGTATCATTATTACATTATTTTTAATTGGTATCATTTATACAATGTATAAGACAAGTTTTGGTAATATTTCTGTTTTTCTATTTATTGCCATTCCTCTTTATATTTTGTATATGTTATCTCAATTTATTCGACAGAGACCGTCTCATAAAAAAAGAGCTAACAAAACAAAATAAGAGAAGTCTTCCTCAATGAGGAAGACTTCTCTTATTTTGTTACTACTATTTTTGAATTTACAGGTGTTAGTGCTTCTTCTCCTTTTAATACAGCTAAAATATTTCGCACTGCCATTTCCGCCATAGCGTCTCTTGTTTCAAATGTTGCATTTCCAACATGAGGGGTAAGAACAACGTTTTTTAATCCCTTTAATTGTTCTGTAATTTTCGGTTCAAATTCAAATACATCAAGAGCTGCGCCTTCAATCTCATTTGTTTCTAATGCATGGGCAAGCGCTAACTCATTTATAATTGGACCACGAGCTGCATTAATAAGATACGCCGTTTTTTTCATCATTTTAAATTGTTCTTCATCTATCATATGGTGCAAACTTTTGTTATATGAACAGTTAATTGTAATAAAGTCTGCTGTTTGTAATAATTGTTCTAGCGATACATATGTAGCATCTAATTCTCGCTCAGCTTCTTGTTTTCGATTTGGTCCCGTATAAAGCACATTCATGCCAAATGCTTTTGCGCGTTTCGCAACCGCTTTTCCAATTTCTCCAAGACCGATGATTCCAATTGTTTTCCCATATACTTCTCTTCCAAGAAAGAATAGTGGAGCCCAGCCATTAAACCCTGTTGTACGGCATAACGTATCACCTTCTGGAATTCTTCTTGCCGCTGCTAATAGAAGCGCAAATGTTAATTCTGCTGTCGCTTCTGTAGACACTTTCGGCGTGTTCGTAACAAGAATTCCCTTTTCCGCTGCATATTCATAAGCGATATTGTCGTATCCAGCGCCGTAGTTTGCTACAATTTTCAAATGCGGTGCTGCATCAATGACCTCTTTTGTCACTTTCGTAGACAGCAAACTTAATAAAGCATCTTTATCTTGGACACGCTTTGTTAATTCCTGGGCAGAGATTAATTCTTCTCCATCATACATTTCTACATCATGTTCTTTTAATAATTGTAATCCGATTTCTGGAATTTTACCTGCTACTAATATTTTTGCCAAAATAAGCACCTCTTCTATTTCAAAAATGAACACTTCCTCATTTATTGTAAAAAATATATATGAAAAAAGCCAAGAAATTTGATTATCGTTTAGGAAATCGACACTTTTTCAAAAAATAAAGAGGAGACGAATCGTTCTCCTCTTTATTTACTGCGCTTCATTTGATTGTTTCTGAAGTTTCGCATCAATTGTTCCTTCAGCTACCGTATCGCTAATTTGCTCTTGAATAACAGAATCAACTTCTTCATTTGTTTGAGAAGTATAGCTTTGATTCATTCCTTTTGTCTTTTGATTTGGTTGTTGTTTTGACATAAAAAACCCTCCTTTTCATTCTTTTATAGTGTGAGCAAAAAGAAGAGTTTTCATCACAAAATCATTTTTTTATTTAAGCTGTTCTACTGCTCTTCGATTCATTTCATCACTTTTACTCGCTTCTGAAATGTCGCCATCCACGCACCGTCCTAAATCATTTAGATAGTGTGCATCTGCTGAAATGGTAATCGGCACTTGTTGCTGCATGAAAATTTGTAAATAAAGAGGATTTGGACACATCTCTCGCACTGGATAACGATCATACAATCCCGCATTTCTCTCAGCCGCTGTATCTGTTTCAAGCAACACTTATGTAATTTTTTTACAATAAAGTAGTTACTCATTTTCATCTAAACGATAATGAAACACTTTTATATGATTGAGATGAGCAATTATATAAAATAACTCCGAGCGAATTGCTTTTTCAACAGTTGTAAAAAACGTATCATATCATGCACGCAGTTCATCATGATGAAAATATTCTTTCATATCTAGATTATCAAATCTCCAGCCTTCTAATGGAATACTAAGTGAAGGTAATAATCAACTTTCATTTATCCTCCTCCCTACAATGTATCAATCTCTTTTCGCTCTTCTGTTTTTGATACCTTCCCTTCTCTTTCTCTCACTTCTTTTTCGATTTCTTCTAATGAAATATTTTTTGCTACTAACAAAACGAAGCAGTGATACAATACATCCACCATCTCTTTAATAATCTCTTCTTTATTATCGTTTTTCGCAGCAATGACAACTTCCGTACATTCCTCCCCAATTTTCTTTAAAATTTTGTCTTCCCCTTTTGTTAATAAATAATTTGTATATGAACCTTGCAGCGGACTTTGTTTTCGATTTTCAATCGTTTCAAATAATGATTTTAGTACTTCCTCCACGTTCAAATCCCCCTATATAATTTTATGATGAAAACATGTTTTTTCGCCTGTATGACAGGCAACTCCTACTTGATTCACTGTTATCACAATAGCATCTTGATCACAATCTAAATAAAGTGACTTCACATGTTGCACATGGCTCGATGTTGCTCCTTTATTCCAAAGCGCTCGTCGTGAACGGGAATAAAACCACGTTTTTTTTGTTTCTAACGTCTTTTCATATGCCTCTTCATTCATATAAGCTAGCATTAAAACTTCTTTTGTCTCCTCATCTACGACAATAGCGGGTAATAGCCCTTTAGAAAAATTAGGTCTCACATTCTCACCTCAATACCTGCATGTTGTAATTTTTGTTTTACTGCCTGTACTGTGCATTCCCCATAATGAAAAATGGATGCTGCTAGCGCTGCATTTACAGATGTATGTGCAAATACTTCAACAATATGATCAGCGCTTCCGCATCCCCCTGAAGCAATAACAGGGATAGAAACGTTTTTAGAAATTATTTCTGTCAAACGAAGATCATACCCATCTTTCGTTCCATCGGCATCCATGCTTGTTAATAAAATCTCTCCTGCTCCGAGTTCGGCCACTTGTTTCGCCCAATGAATCGCATCAATTCCTGTATCCGTTCTTCCACCGTTCACATATACATGCCATTTGTCTTCTTCTACTCTTCTTGCATCAATTGCGACGACAATACATTGAGAACCAAAGTGTTCCGCCCCTTCTTGAATGAGTAGTGAATTTTTTACAGCCGCTGAGTTCAATGACACTTTATCTGCACCTGCTCTTAACAATGTATACATATCTTTGACAGTAGAAATACCGCCTCCAACCGTTAATGGAATAAACACTTTTGAAGCTGTTTTTTCGACAACATCCACAATTGTTTTTCTCTCTTCATATGTGGCTGTAATATCTAAAAAAACAATTTCATCTGCACCCGCTTGATTATATAAAGCAGCTATTTCAACAGGGTCTCCTATATCTTGTAATCCGATAAAATTGACTCCCTTCACAACGCGGCCCGCTTTCACATCTAAACAGGGAATAATTCGCTTTGCTAACATGACTTTGCCACCTGCAATACTTTTTGTAAATCAATTGTTTTTTCGTACAGCGCTTTTCCGATAATCACCCCGTACATATTCAGTGCCTTTAATTGTTCTACATCTTGCAACGAAGAGATGCCACCTGAAGCGATAATACGAAGCGATACTTCTTCTTGTAATAACTGTAGTTGCGCAAAATTGGGCCCCATAAGCGTTCCATCTTTCGCAATATCAGTAAAAATAATTGTTTGTACGCCTACTGCTTCCATTTGTTTCGCAAGTTCAATGTAAGAAATTTCTGATATATCAAGCCACCCTCTTGTCGCCACATAGCCATTTTTCGCATCAATTCCAACAATAATTTTCTCGCCATATAGACGAATTGCATCTCCTAAAAATGAACGATTATGTAAAGCAGCTGTTCCTAAAATTACATTTTCTACCCCTATTGATAACAGCATTTCAACAGCTGAAAGCGATCGAATCCCTCCGCCAACTTGCACCGAAATCCGAACGGCTTTACATATATCTTCAATGACAGATAAGTTTGCTGATTTTCCCAAGACTGCACCATCTAAATCAACAATATGTAGCCTGTTCGCTCCCATTTTTTCAAATATCATCGCTTGTGCGACCGGGTTTTCATTCACAACTGTTTCTTTGTTGAACTCTCCTTGATAAAGCCGAACACATCGCCCTTCTTTTAAATCGATAGCCGGGAGGATTTCCATTGTTTCACCACTCCTTTGAAATTTTCAAGCATTTGTATTCCGATTTCTCCACTCTTTTCAGGATGAAATTGCGCTCCAAATATATTTCCTTTTGCAACAAGCCCTGGAACAGAAATTCCATATTCACTCGTACCACAAATCATATCATTTGGACATTCAGCATAATAAGAATGAACATAATACACAAACGAACCATCTGCTACGCTATTCCAAATTGGTATTTCTTTCGTTTTTGTCAACCGATTCCATCCCATATGCGGGATTTTATACGAAACTTGTAGTTTACGAACTACTCCTGGCAACAAACCTAGACCATTTGAATGTCTCATTTCTTCACTCTTTTCAAACAGCAACTGCATTCCTAAACAGATACCAAGAAGTGGCTTCCCTGACTTTCCGCATTCTTGTAATACAGGCACTAGTTTTTTCGCCTTTAAAGCTTCCATTGCTTTCGGAAATGCACCCACACCCGGTAAAATAACGCCATCGCTTTTTACAATTTCTCGTTGACGATCCGTCACAAGATGTTCCGCTCCAATAGATGTTAATGCTTGTTCTATACTCCGAATATTTCCCATGCCATAGTCTATAATTGCAATCAATCACAACATTCCTTTCGTGGAATTTACTCCGACAATCTTTTCATTTTTATCTACAGCTTCTCGAAGCGCACGTCCAAACGCTTTAAATAAAGCTTCTATTTTGTGATGTGTATTGTTTCCATATAAAATGCGTGCATGTAATGTTAGATGAGCTGCGTGAGCAACTGCTCGAAAAAATTCCTCTGTGAGTTCTGTATCAAAATCTCCTAACTTTGGATTGACTAGTTCCCCTTGAAATACAAGATAAGACCTACCGCTTATATCAATTGCAACAAACCCTAATGCCTCATCCATCGGTACATATGCTGCACCATAACGGTTCATTCCCTCTTTGTTTTGCAAAGCTTCTCTCAAGCAGTTTCCAAGTACAATACCCACATCTTCCACAGTGTGATGTGCATCAACAAACACATCGCCTACTGCTTCAATTTGTAGTCCAAATCTTCCATGTTTTGCAAACAGCGTTAACATATGATCAAAAAAACCAACACCAGTTCGAATGGAAATATTTGTACTTTCATCCAACTGTAAATGTAGTTTAATTTTCGTTTCTGTCGTTCGTCTCTCTTGACTTGCCCGGCGCATCATTTCTCCTCCTCAAACCGAATTTGAATGGCTCTTGCATGTGCATGCAATCCTTCTTTATTAGCAAGACTGACAATATGATGCTGTACACCTTTTAATGCCGCTTTCGTATAAGAAATAAAACTAGATTTTTTCATAAAGTCATCCACTGCTAACGGTGAAAAAAAGCGTGCTGTTCCACTCGTTGGCAACACATGATTCGGTCCTGCAAAATAATCTCCAAGCGGCTCTGGAGCATAGGGACCAAGGAAAATAGAACCCGCATGCCGAACATATGATAAAGCATTCATCGGTTCTTTTATATGTAACTCCAAATGTTCTGGGGCGATTTCATTTGACAGTTGAAAAGCTTCTGTCAGCGAAGAAACTACAAAGATCGCTCCATTTCTCTCTATCGCTTCACGAGCAATTTCACTTCTTGGCAACATCTGCAGTTGTACTTTTACTTCTCTTTCTATTTCTGACGCTAATATCGCGCTTGTTGTAATACAAATTGCAGTTGCTCTCGTATCATGCTCTGCTTGAGATAATAAATCCGCTGCAATAAACGAGGCTTTTCCTGTTTCATCAGCAATTACTACAATTTCTGAAGGACCGGCAATCATATCAATATTGACTACTCCGTATACCTCTTTCTTTGCTAAAGCAACATATATATTTCCTGGTCCGACTATTTTATCAACTTTTGGAATCGATTCCGTTCCATATGCTAAAGCAGCAATTGCTTGCGCACCGCCCACCGTATAGATTTCATCTACACCTGCAATTTTTGCGGCAACTAAAATGTAGGGGTCCACTCCCTTTCTCCCTGGTGGTGTTACCATAACAATCTTTTGAACACCTGCAATTTTAGCCGGCAATGTATTCATAAGTACCGAGGAAGGATATGAAGCCGTTCCACCTGGTACATATACACCGACTATTTCCAATGGCCTGATGAGTTGACCGCGAATAATTCCCTTCGTTTCATAATCACATATCGATTGCCTTTTTTGTTTTTCATGGTATGATATGATATTTTTCTTTGCTTCTTGTAAGGCCTCTATAAATTCAGATGAAACAGATTTCTGTGCATTCTCTATTTCTTCTTTTGATACACGAAACTGTGTTAATTGGATATCATCAAATAATTTTGTATATGAAAATAGCGCTGTATCTCTTTTCTCTCTTACTGTTTGAACGATTTCCTTCACACGTATTTGAATCGTTTCTTCCATTATATAGGTGTGCTCTCTTAACAACTTTATTTTCGACAACCCTTCTATAAAGTTCTCACAAATCATATTATCCCTCCTTTATTTTTTCAGAAATGATACACTCCATTCTATTTATAATATTGAATATTTCATCTTTTTTCATTTTTAAAGCAGCCTTATTTACAATCATTCGCGCTGATATTGGATACATCTCTTCCAATACAATTAAGCCATTTTCTTGCAACGTTTTCCCCGTTTCCACAATATCTACAATTGCATCTGCTAAACCAAGAAGCGGAGCAATTTCTACAGAACCTTCAATTTTAATGATTTCTACATCTTCCCCTTTATCACGAAAATAACTTGAAGTAATAGATGGGTATTTCGTCGCAATTCTCTTTTTTCTATACCTTTTCGGATGATATGCAGGAATGGATGCCATACACAATTTACAACATCCGACCTGTAAATCTATCATTTCATATACATCTTTCTCATACTCCATTAAAATATCTTTTCCTACAATTCCTATATCTGCAACTCCATGTTCTACATAGGTTGCAACATCAACCGCTTTCACTAAAATAAATGAAACATTTGAATTGTTACTTTTGAAAGTAAGCTTCCTTCCCTTATCCATCATCTCTGAACAATCCATGCCGATTTGTTCAAATAGTGGTATGACATGCTTTTCAAGTCTTCCTTTTGTTAACGCAATTTGAATGTTACGCATGTAGTTTCTCCCTCCTTCTTCCTAAGCCATTTTTCTTTCCAAACATATTCCACTAGTGATGTTTCTGTCACTTCAATAACCGTTTGAATGTTCTTCTTTCTAGCAAAGTGAAAAGTATCTTGTAAACTTTCAAATAAAGAAAATTCCACCTTCCAACCATCCTTTTTTAGTAAATACCATAGTTTTTCTGCTTCTGCTAATTGCCCTAAAGTATAATGGATCATTATATCTAATTGTTTTCGTTTTACAGATTCTTGTTGTTCCTGCAAAACTTTCACAATTTGATTCACTTGCACAGCGAGGCCAACCGCTGACATTGATTCACCAAAATGTTCCATTAAATCATCATACCTTCCGCCACTAACAATTTCTTCTCCCACTTCACATATATATCCTTTAAAAATAACACCTGTATAATAGTGTAAATGTTGAATCATTCCTAAATCGATTGATATATAGGATCCATATCCTAATTTTGTAATCATTTCATAAATTTCTTTTACACGTGCAATTGCAGCTTTCATTTCCTTATTAGAAGCAAGTTTTTCTGCTTCCTCAAGTACTTCAAGCTTGCCAAATAACCTTGGTAATCTCTCAAGTAACTGCACGGTTTCATCGCTACGATCTAAGTTTTTCTCTTTTACAAAACGCGAAAGTGCTGCATAATTTTTGCTTTCGATATATGTGCGCAGTATTCTTTCATCTTCTTCGTGAAATGACAGCTTTTTCACGATACATTTATAGAGCTGAACCTGCCCAAGTTCAATTGTAAAAGAATGTACCCCCACCGCTTTCAGCGCCTGAATAGCACTAGCAACACATTCAATTTCAGCTCGCACATTATCAATCCCAATAATTTCAATTCCGGTTTGAATCATTTCATTATATTTACCAGAGAGTGATTCATGCGCTCGAAATATATTTCCACTATATGTGACTTTCATTGGAGAATCTCCGCCCTGCATTCCAATTACCCTTGCTAATGGAATGGTCATATCTGGTCGCAACACAATAATACGCCCCTGCTCATCAAAAAACTTATACATTTTTTCCTCATCAATCGGACGATTTTGAACAGAAAATACATCATAAAATTCAATTGTAGGTGTTCGAACTTCGTCATATCCTCTTTCTAAAAACATTCGTCTTAACTTTTGTTCGGTTTCTTCAATTAATGTGCATTCTTCAAATAAATAATCTCTCGTTCCATTTGGATTTGTACGTCTCCACTTCGTCATGCAAATTCCCCCTTTTCCTTATATATATGCTCACCATAACAATCACAAACAAAATAAAAAGAGCCTTTGTAGAAAAAATACCTACAAGGCTCTTTTTATAGAGTGTAGGTACAACAGGAATAACCCTTGTACCTACACGTTTTTCACGCTAGGAGCAAGGGTTTTATGTATGATGATGTAGTTTTGCAAGCATATTTATACACTTCATTGTAAACATAATCCTTACTCCTTTCCTCCGCTTATTTTCACATAGTATATAACAAACAATTCAGAAAGTAAACACAATTATGATTTTATATTTTTTGACATCGTTTAATGTACTACCTTTTGCTCATATTCTTGAATATATTCTTCATATTGCATCGTAATCCCAATCTCATCTAAACCTTTTAACAATTTTTCTTTCCACATTTTTTCAATAGAAAAATGATATCGATGCTGCGGTGTCATGATTACCTCATTTTCCAAATCTACTTCTACTATAGTCCTCGGCTCAATCGCTACCAATTTTTCTCGCGTCTCTTTGTCCATTACAATCGGTAACATCCCATTTTTCATACAATTCATGTAAAAAATATCTGCAAATCCTCCAGCAATAATAACGCGAAAGCCATAATCAGCAAGGGCCCATGGTGCATGTTCTCTCGATGATCCACAACCAAAATTTTCTCCTGTAATGAGAATACTTGCTCCTTTTCGTTCAGGGGCATTGAGCGGAAAATGTGGATTTTCTTTTCTATCCTCTTCATACCGCCATTCATCAAATAAAAATTTTCCAAACCCAGTTCGTTCAATCCTCTTTAAATATTGTTTCGGAATAATTTGATCGGTATCAATATTATCGTTCATAAGTACAGCGACAGTACCTTTATGAGTATGAAACGGCTCCATCATAACTCTCCTTTCTCACATCAACGAAATGACCATATAATGCTGCCGCCGCAGCCATTGCAGGACTTACAAGGTGTGTTCTTGCACCTTTTCCTTGTCTTCCTTCAAAATTACGGTTTGAAGTAGAAGCACAATGTTCTCCCGCAGGTACTTGATCTGGATTCATCCCGAGACACATGGAACAGCCTGGCTCCCGCCATTCAAATCCAGCTTCTTCAAATATATGATGTAATCCCTTTTCCATCGCTAATTTTCTTACCTTTTGTGATCCTGGTACAACAAGTGCTCTTACGCCGTCTTTTACTTTCTTCCCTTTTACAATCGCGGCCGCAATCTCTAAATCCGACAGCCTTGAATTTGTACAAGAGCCAATAAAGACATGTTGAATCGGGATGTCATATGCACTTTTCCTCGGTTTCAGTCCCATATAAGCAAACGCTCGTTCTTCATTTTGATTGCTTATTGCTGGTAACTGTTCATCGATGCGAATTCCCATACTCGGATTTGTCCCCCACGTTACATAAGGCGCTAACTTTGATACATCAATTGAAATATACATATCATACACCGCATCTGAATCTGTATACAGTTCACTCCACTTTTCTACGGCACGCTCAAAGTCTTTCGGTGCGTATTTCCGCCCCTTTACGTAAGCAAATGTTTTTTCATCTGGAGCGATTAACCCTGCTTTTGCTCCGCCTTCAATCGCCATATTACAGAGTGTCATCCGTTCTTCCATTTCCATACTCCGAATTGTTTCTCCATAAAACTCCATCACATATCCAGTGCCAACTGCTACTCCATATGTGGCAAGAATATGTAAAATGATATCTTTTGCATATACCCCTTTTGGCAATGTACCTTTTAGTTCAATTCCCATCGCCTTCGGTTTCTGTTGCCATAGCGTTTGCGTTGCTAATACATGTTCGACTTCACTTGTACCGATCCCAAAAGCTAGTGCACTAAACGCTCCATGCGTTGCTGTATGGCTATCACCGCATACAATTGTTTTTCCTGGCACTGTAAGACCAAGTTCTGGCCCAATAACATGAACAATTCCTTGTGTTTCATCTCCAATATCGGCTAACGATATATGAAATTGTTTACAATTTGCACGCAATGTATCTAGTTGCTGCTTAGCAATATGATCTGTAATATTCCAAACATCTTTTGTTGGAATATTATGATCCATCGTCGCAAATGTTAAATCCGGTCTCCGCACTGTACGATTTGCAAGCCGCAAGCCTTCAAAGGCTTGCGGTGAAGTGACTTCATGCACAAGATGAAGATCAATATATAATAGATCCAGTCCATTTTCATTTGTTGCTACAACATGCTTTTCCCATAGTTTATCTAGTAGTCTCTTTCCCATTATCGACCTCTCCCAACTAGCGCTTGTTCTTCCATTTCTTGAAGGACAGCTTGTGTAAATGAAGTTGTCGTTTCTTCTCCGCCAAGATCAGCTGTATATTTCTTTGATCGAAGTACTGCTGTAATCGCCTCTTCAATTGCCATTCCTTCCTTTATGAGCCCAAATGACTGCTCAAGCATCATCTTAACGGAACGCATCATCGCAATTGGATTCGCTTTATTTTTCCCTGCAATATCTGGCGCTGAGCCATGAATTGGTTCATAAAGCGATGGACCATTCTCCGCATGACTTGCTGATGGAAGCATTCCGAGTGAGCCTGCTAGAACAGACGCTTCATCGCTTAAAATATCACCGAATAAATTCTCAGTGACAATAACATCAAACCTTGCTGGATTCCGAATAAGTTCCATTGCTGCTGCATCAACCAACATATGTTCCAGCTCTACCTCTGGATACCGAAAAGAAACTTCTTCGGTAATTGTTCTCCACAATTTACTAGATTCGAGTACATTCGCTTTATCAATAGAAGTAACTTTTTGGCGCCGTTTACTTGCGAGCTGAAAAGCATAGGATACAATGCGTTCAATCTCACGGCGATGATATGTCAACGTATCAGTTGCTACTTCCTCGGTCCTTTCTTTTGGAAATGAAAAATAAATCCCGCCTGTTAATTCACGAACAACAACAAAATCAATCTCAGTCGCCGTCTTTAATGGAGACAAATGTGCAATCTCCGCCTCTACTGTTACTGGACGAACATTCGCAAATACCCCAAGCCCTTTTCGAAGAGCAAGTAATCCCTTTTCCGGCCTTTCTTTCGCATTGTCCCATCTTTGTCCACCAACTGATCCAAGCAAGACCGCATCGCTTGCTAAACATGCAGCCAATGTTCTTTGGGGTAATGGTTGCCCAAATAAATCGATTGCAGCTCCCCCAAATTCCTCTTCTTGTAAATAAAACTGATGGCCATATAATCGTTCAACCATATGCAATATGTCTTGCGCACTTTCCATAATCTCTGGTCCAACACCGTCTCCAGCTAAACAAACAATACGTTTTTCCAAATGATAAGCACTCCTTTTGTCTGATTTTTCCGAACAAATAAACGAGGGGGTTCCTTACTTATTTGGTTGTTACTTAACGAGCGTTAACAGTGCTTTTAATTTTCCAGCAGCATGAACGTATGCTCTAGCTGATGCTTCTAATACGTCTTGCGCAACACCAAACCCTGAAACTTGATGGGGTCCTTCTTTTAATTCCACATGAACGTGAGCCAGTGCATCCTGACCTTGCGTAATCGATTGAATACGATAATCAACTAATTTACATTCCATCTCTAAAATTCTTTGAATTGCATGATAAATAGCTTCGATACTACCTGCCCCAGTTGCAGCATCCTCATATTTATTGCCTTTCTCATCTTGTAAAACAACCGTTGCACATTGAATATGATTGGACACAAAATGTACTTGCAACTGCTTAATATTGTACTGCTGTGTTAAAAGTGCAGCTTCTCCAAGCATAAGTGCCCGTAAATCTTCATCCGTAATCTCCTTTTTACGATCCGCTAATGTTTTGAAGGCTTCAAAAGCAACATCTCGTTCTTTTTGCGTAAACTCATACCCGAGTTCTTTCATTTTTTCCGTAAAGGCATGGCGTCCAGAATGTTTTCCAAGAACAAATAGATTCTGTGATTCACCAATTAACTCTGGTGCAATAATTTCATATGTTGTCACTTCTTTTAAAACACCATCTTGATGAATACCTGACTCATGTGCAAACGCATTTGCTCCCACTATTGCTTTATTTTTTGGTATAACCATCCCAGTTAAACGGCTTACTAATGTACTCGTCGCTTTCATTTCTTTCAATATTATAGAAGACTGCGTTTTATAGTGATCTTTTCGAATATGCAAAGCGACAGCTACTTCTTCTAAAGCTGCATTTCCCGCTCTCTCCCCAATCCCATTCATCGTACCTTCCACCTGCAACGCCCCACCCTCAATTGCCGCTAACGAGTTGGCTACCGCCATGCCAAGGTCATCATGACAATGACAAGAGAAAATTGCTTTTTCATAGGAAGGCACTGATTCTTGTAAATATTGAAAGAGAGAATAATATTCTGCTGGATGTGTATACCCAACTGTATCTGGAATATTAATGACATCTGCTCCTGCGCGAATAGCAACTTCAACAGCTTCAGCCAAAAAAGGTTTCGCTGTTCTCGTTGCATCTTCCGCTGAAAACTGCACAGTAGGAAACAAAGATTTTCCTAACATAACAGAACGGTGAATACTGTCTAATACGTCTTCTTTTGACATGCGGAGCTTATATTTCATATGAATATCACTCGTTGCTAAAAATACATGCAGTCTAGGAGAAACAGCTCGTTTTATCGCTTCATACGCTTTGCGAATATCGCTTTCTTTTGCCCTTGCTAAACTCATCACCGAAGCATTTTGAATACTTTCTGCAATACGTTTAACAGATTGAAAGTCTCCTTCAGACGCCGCGGCAAATCCCGTTTCCATCACATCAATTCCTAACTTTTCTAGTTGCCGAGCAATTTGTAATTTTTCTTGTTCATTTAAATTGACTCCAGGTGATTGTTCACCATCACGAAGCGTCGTATCCATGAACAAAATCTGTTTCATATTATTTAACCTCCGTCTTTACTTTCGGTTGTACAAACGGCATCATCTCACGTAACTGCCGTCCAACTACTTCAATTTGATGCTCATTTTCCTTTGCGTTTATCGCATGAAAATGTGGTCTTCCTGCTTGATGCTCTGCAATCCATCCTTTTGCGAATGTACCATCTTGAATTTCCTTTAACACGTCTCCCATTGCTTTTTTCGTATGTTCTGTTACAACACGCGGACCAGATACAAAGTCTCCCCACTGCGCTGTATCAGAAACAGAATATCTCATATTTTCAAGTCCACCTTCATACATAAGATCAACAATGAGCTTTAATTCATGTAAACATTCAAAATAGGCAAGTTCCGGCTGATAACCAGCATCTACTAATGTTTCAAATCCTGCTTTTACAAGTGCAGTCACCCCTCCACAAAGAACAGCTTGTTCTCCAAATAGATCCGTTTCTGTTTCTTCTTTAAAGGTCGTTTCTAGCACACCAGCTCTTGTAGCTCCAATTCCATCAGCATAGGATAATGCTTTTTCTGTCGCTGTTCCAGTTGCATCTTGATATACAGCAAACAATGCTGGTACAGCTCCTCCCTCAGTAAAGGTGCGGCGTACTAAATGCCCCGGTCCTTTCGGTGCTACTAAGAATACATCTACATCTTCCGGCGGTGTTACTTGATTAAAATGAACATTAAAACCATGAGCAAATACAAGTGCATTTCCAGATTGTAAGTTTGATTTAATTTCCGCCTGATATACTTCGGGCTGTAATTCATCCGGTAGAAGAACCATCACTACATCGGCTATCGCTGCCGCTTCAGCTACAGAGTAAACGGAAAAACCATCCTCTTTCGCCTTTTTCCATGACTTTCCTTTCCGAAGTCCAACTACTACATCAAAGTTATTATCACGTAAGTTTTGTGCGTGAGCGTGCCCTTGCGATCCATATCCTACAATTGCTACTTTCTTTCCCTTTAATACATTTACCATTACATCTTTTTCATAATAAACTTTTGCCATTTTCTTCTCCCCCTATATGGAAATAATTAATGAATTAACATTACTTGTTTCTCTTGTTTTTTCATGCTTCTTGTAAAAGCTGTCACACCTGTTCTTGCAATTTCCTTCAATCCATACGGACGAAGCAGTTCAATTAAAGCTTCTACCTTTTCCTGTGTCCCTGTTACTTGCACGACTATGGAATCCTTCCCAACATCTATTACAGTAGCTCGGAACGGTTCAATTAAACTATATAGTTCAGACCTTAATACACTTGTTGTCGCTACTTTAATGAGAGCAAGTTCTCTTGCAATGATTGCTTCTTCCGTTATATCAGTTACTTTCAGTACATCAATTTGTTTATGAAGCTGTTTAATGAGCTGTTCAACTTGTTGCCTATTTTCCACATGGACAACAAATGTCATCCGTGAAACATCTGATGATTCCGTATGTCCTACGGAAATGCTCTCAATATTAAAATGCCTTCGTGTCATCACTCCTGTAATCCGGTTTAATACACCACTTTGATTTCGTACAGTTGCAGTCACGATTCGTTTCATTTCCTTTTCACCCCCTCCATTTGATGGACTCCTTTTCCTGGAGCAACCATCGGCATTACTTTTTCAGACTGCAACACTCGGCAATCGATTACGACAGGTTCATCTAATGCCATTGCCGCTTGTAATTCTTCTTTCGCTCGCAGTGGCTCTTGAATTCTTATACCTTTTATGCCATACGCTTGTGCTAATGTTACAAAATCCGGCTGACAAGAAAGGAGCGAATGGGAATACCTTTGCTGATAAAATTCATCTTGCCATTGTCTTACCATTCCTAATGCCTCATTATTTAAAATCAACACTTTAACTGGTAAAGAATGCTCTTTTAAAACACTTAATTCTTGCAATGTCATTTGAAAACCAGCATCACCGACAATCGCAACCACTAATTCATTCGGCTTAGCAATCTGTGCACCGATTGCTGCTGGAAGCCCAAATCCCATCGTTCCAAGTCCTCCTGATGTGACCCATTTATTCGGATCTTTAAGTGGATAATATTGAGCAGCCCACATTTGATGCTGACCAACATCCGTCGTAATAATCGCTGTCCCCTCTGTAATTTCATACAACATATCAATTGCTGCTTGCGGCTTCATTTTGTCTGCATCTTGTTTATAAAAAAATGGATATTGTTCTTTTCTCTCTTTTAAAAGCGCAAGCCACTCTTCATGATTCGCTTTTCGCTCGTTACGTTCTAACAGTGCTTCTAAAGCTCGCTTCGCGCTTGCAACAATCGGAATAGCCGCTGGGACATTTTTACCAATCTCTGCAGGATCGATATCAATATGTGCAACAATTGCCTCTTTCGCAAAATATGCTAAATTTCCTGTAAGCCGATCGTCAAATCTTGCACCAATATTGATAAGCAAATCACATTCATACATTGCTATGTTCGCTGTATAAGACCCATGCATCCCTCCCATTCCTAAAAACAATTCATCATTTGGCGGGAATCCTCCTAATCCAAGAAGCGTATGAACGACTGGTAGACGGTACATGCGAGCAAATTTTGTCAATTCTTTTGAAGCCTTTGCGTGTAACACACCAGCACCAGCTAAAATAAGCGGTTTTTTAGCCGCAGCAATCGCTTGTGATAATTTGGTAATTTGTAATAAGTTCGGTTCATAATTTGGCTGATATCCGGGTAAATCCATTTGCACATCGCTACATCGCTCCCCTTCCTCTACCATCATATTTTTAGGGAGATCAATCACAACTGGTCCCGGTCGCCCTGTTTTTGCAATATGGAATGCTTCCTTAATAATCCTTGGTAAATCCGAAGCTTTTCTGACTTGATAATTATGCTTTGTTACCGGCATGGTAAGTCCCATAATATCCGCTTCTTGGAAGGCGTCACTTCCAATTAAAGTCGTAGCAACTTGCCCTGTAAAAACAACGAGCGGCAATGAATCAATCATTGCATCGGCGAGCCCAGTGATTACATTTGTTGCCCCTGGGCCACTTGTTGCAATGACAACACCCGGATTCCCGGTAATTCGGGCATATCCTTCTGCTGCATGTATCGCACCTTGTTCATGTCTAGTTAAAATATGAGGAATCTGACAATCATACAATGCATCATATAGTGGTAAAACAGCACCCCCTGGATACCCAAAAATAACTTCAACCGCTTCCTTCTCTAACGCTTCTAACAATAGCTCTGCACCAGTTACCATTTTTTCTTCTGTTTTTGAAGACATCGATTGTATTCCCCTCCTTTTTTATCAAATAAAAAAATCCTACGTCCACACTTCAGCTATGTGCTGAAGGGACGAAAGATTTCGTGGTACCACCCTTCTTCGCAAGAAATTTTCTTGCCTTAGTGACTCTTTAAAAATGAGTCTAGCTAGTAACGGAGCTACCGTCTAAGCCTAGACAAATGCTTCAGCTTAGCACTCAAGGGCGATGTTCGTCGACATGAACCATCGGTTTCCAGCAACCACCGACTCTCTGTAAGGCTTCATCATCAACTACTCCTCCCCATCAACGCTTTATCGTCTCATGAGAATGATTAAACCGCTTTATTCTCTTCGTAAATTTTCTCTCCATCTGCTACAACTATTGACGAAACTCTTGTAGCAAACGCTTTTTATGCGAATCCGTTTTCCCAGAAGCAATTGTTCATCCACTTAAATGCGCCTCCTATGTTCTATTGATTTTTTTATTGCTTCCTAGTTTACTCTCCTTTTTCAATAAATCAAGATAATTTTTAGAAAATTTATAATATTTAAACGCATGTACACCTTAAAGCATATTGATTTATCAACATTGTTAACGTTTACAAAAATCCAAAAAAATTTTTTCGTCATTTTTTATGCTAAAAATATTTTTTTTACAAGAAGGATTTTTTGCAAATGATGCGAATCTATTGTATTCAATAAACGGACATCGATTTTATATATTTGGCACTTATGTACAATTTTTGAGGAAAAAGGGGGAAATCAAGCAAAAGATCTCGATGTGAAAATAACCATCATATTTTTTATGTAGTTATCATAATCCTATGTTTAAAAAATAATTTATTAAACGAAGGAGGAAATCAAGATGGCTTACGTACAAATTAAAGGAACAAGAGAAGAGGTAGTAAAGATGCTACAATTATTTGATTTAATGGATACAAAAGGATTTTGTAAATTCAATGATTATGTGGAAGTAGAGCCGAATGAAACGAAACATAATCATTTTACTGCTTCCATTGATTTTCAATCCAATAACAATTCTATTCAAGAGCATTTAAATGATCAATTTGTAAGTCAAATGTTAACTGGTGTATATAACGACTAATCCAGCGATATATTTCCTTATATGCATCCCGCTATTGTAGGGCAGCCCGATTGATGAAAGCTGTTCATCAACGAAGGATAAAAAAACTCTATCGATAAAACTTTCACTTTATAACTTCCTACCATCTTTTTCTCAAATATATAAATATTTGGCGAGAATTTGAGCATATTAGTAGATGGTAGGAGGTGATCGTTATGGCAAAAATCGGTGTTGAAAGTTCGTTAACAGATGTTCAACAAGCGTTGCAACAAAAAGGACATGAAGTCATTTCTCTACAATCCGAAAGTGATGCAAAAGAATGCGATTGTTGTGTCATTACTGGACAAGATTCGAATGTAATGGGAATCAGTGATGTATCGACAAAAGGATCTGTCATTAAGGCAAGCGGTTTAACGACAGATGAAATTTGTCAACAAGTTGAAAGTAGAGTATAGAAGATATCATATCTACTATATGTATCCGAATTAAAAAGAGAAGTCTCCTTACATGCAGGAGACTTCTCTTTTTTATATTCACCTAACGGGAAAGTAACATATACTGGATGAAAGCCCTACCTCTCTCTCATCAATACGGTTCCTCTGACCGCTCCTTGATACACTAGCATGCGTATCACCTATACATACAAAGTTTAGGGTCTGTTCACAAAAGTTGTTGGTACAATTACCCGATCTTTCACAAACTTTTCATCTTGTACGTATAAGTAATAGTTAAGCTATACTAGCTGTAACCGAGACACGAATTAAAATTTTAACATATAATAACAAATTCGTCAATAATTTTAAGGAAACAAAAAACAGACAGTATCATCTGCCTGTTTTAAAATGGCGCTTTTTCTTTTACAACGTAAACAACAAATCCGCTTACTAGCATACATAAGCCAACAGCAAAATTCTTGATATTAATCATAACTACCTCTCCCTTATTTCATATATCATATATATTTACATTTCAATTATATTTGTCATTACAAACACACTCTTCCTAATATATCATAATTCCTAAAAAATGCAAAGTACTGTCTAGCGTCCATTTACAAACTTATCCACAGTGCTCGGAACTGTATTCAGCGCCTTCTCAATTAAATGTGTCCCACTCTGTAAATGCAATACTTGCACACCATTCGACCCTACTACTAAAAAAGCGACAGGATTGATGGAGACTCCAGCTCCACTTCCTCCTCCAAACGGATACTCTTGTTTCATTTCTTTTTGTGACCCCTGCCCTGCATGCGTATGTTGCTTTTCACGGCGAGATACTTCTCCTTTAAAATCACTTCCCCCTGCTCCAAAACCAAAACCAACTTTCGAAACAGTTAACACGACATGTCCATCTGCTGTCGAAACAGGACTCCCTACAATCGTATTTACATCTACCATTTCTTTCAAATTTGTCATTGCTGTTTTCATTAAATTTTCAATTGGATGTTCCATCATTTCAACCAACCTTTCCTTATCATTCTTTTTTATACTCTCCAAAATAAAGGAACTCATACCAAGTTTTACAATCAAATCAAATTGCTATACATACCTCTTTTGTTTCTCATCAAAATGAAATTTCACGCAGCATAACAACTCTACCTACAAATTTTAAAAAGTGATAAATAGCAGGATAAAAAAGAAAAAGCTATACATACTACTAAAGAACCTTGCTAGGAAAGGAGCGATTACCTTGGCTGATAAATTTGATGATCATCATAGAACTGAAAATGATTATAAAGAAGAATATGCGGCAGAGGTTGCCCCTAATCGTGTCACTTATGACCGAGACGATAGAGATGATGTAAAATCAAAAACAGCAGGATCAACGGCAGGTTTCATTGCTCTTGCTCTTGCAGTCTTATCACTGTTCACATTCCCAACACTATTTGGGCTTGTCTCCGTTTTACTCGGTATTTATGCTTATAATCGTGGTGCTACTGTTACCGGTAGTATCGCTGCTATTGTCGGCGGTATTGCTGTACTGGTTTCTTTATTATTCCGCGCTGCAATTATCGGTTTATTGTTTTCACTCTTTTAACTAAAAAAGGTATCTCGCCAAGCGAGATACCTTATCCTGTGAAAACATCTTCTGATGGATAGCGAATTTTTTGTTTCGCAGGTCGTGCTAAAGAAAATACTAATGTTAACGGTCCGATTAATCCGCAAAACATAACGAACATAATGATGCATTTTCCAACTGCAGATAACTTCGCAGTAATCCCCATTGTTAAGCCGACCGTTCCAAATGCTGAAATCGTTTCAAATAATAATTGAATAAAACTAAATTTTTCTGTAAGCATTAATAAAAATACTGCCACAAAAATGAGAATTTGACTAGCAACTACAATCGCTAAAGCTCTCGTTACTGTTGCCATTTTAATCGTACGATGAAATAACACAAAGTCTTCCTTTTTTCTAAAAAAGGAAATAACGGATGTAATTAAAATAACAAATGTCGTTAACTTAATCCCTCCACCTGTCGAAACGCTACCCGCACCAATAAACATTAAAATCATTGTAAATAATATGGATGACTCTTCCATTCCGCCGTAATCAACTGTATTAAACCCTGCGGTACGCGGTGTAATTCCTTGGAAGAAGGACGCCCATAATTTTTCATTTACAGATAATGTGCCTAATGTTTTCACATTATTATACTCCAATATAAAAATAACAACCGTAGCAATTACATTTAGAGCAATCGTTCCTAGAATCATAATTTTCGAATGAAGTGATAATTTCTGAAAACTACGACTATACCACATATCAATTAATACAGTAAATCCTAAACCACCTATAACAATTAAAGAGCAAATACCAATATTAACAATCGGATCTCCTACATATCTCGTTAAATTATCTGGCCATAGTGTAAATCCTGCATTATTGTAAGCTGCAATCACATGAAAAATACTGTAATACATTCCTTTACTAAACCCAAATTCCGGGATAAATCGAATAGATAAAAAAATAATTCCAATTCCTTCTATACAAATAGAAAAAATAAAAACTCGTTTTACTAATTTTACAAGGCCACCAATATTTGTCTGATTAAAAGCTTCTCCAATGAGTAAACGATGACGTAAACCAATTTTTTTACCGAGTACCCATACAATTAAAATCGCAATTGTCATTAATCCAAGACCACCCGTTTGAATTAAAAACATGATGACAATTTGACCAAACATCGTAAAAGTACTTGCGGTATCTACAACTCCTAAACCAGTTACAGTCGCTGCAGAAGTTGCTGTAAAAAAAGCATCGACCCAACTAATCGATTCCTTTGTCGCAAATGGTAACTTTAATAACATTCCTCCGACGACAATTAAACAAAAAAAGCCTGTTGCTAAAATTTGTGGTGGACTTAATCTGATAGAACGATTATAAACTCCTTGCTTTTTTTCTGCTTTCATATCACGAACTCCTCAATAAAATGCTTCTATCTTTCATGCTATAAGGTAGAATTTCATTATGAAAACAAATTCTTATACTCTTATAATATAGTTGAGCATAATCCTTTTTTTTATAGATTTCAACTCTTATTTTCATAAGCACTAACCGATGGATTCTGTTTATTTTTTTTAAATCCCCACACCTTTCACTTCAAGTTCACATTGAAGTCACATCTCTCTTTTATATTATAACTATCAAAGCTGTTCCTCCCTAATAACGAGACATTCCCCAATGTCTCAAACAGCTTTCCATCCCTAATTAAAATTGACATAAATTGTCCCCTTCCATGACCACCTTATTTTGACAGGGTGGTCTTTTTTTTGCTTTCTCATAAAGTAAAGGCTGTTACGGATCTCTCTAATAATACATTTTCACTTTCATCACTGAAAAATGAACAAAATATTCATTTTTCAACTAGAAAATTTTCAGAAAATATTGTCAAATAATATCATTTTTCGGTACAATTAAATGAAAACATATTTTCAAAAATAAGGAGGGATTTCATTGAAACAAACAAAAGCAATCTTAATCGCTCTATTTATCGGTCTTATCGTCGGGCTCGCCCTAAATTTATATGCCCCATCCATTTTTACACCTTTAAATCAATATATCTTTCATCCAATTGGACAACTTTTCATTCGGCTTATTAAAATGCTTGTCGTTCCAGTTGTATTTATTTCGATTGCTCTTGGTGCCGCAGGTCTTGGCGATCCTAAACAACTTGGTAGAATCGGAATCAAATCCATTTCTTTCTTTTTAACAACAACAGCCATTGCTATTTCACTTGCTGTTACACTCGCACTCTTTATTCAACCAGGACAAGGCGGTACATTTAAAACAGAAGGGCTTTCCTATAAAGGAGACAAAGCGGAAACATCTATTGTTGATACACTCCTCAATATCGTCCCAGATAACCCAGCGAAAGCAATGAGTGATGGAAATATGCTTCAAATTATTGCTTTTGCGGTATTAATTGGACTTGGACTTGCCATTCTTGGAAAGCGAGTTCAAGGAATCCACTCATTACTTGAACAGGGTAACGAATTAATGATGTATCTTGTAAACCTCATTATGAAACTCGCTCCAATTGGAACATTTGGATTGCTCGCTTCTTCTGTTGGACAGATGGGGCTGGCAGGCGTCGCTGCAATGTTCAAGTATATGATTGTTGTTATGCTAGCACTTGTCATACATGGCATTTTTATATATGGCGGGTTATTAAAAATATTTACAAAAGAAAGTATCGTTCGCTTCATCAAACATTTTTCACCTGTAATGGCAATTGGATTTAGTACCTCTAGTTCCAATGCTTCTCTTCCATTTGCTATGAAAACAGCTCAAGAAAAGCTTGGCGTTTCAAAATCTGTTAGTTCATTCGTTCAACCACTCGGAGCAACAATCAATATGGATGGTACCGCTATTATGCAAGGGGTAGCTACCGTATTTATTGCACAAGTATATGGTGTTGAACTTACAATTGCTCAATTAGCTATGGTCGTATTAACCGCTGTACTAGCTAGTATCGGAACAGCCGGCGTTCCTGGTGTCGGTCTTGTTATGTTAACGATGGTTTTAAATCAAGTAAATCTTCCGGTAGAAGGCATCGCTTTAATTATTGGGGTGGATCGTATTCTTGATATGTCTAGAACAGCTGTTAATATTTCAGGTGATGCAATCTGTGCCATGATTGTTTCGAAATCTGAAGAGAAATATATTAAAAATGACTCTGCTGCATCCTAATTAAAAAGGAGTGAATCAATTCACTCCTTTTTTGATTTACTTCCTTTTTTAGAACGGTATTCTTTTCCTTTATTATCATTCCCAACTTCAAACTCTGCACCAAATTCCTGTTGAAACTGTCCTAATTTTGGTGAACCTTGGTTTTTACTACCGTGACTACCGTTACGATTCGTCATTTTTCTCTCTCCTTTCTTCCATCATTTTTAGTATGGCTTTTCGTAACCGATCATACTCATTTTCCACCTATAGTAACTACGAATCTTTTCATTATTTATCGCACTTTTAAATAAAAAAAACCTTCTCAAAACTGAGAAGGACTTGTTCTTATATAAGTTTTTTCGAAATAGATATCATAAATTCCATTTCTTCTTCAGATAAAGCGGAGAATCTTTCTTTTAAATATTGTCTTTTCGCCGATTCCATTTTAGCAACTAATTCTTTTCCTTGCTCCGTAATTTCTAAATATACAACACGTCGATCTGATGTAGAACGTGAACGTGTTACAAAACCTTTATGAATTAATTTTTCTGTTACAGCTGTAATATGACTATTCGAAACATTCAATTCATTCGCTACCCGTGAAACCATCTCTTTGTTAGCACGATTTAATATGCGAAGCACGACAAACTCATTCCATGGTATGTAACCACCAAAAATCTTGCCAATATCATTACGCAACGAACGAAACATAGCAAAGACATTTGTAGACAGGTCCTCCATTAATTGTTCACGATTGTAAGACACCATTTACATCCCCTTTTATTTCATATAGTTAAATAAAAACATTATTAATAATTCTACCTTAAATCTTACCTTTTGTCACCTTATTTTCTTATAAAAATTCAGTTCTATCCATTCCATTTTAGGAAGTAATAATACAAGCTTTTCAAAACGAAAATTGGTACAATAAAAGCATCTTAAACAAAAGAGGTGTGAATCATGAATTTACAACAATGGGCTGATAAAGGTATGTCCTTTGATACATATGTCAATGAAATGAAAGTAAATCAAGATAAGTTATTACACATTTATAATAACTTTTTAATTCCAAACGAATTACTCCCTGTTTTAGAAGAACGTCAAAATGATAACTGGCGCGTTATCGTTTTAACGGCTGATTGGTGTGGTGATGCCCTTCTTTGTGTACCTGTTATGAAACGCATTTGTGAAGTGGCAAATATTGATATGCGCTTATTAATTCGTGATGAAAACTTAGAATTAATGGATCAATATTTAACGAACGGTACAGCGCGATCAATTCCAATTTTCATTTTCATTGATCAAGAAGGAAATGAAAAAGCCGTATGGGGACCACGTGCTCCAAAAATACAAGAATTAATCACTTCCATGCGAGAAACATTGCCAGAAAAAGAAGATCCATCATTTGAAGAAAAACAAAAAGAAATGTATGCCAATTTCCGCGCAACATTAGCTGATGACACGTCCCTTTGGGAACATGTGATGGAAACTATGATTGAAAAAATCGTGAAATAAAAAAACTGCCATTCCGGCAGTTTTTTTACATAAGAAAGAAATAGAATACCGCTGCTAAAATAAAGCGATAATAAGCAAACGGTGTTAATTTTACACGTGCTAATAATTTTAAAAACGAAACAATTGCAAGCATCGCTACAATGAATGCTGTAATAAATCCACTCGCGAATAGCGGTAAATCCGCCACACTTAATACATCCCAGCTTTTTATTAAATCTAGTCCGCTAGCAGCTATCATCATCGGTACTGCTAAAATAAATGTATATTCAGCTGCTGCTGTATGTGACACACGAGCAATCAATCCGCCACTTATTGTTGATCCAGATCGTGAGAATCCTGGCCAAAGCGCTAAACATTGGAACATCCCTATAGCAAATGCTTGTTTGTATGTAATCTCATCCAATGTTCTTGCTGTACTTGGCTTCGAAAACTTCTCAGCCACAATCATTAAAATACCACCTGCAATTAAGCTAATGACAACCGGGCCTGGCCCAAATAAAACTTCTTTAATGGTACTATGAAACAATACGCCAAGCACCCCAGCAGGGATCATTCCAATAATAATATGTAATAAATTTAATGATGGTCCTTCTGTCACTTTTCCAATTCCCACTAACGACCATAACCGCTTCCAAAATATAACAACAACTGCTAAAATCGATCCCAATTGGATAACAACTTCAAAAACTTTTGCTCTCTCGTCGTCAAATCCAAGTAAATGACCTGTTAAAATCATATGGCCCGTTGATGATACTGGTAAAAACTCTGTCAACCCTTCAACAGCACCCATGATTAAACCAATTAACCAATCAGCCACGACTCGTGCCTCCTTACTCTCAAATCTGTAATTTTCCACACCTTATCATAATACCCTATACGTTTTCAAAGTGCATCTATTTTTATTTTTTCTCCACTACAATGCATATATTTCTTTTCTATTCTTAGATTAAATTGTATGATAGTAAGAGTTTATTTTATATGGCAAGGGGGATTTTATGAACGAAGCGCTCTCATTCTCACAAAAAATAAAGCAATTTTTATTACTATTTCTTCCGATTTTCGTCACGCAAATGTCATTATTTGCAATGAGCTTTTTTGATACGACAATGTCAGGACATGCAAGTCCGACTGATTTGGCAGGTGTGGCAATTGGGACTAGCATTTGGATTCCCGTTAGTACTGGATTAACTGGCATTTTAATGGCTACTACCCCAATTGTTGCTCAACTCGTAGGATCGAATAAAAAAGAAGATGTTCCTCATATTATTATGCAAGCCGTATACTTAGCAATTTTTGTTAGTATCCTTGTTATTATAATTGGGTTTTTCGCTGTTTCTCCTATTTTAAACGGCATGCAATTAGAAGAACCTGTAGAACGTATTGCAACTCAATTTCTAAGCATTATTGCAATCGGAATTATTCCTTTATTTGTTTATACTGTATTACGAGGGTTTATTGATGCATTAGGAAAAACACGAACAACGATGATTATTACATTGCTTTCTTTACCAATTAATGTTGTTTTAAATTACGTGCTTATTTTTGGACATTTCGGCTTCCCAAAACTCGGTGGTGTCGGAGCAGCTATCGCTTCCACTGCAACATATTGGTGCATTTTATTAATTACAATTATGATCATTTGTACGAAGGAGCCGTTTGCATCTTTCGGTATCTTTAAGCAGCTATACCGCGTTTCTTTTTTAAGTTGGAAAGAATTCCTAAAACTAGGAGTTCCAATTGGCTTTGCGATCTTTTTTGAAACAAGTATTTTCGCTGCTGTAACACTTTTAATGAGTAACTTTAGTACGACAACGATAGCTGCACATCAAGCAGCTATGAATTTTGCTTCATTATTATATATGACACCATTAAGTCTATCTATGGCTATGACAATTGCCGTTGGATTTGAAGTTGGAGCAAAACGATATAGAAACGCCAAACAATACGGATGGATTGGAATAGGTTTTGCACTTTCCTTTGCCCTTTTATATTCCATCCTTCTTTATTTCTTTGATGATGCGATCGCTTCTATTTATACAACAGATTCAGCTGTTCATCATTTGGCAAAAGAATTTCTTATATTCGCGATTTTATTCCAATTTTCTGACGCAATTGCAACACCAGTGCAAGGAGCGCTTCGCGGTTATAAAGATGTAAATGTCGCACTCATTATGACTTTAATCGCCTACTGGGTGATCGGACTTCCACTTGGTTATCTCTTTGCAACGCACACAGATTGGGCTGCAAAAGGGTATTGGATTGGTCTTATTCTTGGACTTGCATTTGGTGCTAGCTTCCTGCTTGTACGCCTTTTCCAAGTACAACGCAAATATATTACAGAGAAAAATCGCTAATTATAGCGATTTTTCTCCAAGTTATTGAAAGTATTCATAAAAATTGCTTCAGCACCAAAAATTAACGTTTTATACTGTTTTATTAGTAAGAACATTGACAACAGCGTCTCTTTTTCCCATCTTATGGATCATGAAACCATGAATTTTAATATGGGGCGGTATGAGTGGATGATGACGAATAATATCCATACTCTTTTCGATATTTTCACGAACATTTTCTTTTCCATTTAGCCAATCGGCAAAGGTACCACCTGAAAATTCAGGCATGCAATGTTTAAAAAGATAGTCCAGTTGTATGTTATCTTGTATGGAATCAAGTTGGCTTTGTAGATGAACTAGGGCAGTCTCTTTATCTTTTATTCCTACAACAAAAATCTCTTCAACATTTTCTTGATAAATAGCAATAATAATAGATCTCATTATATCTCCATAAGGATGTACAATTACGGAACCACAGCTTTGTATCGTTAACATGTTTTCTGGTTGAACATTCGTTACTTGTTGTATCATACGCTCTATTCCGTCTTCAATGTCCGTTAACAATAAAACTTTTTTATTCTTTAACTGCATGTGTTGCACTCCTTCTTCATTATAATCATTCTATTTATGAAACTTTTAATTTAGCAATTACCAGTTTTTCCATCTCCCTTCCGGGTCAACACTAGCAAGTCTAACCCACCCATTTTTAACTTTTTCTCGAAATATCAAATCATTCTTTAACAAACGTTCTATATATTTGCTAGGTGCTTGGATGACAATTAATAAACGAAGTGGAGAATGATATACCTCATAATCTGATTGCATGACAGATTGCCATGGTACTCCTGATAACAAGTCGCTCGCATTTCCCTGCATAACACCAAGACCTGCTGTTACGGTTTGTGTTGCTTTATTTCCACTACCATAATAATGAGGAGCTACAGTTGAAGCATAATATTGTAGATTTATCCATTGAGCCACAGTTCCTGGCCCTGCAATGATGTTGGCTAAAATATCGCCACTTTCATCCTGTTTCCAATCATAATTATGAAGGAAAGCTCTACCTTCCAAGTCACAATCCTGAGTTAATTCACGTTGTCCGATAATAAAAGATGAATTACGAGCTAATCCCCATTCTGGACGTACCTCACTCCAATCTTCTGCAAACCTGTGTGCCTCTGCCCTCGGATTTTTCATTTTCGTTTTGAAATTAGGTAATTGAGCTAAACGCTCCCTATTTGCATTGTGACTGACTTTTGGCATAATCGCTTTGATATGATGAAATGCTTCTTGTGCAGATTCCGAAAGTTCAGGAATATAAATCCATTCTAATTCATCCACAGTTGTTTTATGCTCAGCAGCTGCGAAAACCGTGTCCTCAGGGATTTTAATTCCTTTAGCAGAAAGCCCTTCTCTTACTTCTGGAAGGTTGCATAAAGTAGCGAAAACTCTTGCATTGAATCCTCCTGACGCGCCACCACAAGCACCACACTCAAGAGCTGCAGCATAAGGGTTGTTAGTACTTTGACTACTATGCCCACATATTACGACTAAAGGAGCGAAATTCTCTGTTAGCCCCATCATTTTTAATGTTTGGCGTACATAGTTCACTTTTTCTTCTTTAGAAAAACCAATAGGTATTTCCGACTCTGTGTCATGAGCATAATTAAGCGAAAATCTTGTATCAGGTTTTCGTAACCAAGTTTTACGAAGGTTACGAATGAAGCCACCTACTCTTCTTGGTACAAAGCTCCGTGCTATCATTTGTAGACCAAGCAGAGGTCCACTTAACTCGGGTAGAAGCAAGCTCGTAAGTACATTCTGTTTCATCATTTTAAATGTATAGCTTACTGAGTTGTCTACCTTTTTACGTTGTTGGTAAGACTTCAGTTCATCTTCACTTGCAAGCTCTTTTATTTGATGCTTTGGTTTTTGCATAACCGGTAAAGAAGGATGGCTGTGATGACTACCTAGTTCACTCGTTGCAATCGGTAATCCAAAGAAACCGGCAATTCCAATCGTCTCGAACGGACCTGCTTTTTCAAGTTGTCGACGAAAAGGTTCTGAACGTACATCAATACAGAATGCCAATTGAGCTAATACAAATTTTTTCTTGTTGTTTACACGTTGTTTAGAGAGAATCTTCTGACTTAATCGCTCCGCATGTGTTTGTT
Organism: Bacillus cereus group sp. BfR-BA-01492; assembly: GCF_022662815.1. NCBI lineage: Bacteria > Bacillati > Bacillota > Bacilli > Caryophanales > Bacillaceae > Bacillus > Bacillus cereus group sp. BfR-BA-01492. The sequence continues at coordinate 271,215 of NZ_JAKUEH010000003.1, forward strand.
CCCAAGCTTCCCACCAAAGCTTTCTACGAAGTTTCTCATCAAAATGATGCGCCATTAATAATAATTCATTTTGCTCCGTTGCAGACATTTGAGACCATTCCTCGATTGAAATATCCCCCCAATGGATCCAAGAAGCTAAAAGTGGGACAATCGGAACTTTTCTCTTGAGCTGACGATTTACTAAAGATAAATAAGGTTTTACAATCGCCCACTCCATTGAAATTCGCACTGCTAAATATTCTGTTAGGAGTGTATGTTCCCGAATCGATTGTTTAGAGCGCCAAAGTATGATTCCTGCCCATCCAGGTAAGGAAAGCAAATGGCCTTCAAGATACGTCTGTATCTTTGACTTAGGGATTTTTAGTTCGGACAAAGCTCTTACTAAAGCCGCATTTGCATCTTGTGGCCAATCTTTTAAAGCTTTACGCTGATTTTTACTGAGTGCTGGATCATATTTAATAAGGTGGTGCCATGCATGATAGAAACCTTTCTCACGATTTGGCATTGCCCAACTTGACTGAAAGTTATCCAGATATAATTTACACCATTTAATAACATGATAATCAAGGATATTAGCTAACCTTTCGTTATTTTGATTCTCTATCAGCGAACTTATTGGTTGTATTGAAAAATCTTCGGTACTTTCCGTATTTACATCATTTATTTTCGCTGCTAATTTATTTAACTCTTTTGATAATAAGAGGTGCGAGGGTAACTTATCTAACTTTAAAGCTGCCTGGCAAAAACGTTCTGCTTTCTCTCTTGGTATATGAAAAGATTGTGAGTCAAGCCAACGATGCAATCCCGCATGTAAAAAAGATTCATCGATCTCTCCTCTCCCCTTTGCCGAATGAATCATGGAAGCACTAGGGTATATATCCACATCACGAATTTCTTTTAGCCAATCTGCAACTTGTTCAAAGGATTGCTTTTCAAGCCCCACCCAAGGATGACGCGCTGCAAACGTAGAGATAGGCCAAAGTGGCGCTATAACTCGGCTAGCAGATTGAACGAAATCACTCATATCATTTTCCTGAATATCAATATTTGCGTCTTTCTTTTTAAAACTTTCTTTCGTTACTACAGATGATATGCTCATCACTGATTACCTCCCTGTGATACATAGTGTTTCAGGTAGTTCGGGTGACTTTCTACTGACTTTTGATTTGCCTCGCTTACTCGAACTAACCAAAGATACAGTATGGCAAATATAGTAGAGGATCGATTGCGAGCAACCGAAGCAACAATCACGCTACTAAATAGTAAGAGACATATGACAAAGGTAACAGCTGGAACTGGAGGTTGAACATTTTGATACACATCTGTGTGCAACCACTCATAAAAAAAGGTATGAACGGTAAAGTAAATGAGCGAAAATCCAATCAAAAAAGATAAGCCAGCAATTCGACCAATTTTCCCCTCACCAAAAACAACAAGCTGTTTCCATGAAAAGTATAATGACCATCCTAAAATTAGTGCACTCACTAATTGATATCCCTCTTTAGGGGTCATAAGCCAGAAACCAATTGCAATAAGTAAGCCTAAAATACGTCCAACCATAATCCATAAATACGATGCCCTTTCATGAGAGTGTTTCACAACCTCAAAATGGCGTACAGAAGAACCAGCTTGTAAAAACAATGTAGCTTTGAACAAACCATGTAAAATCAAATGAATAATGGCAGCTAAATAAGCACCTAACGCGCATTGAATGAGCATAAATCCCATTTGTGCAATCGTTGAACCCACTAGCTGGCGTTTGTAGTCAACTTGGACTAGACTAATTCCAGTTCCTATTAATACAGAAACACTGGAGAAAATAAGTAAAATGATTTGTGCTACATCATCATGAAAAAGAGGTGAAAATCTAGTCAGCATGATACCGCCAGCATTTACTAAACCTGCATGCATAATAGCGGAAACAGGAGTTGGAGCAACAGCAGATTCAATGAGCCATCGTTGGAAAGGCCATTGGGCTGCCGGAATCATCACAGCTAATATGATGAATAAATGAATCCCTACTTTCTCCCATGTTCCATGTTGAGCGAAACTTTCATCCGCTAAAATGGATGTTAACTGCCACTGTCCAGTTGCTTGAGAAAGCCAAATTACAGCTAATAATAGAGCAATCCAACTTATTGTAAAGAAACGACCAGAAATTTTCGTTGCTTCCCTTACCACTTTCCAACTGCTATTTAATCTTATGAGTAGGACCAATCCAACAAGAGTTGCTCCCCAACAAATGACCATTAAACGAAGATCATCACTTAACCATGCAATGGAAGAGGTACTTGTAGTGAATGTGAAAAGTATAAAATATTTTCGATATGAGCGATCTCCCATTAAATAACGTAAAGAAAAACGCTGAATGATGAAACCAATTGTAAGAACAAAGAAAGCCATTAACCAAGCTAAAGAATCTAGATGCCAAGGACCAATAACTTCATCTACATTTGTATGAACAAGTGCAAGTAAGGAAACGAATGACGGTAAAGCAGCGATACCAATATGAATACGAACAAAATGTAAGGGTATCCTTACATTTAAAAACAATAATCCACTTAGCCAAGAAGCACTAAGCGTAATAAATAATAATGTTAATAGTGTTGATGAACTTAGCGAAATTAACATTTAAAATACTCCCTCCAAACGACGATAACTTATAAAAATTTCTTTTTCATCAAGGCGATTTTTTCAGAATTCCAAATTTTCATTCCCTTCTTTTAGCAAGTAGATGTTTTTTATCAATAAAAAAAACCGACAACTTCCATAATTCAATGATGATATAAAATCATTGAATTATGGACATTGTCGGTTTCACTTCAACTAACTTCAGCGAAGTTTTTTGAAGTGCTCCCATTTTATAAAGGGTCGTAATTTATTTGTTTATTCCTTCTATCTAAAGAAAAAGTAATATATTTCTAATCTTCTAGATTATGCGATGTATAAATTTATGTTACACTCAATTTTTATGTTCAGAAGCTTTTTCATTTAGTCAATATAAATGATTAAAAAAATGCTAAAGCTCTAAAAATAAACATCTGTACGTCTTTAAAACATCTATAAGATAAACTATATTTTAAAATTTGTCAATCCCTTTGTAAGATTTCTGAAAGTTCTTTTTATTAAAATTCACAAAAAACCTATTTTTTACATTAAATTTTTTTCTCAAGATTATGAAATAACTTAAAAATCATTACCCGTTCACCCGTACGAGAGCTTATATCAGTATGGAAGCTTTTCACTTTTTCTCCAGTTAAGTCTATTATAATATCCTTAAGATGATCTATTCCCGATTCCACTAGTTCTGAACGTGTTTTCTTTATCGTTAACATACCATCTTTTGTTTCACAAACAGCATATTCAGCTGGTGTTAAAATACCTTGTAAATTCACAATAATCATATCCCGTAATATATCTGTCTTAACAGATATAGACCCACGCCCAAGATAATCTTTTTCCCACTGAGTAATTGCCTTACTTATCTCTGATTCAATAGAACCTTTCGACTTTTTCATCATACTATGTATCCTCCTTCAACAAAATAAAATTACAATAACAATATAATAATCTGGATTCCTTCTATTTTCAATTACTATGGCGAAATGATAGAACTTCTAATTAGATAGTTTTCAATAAAAAAATGAGAAGCAACCGTAACAAAAAAGGATAAAACCTGCGAAAAGAACATAATGCTCCAAATAAAGAAATACGTGTCAGTATGGTGATAATAGATTTTGAATGAGAAATAGGAAATGACAAAAAAGAGGAAGATGAAGGGCTATTTGATGTATCGATATTACTTTTTATTATGTTCCCCATACTCTGAGAAAAACTGCTAATTATAGAGTTTTTTCTTTCATGTATAGTTCTTCTTCACAACGTGTAACATAAATAAAAAAGGAAGGTGAAAGTATATGGACGAACAAAATAAAAAGAAAACATTCGACGAAGAATTCGCCCCTGAAATTTCACCTGGATATCGCCAAGATGTTCATAAGCCCCCTAAATATAAAAATACATCTTTTTTAGTTGGTATTACCATCTTCGCTGCTATATTGCTTATACTCATCATTTTCGTTTATTTTTAATGAAAGGTGGATCCCTTTATGAAACAGCAAAATGCTCATACTTCTAAAAGAGTCGTTCCAACAAAAAAAGGGTACGTCGGAAATTCTATTCATAAACAGAAACAAATTGAGCGAGGAAATCTCCACATTGCACAAAAAGAAATCGGACAACAAAATGAAAACCTGTAAAAGAAGATAAAAAACAGTGATACCGTCTACATTGGTATCACTGTTTTTTTGAAACATGAATATGGGATTCATATTACCATTCCTATCTCGATAATAAAGAAATTTCTGATATTATAAAATAAGAACTCTCACTATAACAGAAACGGGGAACGATATATGAATTCTTTTCAACAATATATACAACAAGCACTCCCACATTTACATATAGATTCTTTTCAACAAAATGAAAGCGGCTGGGATAATATAGCGATTATTATAAATAACGCTTTGCTTTTTCGCTTTCCTAGAAAAGTCACGGCTGCAAAAAGAATCCCGCTAGAAAAAGAACTTTGTTCTCTCCTAGCTAAGTCTTTACATGATATTGAAATTCCTAATTATCATCTGTTGTATTCAAATGAATCAGATGCTGTTCCAGCTTGTAGTTACTATACGTTTATTCATGGAAAACCATTGACACCTCAAATGATTACTAACTTAACAATACAAGAGCGCGAAAAAGTAATGATGCAGATTGCTCGATTTCTTGCGACTTTACATACTATTTCAATGGAACATGCTATACAATTAGGATTTAAAATGGAAAAAACAATCACCTACTGGAAACAACTGCAAATAAAATTAAATGGTTATCTTTCTCATCTATTAACAAGATTCGAGAAAGAGGCCTTTGACAAATTTTTTCATCAATTTTTCACACTGTTACATCGATACAACTTACAACATACAATGATTCATGCCGATTTTACTCATCATCATATTTTATTCGATGAGAAGCATAAAAAAGTTTCTGGAATTATTGACTTTGGCGATACACAAATTGGAGATCCTGCCTTTGATTTTGCTGGTTTATATCATGACTTTGGGAGTATATTTACCGAAGATGTTTATAAAAAATACTGTACCCTTATCCCTCATCATGATTCCTCCTTCATGAAACGCATTATTTCTTTTTATCAGCATAGTCCTTTACTTCATCAGCTCCTTTACAATTTGGAACGAAAGGATGAACACGCAATACATAATGGGTTGAAAAATTTACGAACAATGCTGCAGGGATTGAATTAGATTCTTTCCCTATATTCTTTTTCCTCATACGCCATTAACTTTTTATCTATTTCAACCATAACTTTATGCATTTGAAATGCCTGTAAAATTTGCAGTCGAATCCAAAACGGCGCATTTTGTTCTTTTAACCATTGAAGTACTTTTTTTTCATTTTCCACTGGTACCCCTCCTATTATCGAGCAAAACTTTTATGAATTACAGTTCCTCCATTTTTTATTACTTATTCCCTTCCCCTGCTCACCATATACTTATGTCCTTATTTTTTGTTGCTTACTTGATTATAACGTAAAGGATGAAAAGCGTTTCATGTCAATCCTTACTATATATATATTACTTTTTCATGTAAGAAATTTACCTCTAAGAAAATGAAAAAAGAGCAGGAATAAAACTCTCCTGCCTTTTTTACGATCTATAATTTTCCCTATTCAATACCAGGAAACAAAAACTGTAGTATATTCGGTGTATCTATGAAACGATAAACTGTGAAAAAGAAAAAACTACTATATAAAATCATAATGAATATTTTTTTCATAATAACTCAGCCACCTTATCCTTTTGCTTTTGGTAAATTCTCAAGATATTGATCTGATAAATATAGTAACTTTCTTGTCTGTTCGAATTGATTTTTTATCTCTGGAGTTAAAGGAACTAGTTCTCCTTCTAGGCTCATTGCTTGTCCAGTTTCAAATTTCTCTTTTGGAATATAACTGTACTCCTGACCAATGAATGTTCCATCTGGAAAAAAGAATCTCTGCGGAATCATATTTTTTCTATAATTCAGCAAATCTTGTCCAAATATAACTTGATCTCCTGTATCGATGCCTAATAAATTTGTAATGGTAGGCAAAATATCTACCTCACTCCCTATTGTCTCAATTTGCTTTCCTTCTTCTAGCCCAGGATAATGTATCATGAATGGAATGCGATATGGATCAATTTGCCCATTTTTCAATTGAGATTTTGGCAAATATTTTTTTTCATGATTTGGTAGAGCATTTGTATCAATAATATGATGATCCCCATATACGACAAATAAAGATTTATCCCATAATCCTTCACGTTTTAATTCCTCTATTAAAAAGCCCACTTCTTTATCTGCATAATGAACAGCCTGAATATAATCACCAAATTGTGTCCCTTCTAATTCTTTTGGCAATACTAGCGGTTTATGATCACTTGGTATCTTGAACGGATGATGACTACTTAATGCAATAATATGTGCATAGAATTTTTTATTCTGTTTATCTAATTTTTTTAAAACAGGTACTGTTTTTGTATACAATACTCTATCACTGGCTGCTATACCGATTACCTCTTTATTCCCAAAATATTGTTGGTCATAAAATTGATCAAATCCTAATGCTTTATATACTCGTTTTCGATTATAAAATTTCGCATGATTTGTATGAAACGTATTCGTCACGTAATCATTCTTCTTTAGTAATTTAGGAAGGCTTGGAACTTCACGATTTGCAAATCGATTTGAATTTAGCTCATGAATTCCTGGAAACGTTGATGTATTAACAGTCCACTCAGCGTCTATCGTATTTCCCCTTCCTGTTTGTTGAAAAAAGGTTGGAAATGACAAAGATTGATCACGTAAATGATCTAGATTCGGAGTGATTGATTTCCCATTTAGTTTTAAACCGATTACATTTTCTTGCACCGATTCGAGTTGAACCATAATTAAGTTTTTCCCCTTTGCAACGCCCTCATATTCAAGGTGTTGCAAAGGTTGTATTTCTTTTACATCTCTTATAACAGAATTTGTTATTTTACCATTCGCTATATCGTATAAATTGTTTTGTGGGAAGACCTTACTCATTGGAAATGATACATTATACGAAAAAAATCCCATTTTCTCTGATTTTTTTTTCTCATCTAATATATCTTCTTTATTTAGGACATAGGTGAATGTAAATATTACAACTACAAAACTTAGAGCAATCATGCCCATCGTTTTTTTTGAAAATTTCATATCCTTTCGATTTTTGTTCATTGTTCCTGCCCTATAAATCAAAAAAGGTATGATAATCATATCTCCTATGTAATATAAATCTCGCCATTTCCAAAGAGAAGATATACTTTCTTTTAATTCTACAGTTTGATTTGCTAATGCTAAGGAATGATACGTCGGTATCACACCATAAAACCTCTTATATAATATACAAGTAATCAATAACACTCCGACTATTAAACTTAATACACTATATAAAGTTGGTCTTATTTTTTTCGTTACTAAAAATCTAATCAGAAAAAATACAAAGATAATATATAAACAGTCCATTATAAAACTATTAATATTAAATTGTTCATACAACTCAGTATATCCAATGAACACTTTACAAACTATTATAAAAAACATTAAAAAACTCAATTTTATTCCTCCACTTTTTAACTCTCTACACTGACTCTTCCATTTTTATCATATGTTCTTTATCCATTACTCGATTATGCGGAGTATGAACCCATACTTTTTCTTTTCTTTTTATAAATCCTAAAAAAATAATAGGTACCCAAGAAAAACCAAAAATATAAACAATAGGTGTCCATATTATATTCGTCATCTTTTTCTCTTGTAACAAAGCTATAATAGGTAGTATATAAAAAGATACCGCTATCAAAAACCAAATCCATGGATGTAATACATATGGCATGATGTAAGATGGAAGCAGTCCATAGTATGTAACAAAAAATAAAATGATAGAATTTACTGAGAGCATTGTTCTTGTTGGCTGAATAAGATAAATGAACATATCTATTGCATTCATATTAAATGTTTGAGTAAAATTCTTCAAAAGTGGACCAGAATATCTAACCATGCAGTCCATGTGCCCTTGCATCCATCTAATCCTTTGACGAAAAGACACCTTAAAATCCGTTGGTTTTTCATCATAAATTTTCGCATCATGTGCCCAACCTACCGCTCTTCCTTTCGCCAATATATACTTCGCTGTAAACTCGAGATCTTCTGTTAAACTTTCTGTTCCCCAACCAATCTCTTTTAAAATATTCATTGTAAAGCACATACCTGTTCCCCCAAGTTGTGCTGATAGCCCTAATTTTCCCCTACTCAATTGATATAAACGATTAGTAGACCAATAAGCAACTGCATACGATTTTGAAATCCAATTATCTTTTGGATTTTTTGAATCTAAATAGGCTTGAACAACTTCGTATTTTTCTTTTATTAACTTATCATTTAATACTTGTAAAAAGTTTCTTGATACTATGTTATCTGCATCTAATATAACAACTGCATCATATACTTCCTGCTGCTCTTTTTCTAATCGAAATAAATTTTGAAACATCCATTCTAGCCCATACCCCTTTCCTCGTTTCTGATTATCATGCCTTTCCCAGGCCTTCACTTTATTCTCTCTCACAATTCGAGCTGTATCATCTGTGCAATTGTCACAAATTACATGGATATCATACTTTTCTTTCGGATAATCAATCTTCTTCAAATTTTTCACAATTTGTTCAATTACTTTTTCTTCATTATGTGCACATACCAATATGGCGAATCTAGTATGTGCAGTATCGTGATCCGATATATATGAATTCTTTTTCTTAACAAAGCCTAATAAACTAACCACTACTTGATATAATGACAGCACACCTTGAAATTGTGTCAAAAAAATCAAAAAAGCTACCATCACATATAAAAGTAATCTGCCTATATAGGTCACAAACGATATATCATTAAAACTCGTAAGTACTGCACAAATCATACACAATACGAATAGAATCCAAAGACCCTTCGCTTTATTGATATTCATTTTTTATTCCTTCTCCCATCTCTAACTTTTATAAACTGAGAAAAATATTTTCTATAAAACTCGTATAATTTAATATCTTAATTATTAAATTATTTATATCACTTAAAAAACTCGTAAGTTGCGAATTACATATTGGAAATTCTATTGTCTCATAAACCGTTATCTACTCTCTACTGCACCTTGTTCAATTTTAAATTTTGCTTCTTTATAATTTCGTATCTCTTTTCTAGACTTTTTATCCTTAAATTGGACAATAGAAACAGTATGTTCCCCTACCTTCAATAATTCTCCTTCTAAATTAACAAAAGTAGAAAACACTTTCGTTACTTCTTCTTTTGCAATAAATTTCTTATCCACATATATATAAGCCGTTTCATTTTCGTTCAACCCTTTTAACTCCAATTGAATTTGAGCTAAATTGAGCTTAGGATCTACTTTTAAAATTGGGATTTGATTTTCCCCTTGTTGTTCACCATTCGTAATTAATTGCATACTAGCTTCCCCAGTTTCTTTTACTCCTTTAGGAAAAGTTATTTCTTTCACTTCTCTATCTTCTTGTTTATTGATTTCCTGCTTAACCATATCTTCCTTACTACTTGAACATCCTGTGCTAAGTAATAAACAAGCTATCCCTATTCCAACTAGATATTTGTTCATTCCTTCTCTCTCCTTAACAAAATATCTTCATTACATAACACTTATATGTATACGTTATCATTTCATCGTTAAATTTTTCCAATGAATCCCCCTTATCCATTCTCTAATAATTTTATATTTAACACTATCATGATAGTGTTAAATATAAAAAAATTGAACAAATTAGTTAATTATTGTAAAATTGTAAATGTAAAATTATGTGATTAACTCTTCCTCATGCACATCCATTAGGTTATATTGTTTCTTAAAAAAATTCAACCCTTTTTTTTACATATTTGGAAATAAGTTAATAATTTATATTGATAAATATTTTATTTATAAAGCCTTATTTTTATTAAAATACTCATTTTAAATCCCTTTAAATCAACATTTATTCATTATGACGTACACTAAAAAAGAAATAAAAGAATCTAAATCTTTCAAAAATAAGTTTGATTTTTTTTCCAAAATGTTATAAGGTAATTTGCGTGTTAATTTTGACACCAAACATACTAAAGGAGGATTTCTTATGAGGGAACCATACAAAAAAAGAAATGGTAGGAGAGTTATTACATCGCTATTATGTTTATCTGTATTAACAACACCTATCGTTTCAGAAGCTGCAACGGAACAAACTAACAATTCTAAGATTACTAGTAAGGAACAAATAGGTCATATGATCTTACAAGTAACGCCAAGTAATCCAACCCCGATGCCTGGTGAAACGATTACATATCGCTATAAACTTACAAATGCCACAAATAAAGTCATTAAAGATGTGTGGATTGCAGATTGGAATGTGAATATGTTACAAGGCCGTTTCGATTTAGATAATGATAACGCTTTCGGACCAGGGGAAACCATTACTATGACGAAAAAATTCACTGTACCAAAAGATGTTACGGAGGGACAAACGCTTCGTAGTTTAGCTACCGTGTATGGTGTGATTGACGGTGAAAAAATAACAACTCAAGCAAAAACATTTATTACAGTTGATGTAGTACAACCAGAAATTTCGCTAAAGGTTTCAACAAATAAAGAGGTTGTAACACCCGGCGAGACTATCATATACACTTATCATATAAAAAACACAGGCAATCGTAATTTGACTAACGTTTGGGGAGCAGACTGGCATCTTGGCATGTACCAAGAATATGCGGATATTGGTCCTGATAAAATTTTAATACCTGGAGAAGAAGTTACAGTTCAAAAAGAATTTACTGTACCAGAAGATGAGGAAGATCAGAAGCTTATTTATAGTGTTGCCTCTTATTATGGCTACTATGGAGATACCGTGGTGAAGCAAGATGCACGAATTGGTATTACAGTAAGCCACGAACTCATCAATAAAGCAACCAAAGGAGTGAATCGTTTATTTACTGATGAAGGTCATTCCACATTACATGCAAATATTACTCAGCGTGACATTGATGCGGCAGCGAAACTTATATTAAGTTTACCTGAAGCAAAGCATAAACAACAATTACAGCAAGAATTGGAAAAAGCGCAAAATCTATTAAATCATCTCAATAACGCAACAAGTATCGTCCATGGACTTTTTGGCGATGAATCTCATTCCAATCTTCACAACGAAACAACACAGAAAGAGATTGATGCAGCAAAAGAAAAAGTGTCACAACTTCCTGATAACAACAATAAAACAGAACTATTAAACGAGATTAAAAAAGCGCAACAATTGCTCAATAATCGGGAAGCAACACAATTAAAAAATGCGCAACAAGCGGTTAATGCTCTATTCAGCGATGATAAACACACTATATTAAATGACTCTCTTACTGAAAAAGAAATCAACGCAGCTAAGCAAAAAGTGGAACTTGTATCAAATTCACCTGAAAAAGAAGTATTACAAAAAGAAATTGAACGAGCTGAACATCTATTAAATATATTAAACGAGACTCGTAAAAACGTAGATGCTCTATTTACTGATCGTTTCCATACAGCATTAAAAGAGAGTATCACTCAAGTTGATATTCATAATGTGAAAATAAAAGTTGACCAACTTTCTAGCAACAATGATAAGCAAACTTTAATAAAAGAAATTGAAAAAGCACAAAATTTATTCAATGCTACTCAAACTTTAAAATTACAAAATGCTCAAAAAGCAATTAACGATTTGTTCACGGCCAATGATCACAATACGTTAAAAGCTAATATTACACAAGCTGATATTGATGCCTCCAAAGCGAAAGTTGATCAACTTCCTGATACCGAAGATAAAACAAATCTATTAAATGAAATTAAAAAGGCTCAACAACTCTTTTCTGAATTACAAAAAGCACAAGAATTACTAGAGTCGCTATTTACAAATGGTATCGGAACTCCTGTCAAACAAGGCATTACACAAACAGATATTGATAAAGTACGTACAGATTTAAAGAAACTTCCTGATAGCCCTGGACGTACAAAATTATTAAGTAGAGTTCCTAGAAACTTCTCTAATATTACATGGTATGCAAAACCATTTGGTAATAAAAACGTTACTGACTCACAAAAAATTACAGTTACTAAATTATATAAAAATACTCAACATGCTCCATTTATAGACTTCGATTTTGATTGTTCTTTAAAAGGGGCACAAGTTACTGTTTCAAACCGTGATGTTCTAGACCCTATCATCTATCCTGATTATGCTGAAGCGGGTAATCTGAATATGAAAATCATGAATCGAGGTACAACAAAGGTAACAATTAGCTCCGCTGATGGATTGTATTTTAAAGAAATTACGGTCAAAGTGATATAAGTAATGATCATCTTTCATACTATATACCGTCTCTCAGGTATATAAAAATAAGATTTATAACGAATAAAAAATCTAGTCAATATAACAACTGACTAGATTTTTTATTCGTCATCATATCAGTTTCTTTTTTTAAAACTATATTTCAAACTTACTCTTACCTAATATATAATGATGAATTTTTATTATATCATATTCTTTATACCTATCAAGATATAAAATAAAGAAATAGCATCCAAATGAATATTATTTTAATGAATTGTTGTCTCTACTGACTGGCTTCCTCGAACACATTCTCTTTGAAATACACAGTTTGCACATTTTGAATGGAATGAAGCCTTCATATAGTTTCTCGGGTCTACTATCATTTCCCTCATTATCTTTAAATACTCTATTCCTTCTATTATATCTTTGTCTTTTGGGACATATTCATACCTAGTTCCTTCTATTAAATTAACAATCTCAATTTTCTCTGGTAATATACCAAAAGCCTTATAACAAAATACAGTTGTTAGTTTCTGACAAAGAGCAAGCATTTCTTCATTTCCATCCACAACATACTTTTTTATGACAAAAGATTGAGAAGACCATTCACCAACTTCAAAGATTAAAGAAATATGGATACCTAGTTCTTCCATATACATTTGAATTTTTTCATATAAAAATAAAGGTGGTGTTTTACTTTCCTCTGCTTTCACAAACTGTAACAAATGATCTGTCAATTTTGCCAACACAATATAATATTCTATTTTAGAAGAAAACATAGAAGTTTTTACTTTATGCCAATGTTTCTCCAATAGTTCTAGCAACAAGATTTCTGTTTGTTTCTCCTTTGACGCCAAGTAATATTCATGAACAATTTGATTTACGATCATTTGGACGATTTGTTGCCATTCAAGTGAAGAAGGTTCTCTCCTTTTTATATGACGAAAATAAAATTTATGGGGACAACGCATAAATTCATATAAGTGATAATCTGTCATCATCTTAATTGAGATTTTCCTTTGCAACTGCTCTTCATCTCCCTCTCGCCATTAAGAAAAATGTTTTATAAAATCGACACCAAATTGAAGACACTTTTCTATATCCTCATCTTCTGGCGTTAACTCTACTTTTAATCCCTCTAACACAACTTCAGCACCGCGTTCTTGTAATTTTTCTATTAAAATATCGACAGCTGCACCATATTTCGGATAAGCAGAGTCACAAGAACCAAATACAGCCGCTTTTTTTCCCGTTAAATGAATTTTATCCATTTCGTCATAGAAATCTAAAAAATCATCTGGAAGCTCACCATCTCCCCAAGTATATGCCCCTAAAAGAATACCATCGTATTCTTCTAATATAGAAGCTTCTGGTGTAGTCATAATATCGATGACTTCAATTTCATTCCCTGTTTCACGAATTGCTCCAGCAATGTGATCTGCCATTTCTTCTGTATTGCCACTCATACTTGCAAAAATCATTACGAACTTACTCAATTGAATCTCTCCTTCGTTCATGTACTACTTTTTCTATGTGATTCGTTTCCGTTCCATATATTTTTCTGCATTCACTAAAATTGATAATCATTATCATTTATACTATTAGGTTAATTGATAACGATTATCAAAGTCAATGACTATTTTCAAAAAAATAATGAAAAGGTACAAGCTTGTCCTCTAAAAGTTCATATACTATGAATGAGCATAGTTCTTTCTCAGCCCTCTCTAACGGAAAGAAATAAAAGCAACTGCGATTTTTGCAGTTGCCTTTTTTTATTCCGCTATTTGAAAGCAGTAACAACCCGATTGGTGAGAAACCTCCCCACTGATGAAAATTTCACTTTATATCAACACTCGACTTCTAATAGTTTCATTATCGCTTCTAAAAATAGCATCGCACCATAAATAAGTGCCGACTCATCTACATCAAAGTTCGGATGATGATGTGGATAACAGGTCTTCTTTGTTTCATTTCCAGTCCCTAGTTTAAAGAAACAGCCCGGAGCTTTTCTTAAATAAGCAGAAAAATCTTCTCCTCCCATAGAAGGAGCTAGTTGTATAATGCTGTCACTTCCCAATAACACTCGAGCACTTTCTTCGACGACTTTTGTAATGTCTACATCGTTAATAACAGGATCATATCCATAGCGATATGTATATTCATATGTAGCGCCATGTGCTTCTGTAACACCCTTTACAATTTGTTTAATTTTTTCTTCTGCTTCTTTTCTAACATTTTGCTGAAAAGACCGTACCGTTCCCATTAAAAATGCTGTATTAGGAATAATATTATCCGCTGTTCCACCATGAAATTGTGTAACAGAGACAACTCTTTGTTCAAAAGCACCTGTATTTCTCGAAACAATATGTTGTAAATTCGTAATGATTTGTGCTCCTACTGCTATCGGATCAATTGTTTCTTCAGGTCTGGCCGCATGACCGCCTCTTCCCTTCACCTCAATTGTAAATACATCTGGCGCTGCCATCATTGGTCCATATACGATTCCAATCTTACCACTCTCTAACCCAGACATGACATGCAGACCTATAATACAATCTACTCCATCCATAACCCCAGCCTTTACCATCTCTCGACCACCACCAGGATAAACCTCTTCTGCATGTTGAAAGAATAGCCGAATCTCACCATCCCATTCCTCCTCCACTTTTGCAATCGCCTCTGCTACTCCTAATAAAATAGCTGTATGTGCATCGTGACCACATGCATGCATAACGTCTGAAACGAATGATCTATACGATTTTTCATTCTCTTCTTGAATTGGTAACGCATCTATATCTGCTCGAATAGCGACAACTTTTCCGCGTTTCTTACCCTTTTTCTTTGCCATCACACTATATTTTGTTGGTCTTGTTACTTCAAAAGCGGAAAAGGAACACAATATATCATAGATAAACTGAGAAGTTTGTTTTTCATGGAATGAAAGTTCAGGAAACTGATGAAGATGGCGACGCCACTTGATTATATTTTTCTCTGAGATAAGCTTTTGCCATTTTATCATTCTATCATTCATTCCTCATAACCTCCTTCTAATCGTTCGTCCTCTATTTCAATATATTTGTTTTTAAAGGCAGTCTTTCAGGATTTCTACGTTTTACATGACAAATCAATTACAAATTTATGATGATTGTAATATAATTAGTAAGTTGGGGATTTTCTTTTTTAGTATTTAGTGCTACTATCAGAAAAGAGCCTTTTATCTTATTTTTACCTAAAATGTGGAATTTTGTTTTTTTCACAATTATGTAGGACATGCTACCTACATAGAGTTATCATTTTATAAGAGAGGGAAAGACATGGAAAGATTAAAAGAGATATGGTCTCGACCACTCACACAATGGTTTACAAAAACCTTTTATTACCTTGCAATTTTATTTGCATTACTTTGGTTGTATGGCTTTCATGATACAAACACAAGTACATTTATTTACAATGAATTTTAGGGTGGGAAGAACGTTATGAAGTTATTAGAACAAATCGAAAAGTGGGCGACAGAAACGCCTGATCAAACCGCTTTCGTTTGGCGAGATGCAAAGATTACGTACAAACAGTTAAAAGAAGATTCTGATGCATTAGCACATTGGATCTCATCTGAATATCCAGATGATCGTTCACCAATTATGGTGTATGGCCATATGCAACCTGAAATGATTATCAGCTTCTTAGGTTGTGTAAAAGCCGGACACGCTTATATTCCTGTTGATTTATCTATTCCGGCTGACCGTGTACTACGTATTGCGGAAAGTTCTGGTGCGAAACTTCTTTTATCAGCAGCAGAATTAACTGTAACTGACTTACCAGTTCGCACTATATCTCAAAACAACTTACAAGACATTTTCTTTACACATAAAGGGAAAATTCCAAACCCTGAACATGCAGTAAAAGATGATGAGAACTTCTATATTATTTACACATCAGGAAGCACAGGTAATCCAAAAGGTGTACAAATTACGCATAACTGTCTTGTTAGTTTTACAAAATGGGCGATCCAAGATTTCAACTTACAAACAGGACAAGTATTCTTAAACCAAGCACCTTTCTCATTTGACTTATCTGTAATGGATATTTACCCATCATTAGTAACAGGTGGTACACTATGGACAATCGATAAAGATATGATTGCACGTCCAAAAGATTTATTTGCATCATTAAAACAATCGAACATTCAAGTATGGACTTCGACACCATCTTTTGCAGAAATGTGTTTAATGGAAGCTTCTTTCTCTGAAAGTATGCTACCAAACATGAAAACATTCTTATTCTGCGGGGAAGTATTACCAAATGAGGTTGCGAAAAAATTAATGGAACGTTTTCCAAAAGCAACAATTATGAATACGTATGGTCCTACAGAAGCTACTGTTGCTGTAACAAGTATTCCTGTTACGCAAGAAGTTATTGATACGTATCAATCCCTTCCAGTTGGCTATTGTAAATCCGACTGCCGTCTTCTTATTATGAAAGAAGATGGAACGATTGCATCAGATGGGGAAAAAGGTGAAATCGTAATTGTTGGCCCAAGCGTAAGCGTTGGTTATTTAGGAAGCCCTGAATTAACAGAAAAGTCATTTACTATGATTGACGGCGAGCGCGCCTATAAAACAGGCGATGCTGGCTATGTAGAAAACGGTCTTCTATTCTATAATGGTCGTCTTGATTTCCAAATTAAGCTTCATGGGTATCGAATGGAATTAGAAGAAATTGAGCATCATCTTCGTGCATGTTCTTACGTAGAAGGAGCAGTTATTGTTCCAATTAAAAAAGGTGAGAAATATGATTATTTATTAGCGGTTGTTGTTCCTGGAGAGCATTCGTTTGAAAAGGAATTTAAATTAACATCTGCAATTAAAAAAGAACTCAATGAGCGATTACCAAACTATATGATTCCACGTAAATTCATGTATCAATCTTCTATTCCAATGACACCAAATGGAAAGGTAGATCGCAAAAAATTATTGAGTGAGGTTACAGCATGACCGCATATGGATCATTTTATTTTTTCGTGATAGTAGGCATTTTATTAATACCTACTATCATAGCTGGATTAAAAGGTAAAATGTTGCGTAAATATAATGCCGTTTTAACATTAATCATGATTGCTATTATCTTCTCGGATAAACCGAAGCAAGCGATTATGTTAGCCGCATTTATTATTTGGCAATATGCCCTGATTAAAGGCTATTTACTTTTAAGAAAACAAAATAATAGTACATTCATGTTTTGTATAGCTATTATTTTATCGATTTTGCCACTTATCTTGGCAAAAATTGCACCGTTTGTACCTGAATTGCATTTTATTGTTTTCGCAGGTATGTCTTACGTAACATTTAGGGCTGTACAAATTGTCTTTGAAGTTCGTGATAATTTAATTAAAGAACTTTCCTTCTTTAATTTCTGGGAATTCGTTTTATTCTTCCCTGCGATTTCAAGTGGACCTATCGATCGTTATCGTAGATTCCAAAAAGATATCCAAAAGCCACCTAGTGCTGAGGAATATCAAAATTTACTATATACAGGGCTTAACCGTATTTTCCAAGGCTTTCTGTATAAGTTTATAATTGCGCACTTGATAACAACATATCTTGTAAAAGCAGTATTCGCCAATCAAGATACACTTTTATCTAATGTGATTTTTATGTACGCTACTAGCATGCAGTTATTCTTTGACT
The DNA here is from genome assembly GCF_022662815.1 of Bacillus cereus group sp. BfR-BA-01492. Taxonomy (NCBI): domain Bacteria; kingdom Bacillati; phylum Bacillota; class Bacilli; order Caryophanales; family Bacillaceae; genus Bacillus; species Bacillus cereus group sp. BfR-BA-01492. Next base: position 289,384 of record NZ_JAKUEH010000003.1, read on the forward strand.
TTGCAGGTTATAGTGCGTTCGTAATTGGTATCAGTTATATGATGGGAATTAAAACTCCTGAAAACTTTAATAAACCATTCCTTAGTCGTAACATTAAAGACTTTTGGAATCGCTGGCACATGAGTTTATCGTTCTGGTTCCGTGACTTTATCTATATGCGCTTTGTCTTTTTTGCAACGAAGAAAAAGTTATTGAAAAATAGATATACGATTTCATATATCGGCGCATTTTTAAACTTTTTCATTATGGGGATATGGCACATTACTGGTGAGCATGTATATCAATATATTATTTACGGCCTTTATCATGCTGCTTTATTTATCTTGTTTGATATTTTCGAACGAAAAAACAAGAAGCATAAATTTTGGCCAAATAATAAATGGATGCATATCCTTGCGGTTGTCATTACATTCCACTTTGTATGTTTCGGTTTCCTAATCTTCTCTGGTCACCTAAACAGATACTTTTAATGCATCACTTCTTATTTCATTAAGAAGTTCGCATATATAATACATTTCGGATATAAAGGAGATTTTTTAAAATGGCAGAATTTAAAGAACAAGTATTAGATATTTTAGAAGAAGTATGTGAAAACGATATTGTGAAAGAAAATCTAGATGTTCAATTATTTGAAGAAGGTATTCTTGATTCTTTCGCTGTCGTATCTTTATTAGTAGAATTCCAAGAGCGCTTAGGTATTGAAGTTTCTATTTCTGATTTCGACCGTGATGAGTGGGCAACACCAAATATGGTTATTAAGAAATTGGAAGAAATCCGATGAACAAAGCAAAATTTGGACCGATGCTTCTAGCATTGGCCCTTTTTGCTGTATTCTTACTTATTCCAACACGCTTTCTACTTCCACTTGTCAGTGATGAGAAAGTAGAACGAGCTGCTACTTCTTTACAAGAAGAAAAAATTCAAAGTATGATTTTACAGCAAAAAATGTTAGAAGACCCGAAATATCTTCCGATGTATGGTTCATCGGAGTTTGCTCGAATGGATGCTTTCCATCCATCCAATTACTTTAAAGTAAAACCAGAAGGATTTACACCATTCCTTCTTGGACGAGGTGGAACACAGAACCTTGTACATGTATTAAACTTTGCATCTACAATGGATCAATTAAAAGATAAAAAAATGGTCTTTGTTCTTTCACCTCAATGGTTTGTCCCACACGGTATTGACGAAACGCATTTTGCACCTAACTTTTCTAAGCAACAAGGATATCATTTCATTTTCAACAATGATTTAAAACCGGAAATGAAACAACAAATTGCAAAGCGTTTGCTAAACTTTGAAATTGTAAAGAAAGAAACATTGTTGAAAACTTCTTTAGAAGGTATTGTTTATGATGATACAGAGCATAAAATAAAAGCAATGGCTGTAAAACCTTTTGCTTATCTGTATCGCAATATTTTAGATCGTAAAGATTTATTTACAGCACTGTTTCATATTAAAACACCAAAAGAAAAGCTTGATCCATCATTGAAACAAATGAACTGGGAAGAAGCGCGTAAATATGCAGATGAAACTGGTAAAATGGAATCACAATCGAATGAATATGGTATCGAAGATCATTATTTCAATAAAAAAATTAAAAAGAAATTGAAACAACGTCAAGGATACTTAAAACATGATGCTTATGATCAATCTCCAGAGTATGAAGATTTACAAACTGTACTTGACTTATTAAAGCAAACAGGTGCAAAACCAATCTTCATTTCTGTTCCTGTCAAAGGGACTTGGTACGATTACGCTGGATTCCCGAAAGAACGCCGCGAATTGTACTACAAAAAAGTTCATGAGCAAATTAAGAAAGCTGGATATCCAATTGCCGACTTCTCAAATCATGAATATGATACGTTTTTCCTAAAAGATCATATGCACTTAGGTTGGAAAGGCTGGGTTTACATCGACGAGGCCATCCAACAATTTTATAAAACAAACTAAGAAAAAGACCGCTTGAATTACTCAAGTGGTCTTTTTCTATATACATTTTCTAATTGTTCAATGGCGTTCTCCGCTTCTGTCATAACTCGCTCTACTACGTGCTTAGCTGATTCTATTCGTGCTAATGATGATGCTTGTCCTGCCCAAAGCGACATATATTCTTTCTTATTTCGTTTCGCTGCTTCTTGGCGTATTTTAGAAGTTAATACGTTTTGCACTGGATACATTGGGAGTCTATCCTCTTTTCCTTCATGCTGTTCTATAAAAATATTCCGTATACCTCTTGCATATTTTCCAGAAAATGCTCTCGTAACAGTTGTACTCGTATCTGTACTTTGCAATATGGCCTCTTTATATACATCATGTGTAATGCTTTCTTCACTCGTTAAAAAGGCTGATCCCATTTGAACACCTTCTGCACCTAATGCCAACGCAGCAACAAACCCTTTCCCGTTCATTACACCACCTGCTGCGACAATCGGGATATGCGAGACTGCTGCTACTAACTGAGGTATTAACGCAAACGTACCAATCATAGCATCTTGTTCTTTACCGATAAACGTTCCTCTATGCCCTCCCGCTTCACTTCCTTGTCCAACAATAATATCTACTCCTAATTCCGCAAGCACCTTCGCTTCGCTTACATGAGTAGCTGTTCCAATTACTTTTATTCCTTCTCGTTTTAAAGCATCTATCTCTTCTTGTTCTAACGTTTGAAACGCAAAGCTAACGACTGGTACCTTTTCTTCTACTAGCACTTGTAATTGTTCTTTATAACTTTTTGGAAGCTTTAATACCTCTTCTTCCTCTATACCTAACTCTCTATTCATTCCATTAAGTAAGACTTTCGCCTCATTTACCTTCTCTTTTTCTACTTGTATCTCTTTCGTTAAAAGTAAATTAACACCGAAAGGCTTATGAGTTAACTGCCTTATTTTATAAATCGCTTCACGAATTTTTTCTGGGCTCATATAGCCGGCTCCAAGCGTGCCTAATCCTCCGCTATTACTGACCGCTGCCACAAGTTCTGGCGTCGTAATCGCACCTGCCATACCTGCTTGAATGATAGGATACTTAATTTGTAATATGTCTGTAACTCGACTTGTAAACATCATTTTCCCTCCTATTCTCCTTATATCTTCTTTATTTGACAAGCTTTCCCCTTCTTTTACAAGGATTGAATTTCATACGAAGCGAATATATTGAAAGAGAAGGAGGCTGAAAACAATGATATATCCAAATGCGTTAAAACAAGGTGATACAGTAATGATTATTGCACCGTCTGGCCCACCAACACTTGAAAATGTATTAAAAGGTGTGAACGTATTACAAGAGATGAGCTTATCCGTAATAATTGGAAAGAGTGTTTATGAGAAGTATGGGTATTTAGCTGGAAGTGATCAAGTTCGTCTTGATGATATACATGAGGCCTTTACAAATAATGAAGTAAAGGCAATTTTCTGTGCACGAGGTGGTTACGGAAGTGCTCGTCTCCTCCCTCACATTCAATATGAACTCATTCAACAAAACCGAAAAATCTTTTGGGGATATAGCGATATTACAGCTTTACATATTGCTTTTTCACGCTATGCAAACCTCGTGACGTTCCATGGTCCGATGATTGAAGAATTAGGAAAAGGGATAGATTCTCTATCGCTTTCTTCTTTCAATCAGCTCTTCCATCCCTGTTCATCTATCTTGACGACATCAGAATGTATTGTACCAGCCCCTTCCTGCTTCACTACTGGAACACTCATTGGAGGGAATTTAACTGTGCTGACAAGTACACTTGGGTCACCATTTGAAATCGATACAGCAAATAAAATTGTATTGCTTGAAGATATTGGAGAAGAACCATATCGCATTGATCGCATGTTGAACCAACTCCATTTATCTGGAAAATTTAATAAATGCCGAGGCGTTATTTTTACAAGCTGTCATGACTGCATTCCTTCAAAACCATCTCAATCGTTACAAACGATATTATACGAATACTTTGCACCGCATCATATCCCAGTTCTATTTGGCTTACCAATTGGACACATTAGCCCTAATATTGGGATTCCCCTTGGGATTACGGTCACAATGAATACAAACAGAAATACAGTTTCTATCCCTTCCGGTATCGTGCCATTTACAAACTAAAAAAGAAAAGCCGAAATGGCTTTTCTTTTTTAATTGTAATACTGAAAGATGCGACCAGACACAATATCTGCGATTTCTTCAGGAATAAATGTTTTGCTTATTTCCGTGCCTACATTTAATACCGCCGTTGCGTCCTTATCCACACTTTCAAACAATTCTTTACCACGTATCGTAATAAGGGGCGTATCTTCTGGCAATACTTCTTTTACAAATTCCAATTGCGTAAAGAACGGAACAATCCATCTGCCCTCTCCTTGAAAATGGCGTAAACGCAACGTTCCTTCTTTTGCTGAATCCTCTGCTTCAATTGTACCAGCAACATAAAAGTGAGTCGTAAGTAACAGTTCATAAAATTCTTTTTGTTTTTGCTTATCATCCTCTGCTAAAACGAGTACGGTTTCTATTTTTTTCACTGGAATTTGCTCCATATACTGCCACCCCTATTTCTCAAAATAATTATACTTAAATTATACGAAATATTCTTATTTTTTTCTATATAATTATGCAATTATTTTCTCGAAATAACTTTAATACCTCTTTTGTCACCATAATCGTAGCAAATTCTTCATGTAAATTTACAAGTGTCATATTATGAATTGCCTCTGCACTATACTCTATACCGCCTGGCCCTGTCCGGTTGAATGTAGCTGTTGCATCGCTCACTACATACGTTATAAACCCTAAATTACTTGCCATTCGTGTTGTAGTCTCCACACAATGATTTGTCGTTAATCCTACAATCACTACCGTATTACATTTTTTCTCTCTTAATTGTTCTTCTAAATTTGTCCCAATGAACGCGCTATTAACAGATTTTTGAATAATCACTTCACCTGTTAATGGTTTCACTTCTTCTTTGAAGTTTACTGTTTCTGCATATTGATAAAACATCGACTGAACATTTTCTTTATTTATATGTTGAATATGAAAAATTGGTAGTTTCCTTTTTCTCCATTCTTCCAACAAACTTTTTATCCCGCATTAACGGGCAGTAAGACTCCCACCTCAAGATTCAGAGAGAAGCAAGGAAGATAGGTGGGAGATTAACTGCCCGTAACAGCCCGATTGGTGAGGGCTCATAATCAGTGGGGGATGAAGAAAACCCCCACTGATTAAAGTTTCACTTTATATTTTCTTCAGCAAAAAGATGATTTCTCTCGCCCCAGTATGGTAATTGAAACGCCTTTTGTACATCAATTATGATAAGCGCTATTTGATTCATCATCATTTTCCCCTTCGGTTGGTTGTAATTGAAATACAAAACCAAGTTGCTGCGACGCAGTAATAAAACAAATATACGCACAAAGCTCTACCATTTCTTTTTCCGTCCAATATTGTTTTAATACATGAAACATAGTATCATCTATCGCCTTTCGATCATGAACAAATGTATGTGCAAAAGTAACTGCTACACTAATTTCTTCCACCTTTTGCATATCATCAGGTCTTCCCTTTGCCATGCAGTACGGACATTCATTCCCATACGCTAATGTTCTTCTTACTTGCTCCTTCAACTCTGGCGAAAGATTTCCTGTATGATATAGTGTCTTCTCTAACGCATTCCATGAATGTAATATATCTGGATTATGACCTAATAACTTTTGAAATTTCGTATCTCCTACATTTGATAATGCAATTCTCTCCATCACTCTCTCCTCCTCTTTACACTTTTATTGTAAAATAGATAAGACGTTCTTTACATTTCATATGAATCTTAATTTATATGTTTTCTTTACAAAAAATATAAATTTGCTGGAGGTATATTTACAAATGCCATTAGACCGTGTGGATCGTAAAATTTTAAATGAATTATATAATGATAGTCGCCTTTCAATGCGAGAGCTGTCAAAACGTGTGAATTTATCCGCACCCTCGACAACAGAACGTGTTCGTAAATTAGAAAGTGAGGGGGTAATTCGAAAATATACAATCGATATCGACTATAAAAAAGCTGGCCTCGTTTTAGATTGTATTTTAGAAATTACTTTAAAAAATGGTGATACAACACGTATGCAACAATTTATTCAGTCTTATCCATCAGCAAGCTTTTGTTATCGAGTAACAGGCAGCCTCTGTTATATCGTGAAAATTTCTGTTCCTTCCTTAGTTGAACTTGAGGAATTTATTAATGATGTCTCTTCCTATGCAACAACTGTTTCTCATATTGTCTTATCAGAAGTTGCACTAACGCCTGATATGGAACATGTTTTCCCAGAAGAATAAAAATTAATTTTTATTCAAAATGACCTTAAAAACCCCTTACAAAAAGAATAAAAATGTTTTATTATGTATTAAAATACATAAAGTTCAAGAAAGGGGTATCGTTTTGAAAATTTGGTTTTATGAAAAAACAGCGCAGGAAGATGACTTGCTTGGCATTTGGGATAATGTTCCTACCATTCCCCGCATTGGGGAAAAAGTAGAGATTTTAAAAACAATTCGTACCGTTACAGATATTAAATACGTAAAAAAAGGAAATAATTTCCATGTAGAAATTGTTATTCATTAAAAAAGTAGCCTTCCTTTCATCGGAGGGCTACTTTTTACTTTGCTCAGCTTTTTTAATAATCATTTGATCATTCTCTACCGTTATTGTTACCTCATCATTTTCTTCTAACTTAATCCGATTGACAACTTCATCCGGTAATTCTACAGCCATCAATCGCTCCGTTATAATAACTTGACTATATATTTCATTTCGCGGCGTTATTTCTGTTCTCTTTTCTTCATTGATGAAACGAAGAGGCGGCACTCCTGTCTCCTTTATATTTCGCCAATTCTTCCGAATAAAAGGTACAAACCATAATAAACTAATCAAAATAAAAATCGCTCCAGCCCATAAGTTTCCTGCTCCTTGTAATGCACTAGCAGAAATCGTATCGTCTGTTCCTTCTCCCCCTATTAATTGCATAATCGTTACAATACAATTATTTAAAGCATGCACGGCAATGTTCATCCATATATTTTGTGTCTTAATATACAAAAGGCACATGATGATTCCAAATAAGAAAGCGCCTACAATATCAAAATGACCTAGCCCAAAAATAAGAGATGAAATGATTACAGCTCGTTTAATCCCCCACTTTACTGTCATACGTTGTAAGAAAAAACCTCGAAAAATCACTTCTTCCATAATTGGTGCAAATATACATGCCGAAATAAAGCTAAATATCGTTGTGAACACATTGTTCGTATCAATTACACTAGTATCATTCAATATATCTACAATAAAATTCGGGACAAGATGTGCTAGTATGTAAAATTGAATAAATGATACACCAAAAGAAAAAATCATTCCCATTGCTGTTGCAATCAAAATTAATTTCCAATTCATTTTTGATGTTTTATCAAAAAAACTAGTAAATACAATATTATTTTTTTGTGTTTTTATATAGAGCCATAATAATGGAAATATAAAAAACACTGTCGTTTGCATGAAGACATCTTCAATTGTTTCTGAAACTCCTATCACCGTTAATGGTACTACTGTAACAATCATTCCTAAAATCATCCATGCAAAAAAACTACGAAGTCTTATATGTGAAAATGCGTATTGAATAAAAAACACCCCCAAGATGATATATCCATAAAATTCTTCCTATTTTGCTCAGTTCATTTGTTACTACATTTCAATGAAACTATGTAATAAAAATTCCTCTTTACAAGATAATGCCAAATGTCGCGTTTTATACTTTCATTTTATAAAACATCTTAACGTGTTGAAAATAAGAAAAATGTTTTATACGAATTTCTTTGAAAATATGATACCATCTATCCTTAAATCTATTACATTATGAAACGTATATTTGTAGAAATAAATTCATGCGTACTTCTATAATCACAATCATTTTCCAGACCATTATAATTTCTTTATAAGTATTGTATCCATCTTAATTGCCATTAAGAAAATCACTACAAGACGATATACAATAAGGAAACAGAACAAATTTATTAATAAATCCTCCGCTCATTGCGGAGGATTTATCATTTATAGTACATCACGTTTTTGGAATAAGGCACTTGACACAATCAGTAATATAGCAAAGTATGTGATAACGATTAATAATGATGTTGTAAAAGTAAATCCAGCAAATGGAGGTTTCATTCCAGCGTTAATGAGTTCATTACTATCGTATACACTTAAATCTAAATGAGAAAAAACAGAGAACTTTGCTACACCTTTTGCCAAAATCATTAATACCGTATTAATTGTTCCTTCTAAGAAAAAAATAAATAGGGACATAACTAATGATAATACAGATTTTCTAAAAATATTTGCTAAACAAAAAGCTAATGTTATAAAGAATAACAATGATACTATCTCATACATAAACTTCTTCATTAATACAGCAACTGTTAGTCCCTCTTTTTCTCCACCAAAAACAACCATTCCAATTAATACGGAAATCATGAAAGTAATAAATGATATAACTGTTATAACTAATGCAATTGTTATATATTTTGAAAATAAAACTGTAACTCGCTTTCTTGGACGAATCAGCAACTGTTTAATTGTTCCTTTTTGAAATTCTTCTGTAATAGAACGAGTTGCCAAGGTGATTCCAAAAATTGTTACAATAAGAAATATCAAACTCAACATTGTATTTGTAAATGAACCGTATCCAGAAATTTGCAACTCAGCCGGTGCCCATTGTTTCATACCGATCGCTATTATAATTTCTAATCCAACTAATATTCCCATTAAAAAATATATACCTTTTTTCGCATGTAATTTTAAATATTCATTTTGGATTAATTTTACCATTATGCCTTCACTCCTCCTGTAATTGATAAAAACTTATCTTCTAGTGTTTTATTTTGTACTGTAACACCATATACAAGAATATCATGATGAACAAGTTGTTTCACAATTTGCGGAATTTTAGTCTTTGTTACAGAAGCAACAATAATATTTTCTTGCACCTTGCCTTGAATGATTTCATTTCCACATTCGATTTGATCTACTTCAAACATTACGACAACAGTTTCATCATGCTTTGCTTGCTCATGTAAGTTATACGCTTGTACAAATTGACCATTCTTAATAATGACAACGCGATCACACATTAATTCAATCTCACTTAATAAATGGCTCGATACAATGACAGCTATATTTTTTTCTTTCGCTAATTTTTGTAAATAATCACGAATTTCATGAATACCAGCTGGGTCTAATCCGTTTGTCGGTTCATCTAAAATAAGAACTTTCGGATTGTGAAGCAGTGCTTGAGCAATTCCTAGACGCTGCTTCATACCAAGTGAATATGTTTTTACCTTTTTATGAATCGCATGCTCTAGTTCAACTAGCTTCACAATTTCAGCGATGCGCTCTTTACCAATTGGTGTAACAGCCATATTAGCAAAATGCTTTAAATTTTGCATACCTGTCATATAATCATATAATTCTGGGTTTTCAACAATCGCTCCAATGTGTTCTAACGCCTTCTCACGTTCTGTCCGAATACTATGACCGCAAATCATAATATCCCCTTCTGTCATAGCAATAAGACCTGTCATCATGCGAATTGTTGTCGTTTTCCCGCTTCCGTTCGGCCCAAGAAATCCATATACCTCTCCCGCTTCCACTTCAAATGAAAGACCGCGAATAATTTCATTTCCACCAATCTTTTTATAAACATTTTCTAATTTGACTACTACATTTCCCAATGATTGTTCCTCCTTTAGACTTCTAGTTTGTTGTTGATGATGTAGACTGTTGCGTACATACATACTAAACTTATCATGCAAGCAAAACTAATATTGTATATATTAATAGTTGTTCCTGTATACATACCCATTTCTAATCCTTCACCGCTTAAATAAATTACTTTTTTTGTGAATTCATATGTTGTCGTTACTTTCCCTAAACCTGCATACATTCCTTTAAAGATTGCATTTAAAATAAGAAAGGAAACAATGATGAAGAAGAATTGCAGCTTCCTCTTTTTAATTAACCATTTCATTAGTACGATTAAAAATAATATTTGAACCATAATACTTTCTATTTTCAGCATTTCTATAAAAGAATTCAAAAACCATTCCATTCTTGTCATATCTTTTACTTCATTCAATAGTTGAAACAATGTCGAACCCGGTATTGCCAAAATCTCCAAAATATATAATAGACAATCAGCTACAACTTCCCATGCTATCATCACTGCAAATAAGAATAAAACCATTCCCCATACTATTTTCCCCCCGGAAACCCCACTTAAACGAATCAGTGGATTTTTTAAAAGTTTTGAGAAGGTAGCTACCGTTTGTATAAAGGAAAGCAACATACCAAATATATATAACATTACTATAATAAAAAAGAGTTCCATTTGCTTTTTATCAGATGTACCACTTAACTGTACATTCATTTGTGCACATAATATAGCCATGACAAATATAAATATAAAAAATGAAATAATAAACCTCTTTCTATTACAATTCCACATATAATGTAGTAATCCGCTCACCTACTAAACACCTCCTTAAACAACCCAGTCACCGCTTTCCCTTTTTGAAAACGAAGTTCTTCTACATTTTCATGAAGCACAATTTCTCCATCCTTTAAAAAGAGAACTTCATCAAAAATATTTTCAATTTCACCAATTAAATGTGTCGAAATGATAATTGTACAATCTTCTCGATAAAACTGTAAAATAAGCTCTAATACATGCTCTCGTGATATTGGATCTATCCCACCAAGCGGTTCATCTAATATGTAAAGCTTTGCTTTTCTAGAAAATGTTAAAATGAGCTGTAGCTTTTCAACCATTCCTTTTGATAAAGCTGTAATTCTCTCTTCTAACGGTATTTTGAATGCAACAATTGTATCTACCGATTTTTGTATATCAAAATCTTGATAGAAATCACGATAGAAAAATATTGCATCTTTTACAGTCATCCACTCATCAAATACAGGATAATCTGGCATAAATGAAACAACCTTTTTCGTATCTAATCCTATTTTCTTTCCTGCAATTGTAATATTTCCTTCTGAAGGATGTTGTAAACCAGCCATCATTTTTAATAGCGTTGTTTTTCCGCTTCCATTATTCCCAACAAGACCAATGATTTTTCCTTCTGTAATCTCCAAATTCACATTCCGAATCACGGTCTTTAAACCATACCTCTTCCATAGGTTTTTGATCGCAAGTAAATTCGTCATCCTTTCTCCTCCCTTTTTTCTTCTAATGAAGAACGAAGGATAGAGAGGATTTCATCTCCAGAAAACCCTAAATGATCCATTCCATTTATGAAAGAATCCAGCAGTTCTTTGGCCATCTCTTTACGCAATTCCATAATTTTCTCTCCTTCGCTCGTTACATATCGTCCCATTCCCCTACGAGTTATGACAATACCCTCTCGCTCTAACTCCTGAAAGGTTCGCTGAATTGTGTTTGGATTCACCTGTAACTCGCTTGCTAGTTCACGAACAGAGGGAATTTTATCACCAAGTGATAAGTGACCAGTTGCAATCTCTTTTTTTATGTATTCCATCACTTGAATATAAATTGGTATGTTTGGAGAAAACTCGATTTTCATTTCTCCCCTCCTTTTGTATCAGTGTACTAGTTCCATAGTACACTGATACAAAAGGATTGTAAATACTCATATGAAAATGATTACAAAAAATAGTATGGATTGCTCCTACTCATGTGCACATTTCAAATGCTATTTACATCATGTCAATTCTAAAGAACGTGACGGAATCATAAGATTCATCGTCAAGATGATTTGCAGCCCTAAAATAGTAAAATACCGTTTCCCTTTATTCATTTTTCCATATCATAAGACATAGAAACACTTTTGTGAAATAATAACATTATGCAAACTATTTAATAAATACATGAAAAAATGGATATCCTACTCGTTACTAATCATTTAGTAGTAATACAGCAAATAGAAAAAAACAGGAGGCTTTTGCCTCCTGTTTCCTCTGTCATCTATTAAAAATCAAATACAAAATCATCATCTGATAATTTTTCAACATTTGTTGCCTTTACATAGCCATTCCCTTTTACAGAGAAGAAATCATGGTTTTTCGTATCCGTACGTAAACCGTTTAAAACAATTGGGTTAATTTCTTCTTCTTCAAAGCGTGGTTCTAATCCTAAGTTCATAAGTCCTTTATTTGCATTGTAACGAACAAAGCGATTTACTTCTTCAACAAGACCAATAGACGTATAAATTTCTTCTGTATATGCCGTTTCAATTTCATACAGTTCCATTAATAAATCTTGTGTTTCCTTTTGCACTTCTTCTTGTTCTTCTGCAGACAATTCAGCGAAGATTTGTTGTGCTAAAAGACCAACGAATACGCCGTGAATACTTTCATCACGAATAATTAAGTTAATAATTTCACCACTTGCAGTCAATTTTCCTTGTCCTGCTAAATATAGAGGATAGAAGAAACCGCTATAGAATAAATAACTTTCTAAGAATACACTCGCTACCATTGCCATGTACAACTCTTTTTTCGTTACTTGTGGCTTTAATAACTTGCGATAGTATCCTGTAATAATACCAGCTTTTTTCTCAAGTAATGGATGATGATCCACCCAATCAAAAATCTCATCAATTTCTTCTTCTGTTGCAAGTGTCGTAAAGATATGACTGTAACTCTTCGCATGTACTTCTTCCATAGCACCCATGAAAGCTAATACACTTTTCGCTTGTAAATTCTCAATATGTACAAGCACAAGTGGCATCCCTTCGCCACCTTGTTTTGTATCTAAAAGTGTTAAGCCACCTAATACACGCTTATACGTCGTTTGTTCTTCTTTTGATAATTGCGCCCAAGTATTTTTGTCAGAAGATACTGCGATTTCTTCTTCTGTCCAAAACTGAGCGATGTTTTGCTTCCAAAACATTAAACTAAAATCGTCTTCTTTTTTATTCCAGTTTACCGCACGCATTGAATCGCCCCTTCTTTTTTATAATGAAATCCTCTCTAAACTCAGACTTTCTACTCACAACATATCCATAAATGAGAGAACCTAAAATTTATAACTAAGCATGAGCAGGGTTAAAAAACCCTGCTCATGATGTCTTATCCTTTAAGTTGTATATCATTCATCAACTATCATTACATCAAACCGTACAAGCTACACATTCTTCCACACTTAACTTACGCGTTCTTGTATAATACAGACTCTTTAAGCCTTTTTTATGTGCATAAATGTAGTAACGCGCTAACTCTCGTGTAGAAATATCACTATTTACATAAAGAATCGTACTAATTCCTTGATCAATATGCTCTTGAATCTCTGCAATTAAATCAATCAGTTTAAACTGATTCATATCATAAGCAGACTTATAATACCAGAACGTATCTTTTGATAAGTACGGCATTGGATAATATGTTGTCGCATTTGCATATGTTCTTGATTCAATTTGACTTACAATTGGCATTACGCTTGAAGTTGCATTTTGAACATAACTAATCGATTGTGTTGGCGCAATAGCTAAACGATATGAGTTGTATAAACCGTACTTCTGAACCTCTTCTTTTAGACTTGTCCAATCTTCTTTTGTTGGAATATAGATCCCTTCAAATAACTGTTGTACTTTCTCTGTTACAGGGCTGTAATCTGTTGTTTCATACTTTTCAAAGTACGTGCCATTTGCATAATCCGACTTATCAAAGTCTTTAAATGTTTCGCCCTTTTCTTTCGCAATACCCATACTCTTTTCAATCGAGTAGTAGTTTAACATCATAAAGAATGTACGAACAAATTCTTTCGCTTCTGCACTTTCATAAGCGATTTTATTTTTCGCTAAATATCCATGTAAGTTCATAGCACCAAGTCCAACCGAATGAAGCTCATCATTTGCTTTTTTCACAGTTGGTGCATTTGGAATAACAGTCATATCAGAAACAGCTGTTAAAGCTTCCATTCCTGCATGTACCGCTTCACGAATTTCTTTATTCTCCATTACGTTTACAATGTTTAATGAACCTAAGTTACAGTTAATATCACGACGGATAATGTCATCTGTACCGTAGTCGTTAATTTCGGATGTTTCTTGCAATTGGAAGATTTCTGTACAAAGGTTAGACATCTTCACAGTTCCAATATTTTTTAATGGATGTTGCTGATTCGCATTCGATTTAAACATTAAGTATGGATAACCAGACTCAAGCTGAATCATCGCGATCTTAATGAGCATATCACGCGCACTTAAATCTAGTGGCTTTTTCTTCACATTTGGATTGCTCATTAACTCATCATACATTTCATCAATATCAATATCATCTAAATGTTTTCCGTACTCTTTATATACTGTATATGGTGCGAAAACATGGAATGGTTCATTTTTCTCAGCAAGCTCAAAGAACTTACTTGGAACGATAATACCGATTGATAGAGACTGAATACGGCTCTTCTCGTCGGCATTTATTTTTTTTGTATCGAGAAATTCAATAATATCCCAATGGAAAATGTTTAAATATACTGCACCGGCACCTTTTCTTTGCATATTGTTACTCCATACCTTAAAACGTATGGGGGATAGTCATTTCTGCTACCCTCTCTATATCGCTATAGAGTTCAGACCATATCTTCTTCTCACCAAATTCTTTGTTTAGCCACTCATCATGTTTTTGATGTACCTGTTTGTTCTTTTGATTAACCTCATATTTACTTTTACAAATAGGACATATTTTTGTTATAAAGCTCTTTGTTCTCCCCATAACTAGACACACCCTTTGAATTTGGTTGGTTTGAGAAGCCAGGTTCGAGCTATATAGTCACCTACATAACTACTTGGTCGTTGAACCTTCTCCATATCTAATAGACTTAGGAGCTCGGCTGCTGATTTCCTGCAATCTTGGTTTTTTAGGGGGCGCTACGTAATTTCTTCGTAGTATCCTACCTCGATATACTCAGGCGTTCCAGCAATTGACCCGGTTTTATAGTTGAGCCATAAGTTAACCCAACTGATTCGCATATGAAAACGAATCTTCTAACAATTTCATAACTGGTACAACACCACTTGCTGCGTTCTCGATCCCTTTAATTTGTTCACCGCGTGCACGCAGCTTAGATAAGTTCAAGGCTACTCCGCCACCGATTTTTGATAACTGCATCGCCGTATTAATATTAAACCCAATCGAATTTAAGCTATCATCCATCTCTAACAAGAAACAAGACACCATTTCTCCTCTTCTGCTTCTGCCGGCATTTAAAAAGGTTGGTGTCGCTGGTTGATAGTTTTGTTTCACGATCATGCTCGCAAATTGTTTTGCCTTTTTCACATCACCGCGTCCCAAATATAAGGATACAATTGCTACACGATCTTCATAGCTTTCCAAGTATTGCTTTTGATCATTTGTTTTGAGCGCATAATCTTTATAAAACTTAGATGCTGCCATATAAGATTGGAACTTAAAGTTTTCTCCGTACGCAATATCGTATACTGCTTCTACTTCCTCCAACTTATACTCGTCCAAAACGTTGTAATAATAATCGTGTTCAATCATATACTTTATTCGTTCTGCCACGTTATCAAAATGAATGGTATTCGTTCTCGCTTCTTCCATAAAGACTTCCAATGCTTCTTTATCTTTATGAAGCTGATAGAAACCATCTTGCATTTGCGTGATTTCATTATTCAGTTCAATGTGTCGCAATCTCCCGCACCCTTTCCTTAAAATATTCTACATCTTTATTTGTTCCAGATAACTCAAATTTTGATACAATAGGTACTTCGTATTTGATTGAAATTTTATCTGCACTCGCTCCAAACATATCTCCCCAGTTGCGATTGCCACTTGCAGATACGCCTTTTAAATTTGCATTATTGCGTTCTAAAAATTCTAAAACACGTTCTGGCACATTTCCAAAACCTGTTGTATACGTAATAAGTACAAACTCTTCATCTATTACTAGGTCCTCACTAATTTGAACGGCCGGCATATTTAATTTGTTGATGAAACGCTTCACGTTCCCTGTCATAGAATCATATGCAATTAACATCTCCGACCCTCCCTTTCTTCCTTTTATATCTCGCTGCCGATTCTTGATTTCCCTATATATTGTATTACGTTTTAAAATAAGACACAAGATATATGTATAAATTCTTTCTTTTTTTAACTTTTACTTTTCGACATAAACAGTCGTTTTTTTTAATACAATGACTATGAAACAACATTCTAAAACTCATGTCAATAAAGTGCTTTTCAAAAAAGTTGTCAATGAATTTAACCATTTTCGCAAAAATGTTAAGAATCATTTTTGTGAAAAACGGGAAATGCTGGAGAATTCCTTTTCTCCAGCACACACAAAAAAGAACAGACTGTATGTTGTAATCTGTTCGAAACCGGTTACACATTATCTATATTGTACAAATCAGAAATACGATTCTCTAAATACATATACTCATTTTGTTACATAATAAAAATATCATTACAATGATAAAAGACAATTATGAACGCACATCCATATATTTATTCGTGCGACTGGATTGTAAAACAAGTGCATCATACTATACGAAACTTTTTATCCATTTATAATATTTAACTTTGAAACATCTTTTATAAAAATGTGATGAAAATTTTCTTCTTTATCTTGAATCGTAAATACTGGTGCCTCTTCATCAAAATATACAACAGTTCCTTCAACATGTTGATATGTATGTTGCACTTTTACTGTCGTTTCAATTCTGTTCCCTTGCTCATAAGCAACTTTTATTCTTTCCACGATCTCTTTCATATGCTTTCGTCTCTCAGGAAACATAACCATGCCAACAAGCCTTCTCCCAGCTTCATCTTTCCACATATAGTCCCAATGCGGCAAAGCTCCTTGTTTAAACTCTCCCATAAATCGCCTCTCCTTTACCTCTTATTATGAACGTGGGGTTTCCGTATATGTATAAATAACCTGCCCACCGCGCTGTGCATTTCCAATAAAATGTTTAAAATCTTCTCGATCTACTAAAACTTCTCGAAACGTATAAAATACATCTTTTGTTACAACATACTCTTTTATCTCACCATTTTTCAATTGATCTAAAATTGTATTTGCTAATTGTTTATCCATGTATTTCACCTCTCTGCAATATTCTATCTTATCTTTTACCAGTCGACAACGGTAATTTTATCTTAATTCGGAAAGAAGTATCATACCGAATCATCGAACGACGGCTACCTACTTATAAACCTAAAGTGAGGAAATCTCTATGTTTCTTACGAACTAAACAAATGATTCACCTTATTTTACATGATCAATCTTATTATAGCTTCTTTAAAAAGCTCTCTCTATTATGAAGCATTTCAAACTTTATTTTATGTTACAATAAGATTAACAATTAGGAGGGATACTATGATTCGGAAAGCAAAAAAAACAGATGCGAGCGCAATCGCTCCGCTATTGTATAATGCTCTGCATGAAATTGCTGAAAAACTCACCGGTGCAAAAGAGAAAACAGAGGTATTAAAAGGCCTTGAAGATTGGTTTTCCAAAACAGGGAATCGATTGAGCTATGAAAACTGTTTCGTTGAAGAATTAGATGGGAAAGCAGTTGGAATTATCGTTGCTTACCACGGAAGTCATGCAAAACAGCTCGATGCTCCAATTGTAAAACACCTGCAAAAACTACACCAAGATTCAACTATTACGTTAGAAAAAGAAGCGGAATTAGATGAGTATTATATCGATACATTATCTGTTTCAAGCAAATATGGCGGACGAGGAATTGGCTCCCAATTAATTAAAACAGTTGAAAATAATGCCTTGGACAAGGGGTATGAAAAAATTGCATTACTTGTAAATTTAGAAAACATAAGAGCTTTCTCTTTATATAAAAAACTTGGCTATGAAGAAGACAAGACTGTCATGCTTGTAGGTGAGCCGTATGCTCACTTAGTAAAACCGCTCTTAAAAAAGACTTTCGTTTCATAATAAAAAGCACGCGATTCACCGTTTGAATCGTGTGCTGTTATGTTAAATTCGTTTTTAATTTCGTTCCGTTTAAAGCTTCATGAAATGTATATTCTGTACATCCCCACGGCTTTCTATGAAAGATAGGTGGCCCAACCCAACCTCTCGTACGTAATTCCGTACCAATCATCGTATTAAAATAACTGTGACCTACAAGCGCAATATGGCCATGAACAAGGGCATAACCAATAAGTGTATCAGCAGCTTGCTTCGCTCTCTCCCGTGCCTCTCGATACGATTCAACCCCTTTAGAGTAACCTATGATCCATAACGTACGCCCTACTATTGTCCATATTTTTGGTTTACATTTTATCCACTTGGGAGCAAAAAAATGAGATGGTACCTCTACTTCTCGAAAAAGTTTATTTTGGATAAAAGATAAAGAGTTTGTTAACTCTGCTGCTGATTGCACAGCACGTTTTTGATTACTTGTCACAACTAAATTGGAAGATTCAATCGCTTCAATCGTTTCACGTGGTATACTTTCCTCTGCCCTCATATCCTCTTCATCATAGCATTTCAGCCATTCATGAAACGCAGTAACTGTCATTGGATTTACACAATGATTCAAGCGACCGTGACGGATAAAAGAAATTCGCATATTCTTCCCTCCTCATTCACCGCTCATCAACCATATAATGATGCACGGATTTCTTATTGTCATCATACCATGGAGAGGAAGAAAGACATACTCTTACATATCTGAACCGCTTTCATGTGTTGAAATAGCATGCAATCCATCCAATCCATCAAAATATGTATTCGTATCATGATGACGAATTGTTTTTAATTGCTTATATGAAAATAGAAATAAAAGAATCGTAATAAAGCTTCCTACAATTTCAAATAACATCGCTGTCGCTCCTAGCTTCTAGTATATTAGCTGGTCATCATCCCTATTTTCATCTTAAAAATAGCAGAATCAATCATTGTTTATGAAACTCTTTCTTTTATTATACTCCTATATAGTAACTTCATCACAATTTTATCTCCTTTCTTCCTTTCAACATATCTTTACAAATTTCTTATGAAAAATAAACATTTTTCAAATTCCCTCTTTGGAAACATTTACAAACGAAAAAATATAGTTCAAAATAGAAGAAACTAGAAAAAAATTTATTTTTTGCTAAAACTGTAATAAGGAGCGTTGTTCATGGAAATCGCAAAGACTGGGGATATTATCGAATTTAAAGACGGCATGCAAGGACGTGTTCAAAAAGTAAATAAAAATTCCGTTATTGTTGATATAACAATTATGGAGAATTTTAGAGAATTAGATGTGGAACCTCTTACAGTTGTAAACCATAAAAATTATACCGTAATTAATCAATATGCATAACTTCCTAGATAAAAAGGATCTGTACACAACGTACAGATCCTTTCTCATCAACGGTTATCAACTGTTTCCGGATATAAATCATGATTCATCATGCGATACTCTGCCATTTTCTCATACTTCGTACCTGGGCGCCCATAGTTACAATATGGATCGATTGAAATACCACCGCGTGGCGTAAATTTCCCCCACACTTCAATATAACGCGGATCCATTAATTCTATTAAATCGTTCATAATCACATTCATACAATCCTCATGAAAATCACCATGGTTACGGAAACTAAATAAGTATAACTTTAACGATTTACTTTCCACCATTTTTTTCTCAGGAATGTAACTAATATAAATTGTTGCAAAATCTGGTTGTCCTGTTTTTGGACATAGACTTGTAAATTCAGGACAATTGAATTTCACAAAATAATCACGATTTGGATGATTATTATCAAAAGTCTCTAAAATTTCCGGGCTATATTCAAATAAATATTTTGTATTTTGATTTCCAAGCAACGTTACATCTTTTAAATCTTCATCTAATCTTCCTGCCATCTTTAAACATCCCTTCTATCACTTATACGCCTCGCTTATTTCCCCATACTAAGGCATGAAGCTGAGGTAATACTTTTGCATCATTCATTTCTTTACTATGAACCGCCTTTTCAATTAACCATTCATATTTCTGTAACAATTTAGGAATTAACACTGCGTCCTCTGCTGTTTTTGTATCATCGTTTCCAACCTGTAGGAAAAATGGTACATGCGGATAACGTTCATGAACTTTCTTTGCGTATTCAAAGTCATCATCATCAAATACAACTACTTTTAAACTCATATTTTTATCTACTAATCTTTCTATTACTGAGTCTAACATCGTAAAATTTGTTTTCATTTTTGAACTTGGCGGTTTCGGTGAAATTGTGATTTCATCTATATTCAAAAGCCATTCTTTCCATTTACTCCCTTGCGTTTCAATGGCGGTCCGAATGTTATTCTCTTTTAATATCTCTAAAAGTTCTTTCATATGTTTCAGTAACACTGGATTCCCACCTGAAATTGTTACATGTGAAAAATTTTCTCCACCAATCTCAATAAGTTCCTTCCAAATTTCGTCTGGAGTCATTTGTCGAATCTGATCTTTTGCCGATCCATCCCAAGTAAAAGCAGAATCACACCATGCGCAACTATAGTCACATCCTGCTGTACGAATAAACATCGTTTTTTGGCCCACAACCATTCCTTCTCCTTGAATAGTTGGACCGAATATTTCTAAAACGGGGATTTTACTCATCGAGCATCCACTCCCGTCTTACTTCTGCGTAACTTGTCGGTGTTTCAAACAGACGGACAAATTCAACTCGAGCTCCTTTATACTCTTCTGCTCGGTTTCCTTTTGTTAATGCCTCTGTCATTTTCTCATAAATCCAAACGACCATATTTTCCGCAGTCGTATTCATCGCTGGTAATGTTTCGTTTAAGTAGCGATGATCTAAATAAATTTCAATTTCATTTTTCCAAATTTCTTTTATATCTCCAAAGTCAATGGCAATACCAATTTCATTTACATATCCACTAATTCCAAAGACAACTTTATAAGTGTGCCCATGTAAGTTTTTACATTTCCCATCATAGCAGTGCAAATGATGAGCTGCATCGAATGTAAATTCCTTGCTGACCATTACTCGTTTATTATGATATTTTAATTGTTGACGCTGAATATCCTTATCTATTTTTTGTAAGTTTTCTACAATACGAAAACCGAAGAAGTTTTGTTCCATTATGCCTTCGCTCCTTGGCGTTCTTGTAGGTACGTATCTAACCCTGCTTTGCGAAGTTTACATGCTGGACATTCACCGCATCCATCGCCAATGATTCCGTTATAACACGTTAAAGTCTTTTCTCTCACAAAATCAAATGCACCTAATTCATCTGATAGCTTCCATGTATCCGCCTTATCAATCCACATAAGCGGCGTATGAATGACAAACGGATAATCCATAGATAAATTTAATGTAACATTTAATGATTTTACAAATACATCACGACAATCAGGATAGCCACTAAAATCTGTTTCGCACACGCCAGTTACAATATGACGCGCTCCTACTTGTTTCGCTAAAACAGCTGCAAATGATAAGAACAGTAAATTTCGTCCATCGACAAATGTAGATGGTAATTCACCTTCTTCATGCGTAATTTCGATATCTGTTCTTGTTAAAGCATTGGGAACAAGTTGATTTAAAAGGCTCATATCGAGTACTGTATGCTTAACTCCTAACTCCTTTGCAATATTCGCTGCACATTCAATTTCTAATTTATGACGCTGATTATAGTTGAACGTTACAGCCTCTACTTCTGCAAACTGTTGCATAGCCCAAAATAAACATGTTGTACTATCTTGACCACCACTAAAAACAACAACTGCTTTCTCTTTTTTCATTTTACTCATTCTCCTTCTCTATTATAAATAAGAAGAAAGAACGTTCTTGAACTGTCATAATAAAAAAACAAAACAATACCTTAAGATATTGTTGTTCTCATAGTTTTTTATAGAGGGAGTTCGCGAACCTCTCCCATGTTATAACATGGAATTTCTTCTTTCGTTGACAAAGCATATTGTATCATACTGTGCAGAATCAGGGAAATATCTAATTTTTTTATCCTTATTTAGAAAAAAAACGTGATGACAATCCATCACGTTTTTTCCGTTTCACTTACAAGTTCAGCAAAAGCTTTTACTTTTCCATGTGGCTTTTGATTTTCTTTCCTTGCTTTCCAAGCGCGTTCTTCTTCTTTCTTCTTTTTGGACATATTCTCAGCTCCTTTCTATCTTTGTATTATTCCAAGTATGATCAGAAAAAATTCTTTCATCCTAATAAAAAAGTGAGTCAATCGCTCACTCACTTTCTTGCCTATAAAAAGGTGACTATCTTTGTAAAATAGCATGTTTCGCCTCTTTTAATTGGGTAAGATGTCTTTGTTCATGTAAATCAAGAAATTGAATCCATTGATACAAACTAAGTTCTTGAAAAACCGGATGTTTTAATGAATTTTGGTATAGTTCTTTTTCATCTATAATACTATGAAGCGTATGAAGTAGCTCTTGTCTTGAGTGTTCTAGTAATTGAATTCCTTGTTGTTTTTTCATAAGTGTTTCTGTAGGTTGCATTTGTTGAGGAGCTTCGCGTTTATACGTTCGATCAAGCATTAACTGGAGATCTTTAAATGGAACGAATTTTCCTTCTCTTTTCTGCAGAGCATATACAAGCGCAGATGTAACAGACTGCTCCACTAAATGTAAATGATGCATAATTTGAATGATACTCCATTTATCACGCCGTGGTTTTATGTTTACGTCTGTATCATTTAACATTTCAACTTCTGATAATAATGCATGTCTTGTTGCTTGCAATGATTGCAGCAATGTCTCCAAACTTATATTCGATTGAATCATACATTTCCCCCCTCTTTTTTGGTGAAAAGAGGTGCTTCTTCATGTAGAAACACCTCTTTTCAATAAATCTGAATTTTCTTTTATTATCTCATTATTTTATAAATGTGTCGATGAGAAACAGAACAAAAACAGCATATGTTTTTTACAATTTTGTGTCCTCTACTGCATGTAACCACGCGTGAATGTCTTTCATAACTCCTTGTACACACCCTTCTGCAAACGGAGATGTTAAATTCGCAGTTTCTACTAATTGTAAAAATGACTGGCTTCCACCTTGTTGGCAAAGATTCACATAATCATCCCATGCTTCTTTTCTATTCTCCCTTGCCCGTTTCCAAAATTGGAGCGCACAAATTTGAGCCAATGTGTAGTCAATATAATAAAAAGGTGCATTATAAATATGTCCTTGGCGTTGCCAGAATCCACCGCGCTCTAAATAATCATTATTTTCATAATCACGATGAGGTAAATATTTCTTTTCTATATTCCGCCATGCTGCCTTTCGTTCTGCTGGTGATGCTTCCGGGTTTTCATATACGTAATGTTGGAATTCATCAACAGACACACCGTATGGTAAAAATAATAATGCTGAACTTAAATGAGAGAAGTAATATTTGTCTGTATCTTCTTCAAAGAATAACTTCATCCATGGCCATGTGAAAAATTCCATACTCATGGAATGAATCTCACATGCTTCATATGTCGGCCAATTATATTCTGGAATTTCATACTTGCGGCTTTCATATACTTGAAATGCATGGCCAGCTTCATGTGTTAATACATCAATATCTCCAGACGTTCCATTAAAGTTTGAGAAAATGAACGGGGCCTTATAATTTTCAATATATGTACAATACCCACCGCCAGCTTTTCCTTTCTTCGCAACTAAATCTAATAAATCATGATCTAGCATGAAATGAAAAAATTCATCCGTTTCCTTTGATAACTCTTGATACATCGTCTTTCCATGGTTGATAATCCAATTCGCATCCCCTTTCGGAGTCGGATTGCCTGTTGCAAATTCAAAGTTTTCATCATAATATGCTAACTTCTCTACACCAATTCTTGTTTTCTGTCTATTTCGAAGTTCCGTTGCAACTGGGACGATATAATCTAATACTTGTTTCCGATAACTTGCAACCATTTCCGCATTATAATCTGTACGATACATTCTCGCATATCCAAGTTCGACAAAGTTTTTAAAGCCTAGCGTTTTGGCAACCTTTGTTCTCACTTTCACAAGCTCATCATAAATGCGATCTAACTCTTCTTCATGTTCTGCTAAGAAACCATAGTATGCTTCACTTGCTTGTTTCCGCGTATCTCTTTCATTTCCTTGCATAAAAGGAATGAGTTGTGATAGCGTTCTTTCTTCTCCTTGAAATGGAATTTTTGCACTAGCTAACAACTGTGTATATTGCGAAGATAATTTATTTTCGATTTGTAAGTCTTTTACAACTTCATCTGAATATGTTTTTACGTCACATTCTGCTAACGCAAATAATTGATTTCCATAGTAGGCCTCTAATTCTGCACGAAATGAAGAACTTAATAATGCTTTATAATACTTTGTTACATACCCTTGTGCCACTGGATCATATTCATCAAAAAAATCTTGTTCTTCTTTATAGAAAGTATCTGTTGTATCTATCGAGTGACGAATCGAACAAAGAGTGCTCATTGTCCCAAAATCATTACGAATCCGATTAATAAACCCAATCGCTTCTTTTTGTTCTTCTACTGTTTTTGCAGTTTCAAAGCGTTCTAAAGCTGCGGTGAAGTTTGTTTGGAACTCTTCTATATTCGGACGCTTATATTCATAATCTTTAAATGACATAGAAAATATGCCCCCTTTCAATTATATGTATCTATTTATAGTTCTATTTCCCTTACCCTTTCTCCTGTTATTTTCCAACAAAATTCGTCAGAACATAACGATTTGCTCTATAAACGAAACATGTTCATTCACTTTTTATCCTCTAAAAAGTGAATGAACAAAAAACTTTAGATCTTTGATCCCGCTATTTTAAAGCAGTAAGGACCCATAATCAGTGAGGGATGAAGCCCCCACTGATTAAAGTTTCACTTTATTAAAAGCTTTTTTGATCACATATCACTTTTCATATTTCCCAATCTTTTTCAGTAAAGTTAACAACTCTGCTTTTTCCTCTTTTGTTAACATTTCAAAAGATTGATGTATAAGCCTCTCGTGATTCGGAAAAATAGAATCAATCAGCGTTGCTCCGTCCTCAGTAAGTTCCGCATATATAACACGTCTGTCATTCGGACACGGAGTTCGCTTCACAAGTCCCTTTTTTTCTAACTTATCTACCACATATGTAATACTACCACTAGCAATTAATATACGCTCTCCAATTTGTTGAAGAGGTTGACTTCCTTTATGGTATAACAATTCTAACACAGCAAATTCAGTTGGATTTAATCCATTACTTTGCATAGACTTGTTTGTTGTATCCATAATTGAGCGTTGCACACGTGATAACGCAATAAATATCTTTAAAGATTGCGAAATTTCTTCTCGTATATCATTCGACATTATATTCTTCCAACCTTTCGTGTAAATTCTAAAAATGAAAGACACTCTACATCATAACTCATTCTCCATGTTCATTTCTGACTGATTGCTCACTCATCTTTTATCTCTTTACATATTCCCATTCTCATATTCCGGTAATTTTCCGGAATAAAACATGACAATTTTAACATAGTTTATATATAATGATAATAAAAAAGAAGGAGTAGCAACTTTGAGTAAAAAACTTCGTGGCACCACTTTGTATATACTACTTGTTATATTACCCACAATCGGAATTGGTGTAACATTTTATTCGTACCATACTTATCAAATGAAAGAAGAAAACAAACAAGCTGCTCATACGATTTTATTTGTATATAGGGATTATCTCGATCATCATATTGGCGAAGCGATTTCTGCACTCGAAATGCTCGCTATGGTCGTAAGCACAGAAACAGGAAACAGAAACGGTATTAAGCAAGTACTTCATGAGACAGATACGAACGACGAACGGTTTTCTGGTCTATATTATACAAATTCTGATGGAGTCATAACCGTTGCCTCAGAAGGACTAACAGCTCCTGTCAATGTTTCAGATCGTTTTTATATTAAAGAAGCTTTTCAATCTAAAAAAACAACTGTATCATCTGTAATTACAGATCGTGTACTTGGCCATCAAGCAATTATGATTGCTACACCAATTCTCACAAAACATACGAAAACTTCTGGTCTATTACTAGCCAGTTTACGTTTCGACTATATATCAGCTACTTTAAATGCTATTAAACCGCAATATCATTTTGAAGTAACTGATCAATATGGTGTAGTCTTCCTGAAGGATCATAATAACGAACAAAATGAACAGCATCCAAATATACTTTCTACTCCACTCCAAAAATTAAATTGGAAAGTATCTGTTGCTCCATTACCTATCCATACAAAAACGTTATATCAAATGGTTATTGTAGAATGTCTTGTCACATTATTTTTAATGACGATTTTATCTTTATTAATTCAAAATATGTTATTAAAGCGACAAGCACGTTTAGAACGCCAACAAAATGAAATGCAAAAGATTGAGTTAGTTGGAACTTTTGCAGCTAGTACAGCTCATGAAATTCGCAACCCGCTAACTGGAATTAAAGGCCTTGTTGCTTTATTGAAAGAAAAATATACACTAGAACAAGACCAATTCTATTTTTCAGTAATTGAACAAGAAATCGAACGTATTAATGAGATTGTTAGCGAATTTCTCATTCTTGGTAAACCGACAGCGATTATTGAAGACAAATATGATATACGAGATATCATGAAAGAAGTTTCATTAATTATTCGATCAGAGGCAAATCTATATAACATTACATTTACTTTGAATTTACCTGATCATCCTGTTTACATACGCTGCTCAAAAGATCATATGAAACAAGTGATTTTAAATATTACAAAAAATGCAATTGAAGCTATGTCATCTGGTGATACATTAACGATCATCATAACCAGCAATCAAGATCATGCGCAATTACACATTATTGACACAGGAAAAGGAATCCCAAAACATATTCAAAAACACCTCTTTCATCCGTTCTTTACTAGTAAAGATACTGGAACAGGTCTTGGACTTGTTATATGCAAACGAATTATAGAAATGTACGGTGGTCGTATTCTAATAAAAAGTAAAGAGGCTCAAGGAACAACTGTGCAAATAGAACTTCCGCTAGATTCAGTATAATTATCCTTCTCTTTGGAGGGTAATTATACTTATTTCATAAAACCGGTTACAAGCATTTTCCAAAAATCAGTTGATTTTTCTTCCCATGCAATTTGAAAGATCGGTAGTTTAGTGAAAAATAGCCATCTTGACGATTGTTTTTCTTTGTAACGTTGATACTTCACAATCAGCTCGTCCAATTCTTGGCTCACTTGAACGGTTTCCTTATTGGTTAATCCATATGTCAATCCTAAATGAATCATTTCTTCACGCTTCATATGAATATCACGTGAAAGTTTTTCCATTGTGTACTTCCTTTTTGCTGTAAACATTCATATCCCCCTTATTCTTCCCATACTCTCATCCTTGTTTTTTTCTGTTCATCACATAAGCTTTTCAGTATCCATATTCAAGTTCGAATACTCAGAAATTTCAACAATTTCTCCCTGTAATTTACAAATCTTTATCCTCACCTTGAGAATTATTACAAATTATTCTATCTTTGTAAATACATTCGCAATAATAGACATTTTTTTTATATTATTTTTTTACAATACGTGGACAAACGCTGTCTTTCCGTTATTACCTTATTTTTCTTCGACATTTTTTGTTTAATTTAGATAAAAAAGCAAATCATAATAATGATGTTATTTCTTCCTATCTCCAGATGAACGCATCGAGTGCAGTAGGTACATATATCCTTTTTTAAAAAGCGATTTATTTTATGAAATAGAAAGGAATTTCATATATGCGTAAACACATAATTACATTTATATTATTCATTTTGATTCCATTTCTTATATTCCCAATCAATACACATGCTCATACGAATAAAGTAGCTATTGTAATTGATGATTTTGGAAATAATATGAAGGGAACGAAAGAAATGTTATCTCTTCCAATCCCACTTACAGTTGCGGTTATGCCTTTTCTCCCTTCCACTAAACAAGATGCAATCGCCGCTCATAAAAAGGGACATGAAGTGATTATTCATATGCCAATGGAACCGATAAACGGAAAAAAAGAATGGTTAGGACCGAAAGCTATTACAACTGATTTAAGTGACGATGAAATTAAACATCGAATGGAACAAGCAATTGAAGAAGTACCATATGCAATCGGTATGAATAACCATATGGGATCAAAAGTGACAGCAGATGAACGAATTATGCGAATCATACTCACTATATGTAAAAAACATGGTTTATTTTATTTGGATAGTAAAACCAATTCAAATAGTGTCATCTCAAAAATTGGAAAAGAACTAGATGTTCCGATTATCGAAAACCAAATGTTTTTTGATGACATCTATACATCATCACACATTTCGAAACAAGCACAGCTCCTTCTACAAAAAATAAGAAAAACACCTGTTGTCGTAGCAATTGGCCACGTTGGACCGCCAGGAGAAATCACTTCACGTATCATCCAATCTACTATTCCAAAAGTACGGGAACATGCAGATTTCATTTTTCTATCTGATCTTGTCCTATCTCCTCCTGTTTCTAAGCAAAAATAAGAGAACAGCGTATCACTGTTCTCTTATTTTCTTAAATATAATCGACATGACTGACTCGAAATCCTTTTTTCTCTAGCTTAGCTATTAATTGCTTGAGCGCTTTATCATGTAATTCATCTGTAATATTGACAATAACACGCCGAATGTATTGATCTCCATTATCTAATGTAAATAGTCCCCCAATATGATACGATTTTAGTACTGTTCCTATCTCTTTCATCGTTCCTTTACAATCCTGCGTTGCAATTGTAAGTATATGTCCACCTGTTCGCATGCCAAATGAATCTTCAATCACATCAAATATGTTAGAATGTGTTAATATCCCAACAAATTCACTATATTCATTCAAAACGGCTAGAAACGGCAGACGTCTAATCATATAAAACGCTCGAAAAAAAGAATCTTTTTCAAAAATAAATGCAGATTGATCCTCACATATGTCCTTTACATATATTCCTTTTACTCCACCTCCACATTTTTGTTCTAAAATATCTACTTTATAAATGATTCCTTGAAAGTGTTTCTCATCTTCTGCTAACACAGGAATGGCCCGATAACCATTTTCATTCATTATACTTAGTGCTTTTTCTTCCGAATCATGGCTTTTACAAAAAACCACCTGCTGTTTCGGCAGAAAATGATATTTAACTCGCAAAATATGTTCCCCCTCACATTCACATGTAATCTATATATAATAAGGAGACCTATATTTTATGAGTAAAACTAATATTAAAACGCTTTCATTACCTAGTTTATAAATAAGGAATATTTCACATTACCGAACTCTTTGCTCCTTTAATCATCAACAACTTTACGTGATAGTTCATTAAATATTCAAGTCCCTCTAACCATTTTTTCGTTTCTTCTGGTGTTTTCCCCCAAACAATCATTCCATAATTATGAACAAGAACAACGCCCCCGTCCTTTGTAAAGTTTGGAACACTCTCCTCTAATAAATCTGCAAATTTCTTTTCATTTTCTACAATCGGAATCGTTAGCTCTTCTATCCCTTCCGATCCAAAAATACGTTTCACGCTCCCTTTTTCAAATGTTACCTCTTCTTCTTTCCCATATAACTCTGACATTAAATGGCTATCTACTGTCTGGACTTGTAAAATACATTCTGCATTACTTTTCTTATAAATATCGGCATGCATAAAGGATTCAATAGCCGGCTTTTGATCATTTTCAAAAACAGGCTCACACATACTGTTTACCACAATAAAATCTTCATCAACAAATAAACCTTTATCCTTTCCTTCTATATTCACTAAAAATGTTAATGGTTCTTTTGATGTACACATAGACAAACTAATTTTTGTTCCATAAAACCAATCACGAAGTGCCAATTCCATCTTTACATTCTTTAACTCTTTCCATTTCTTTAGAAAAAATAACATTTCGTCACCCCCATGGTAATCTCACGATCATTTCTATGTAAAAAGAAGTATTTTTTGATTATTCTAAAAATTTAATTGAATTATTACATGAGAACGCTTTTTTGTCAATACGATTTCTCTATCTCAAAAAAGAGAGAATTCCATCAATCCTAAAATAAAAAGCCCTTTCTCATAGGGCTTTTTTGTTCATCATTTGAAGGATTTGACTTTTTTCTTGCTCATTAATGACCCGCAGTTTCTGCAATATATGAGCATACAGTACTAATTTATTGTATATGCGTTCCGACATCCTCGTCCCCCTCTTTCCTTAAGTCAACTTTTTTTCGTTGGTAAATTATATGAACAAGTTGGGAAAATGTGTCCATTTTTTTGCACAAACACAACTTTTTTTATACGCAAGTAATATCGACTCCCACCTTAAGGTGTAGAAAAACAAGGAAGATCGATTGGGAATAAGTAAATTTCACTTTATATTTAACTAATTGTCCACCGAATATGATGTTTAGCAATCTCTTCTTCAAAACTATACGGCATTCTTTTATCACAAATGACATGTTGAATATGAGAAAACCCTGCAATTCGATAATTTCCTTTCACGCCAATCTTCGTATGATCACAAAGAATAAATGTTTGTTCTGCTAATTGAATCATCGTCTCTGATAACTTCGCTTTTTCCAGTTCAAAACTTGAGGCTCCGAAACTTGGTAATAATCCATCGATTGAAATAAAAGCCTTATGAAAATGGAATTGGCGAATCATCTGCTGTGAAATAGAACCTGATACACGAGAATGCTTTGGAGATACTTTCCCTCCAATAAATAGTACTTCACCATGAAACATATTTTTATTAATAGAAGAAATAAGTTGTGTTGCAACTGGAAAGGAACTTGTTACAATCGTTAAATTTTTCCGATGTATGAGATAGGGAACCATTTGAAGTGGTGTACTTCCATCGTCAATTACAATGACATCTCCATCTTCCACAAATGTCGCTGCTTTATAGCCAATTCTCTTCTTCTCCTCTATATGTAACATTTCCCTTTCTAACATAGATGGCTCTGTCCCCACTCCTGGCAATTGAACAGCACCACCGTACACCTTTTTCAACTTTTTTTCACGATCTAATTCTTCTAGATATCTACGAATTGTTTCTGTTGATACAGAAAACTCTTTTGCTAATTCGGAAACTTTCACTTTCCCTTTAAACTCTACTTTTTCAAGAATAGTACGCTTTCTTTCTTCTCCAGCAACAGACATTCTTTCACCTCGTTTCATTCACTTATATAGGCAACCTTTTCTCAGCTCTATATGCTGAATTCCTCTTATGCAAAATACGTTTCTTTCATTTCAATCAAAATCTAAATTTGCTTCTCAACAAATTTTACTTGCTCCGCTTAAACAAAATACTTTCATCCAATCACAACTCCTTCAGAAATACAATCTACTAATTGATGAATATCCCTTTCATTCACATCACCAATATTACCAATTCGGAATGTATCTACCTTTGAAATTTTTCCTGGATAAATAACAAACCCATGCTCTTTTAACTCTTCATATAACTGCTGAAATGTAAAACCTTCCCCTGGATATAGAAAAGATGTAATAATAGGGGACTGATATGTTTCATCTAATAATGGCTCAAAACCAACTTCTCTCATTCTCTTCACTAGTACTTGTTGATTGTTACGGTAGCGGGCATTTCGCGCTTTCACTCCCCCCTCTTCTTCTAACTCGAGCAAGGCTTGATAAAACGCGCGTACAGTATGAGTTGGCGATGTAAAACGCCACTTCCCATTTTGAAGTTCCATTGTTTCCCACTGGTCATAAAGGTCTAATGATAAAGAACGAGCCCTTCCTTTACATTTTTCTAATTCCGTACGTTTTGCAATGACAAATCCAAATCCTGGAACACCTTGCATACATTTATTTGCACTGCTAATCATAAAATCAATTTTTAAATTAGCAACATCCATTTCCACCCCGCCAAAACTACTCATCGCATCTACAATAGTAACTTTTCCATATTGTTTTCCTAACCGGCATACATCAGCGATTGGGTTGATTATTCCTGTTGTTGTTTCACAATGCACTACCGCAATATGCGTAATTTCCGAGTCTTTTTGTAATATCTCTTCTACTTCTACAAGATTCGTTGGTTCCCATTCATTTGTATGGCTCTCAGCAACATGAATATGTAATGCTTTTGCTATTTGAACCATTCGCTTTCCATATGCTCCATTCGTACAAACAAGCAACTTTCCTTCTTTTGGAATGACGGATCCAATAACTGATTCCACGGAGAATGTACCGCTTCCTTGCATGAAAACAGTTGTATAACATTCCTCTTCTTTCGTCGCTAATGATACAAGACGTTTTCGTATTTCTTGTACGAACTCGTTATATTCCGTATCCCATGTGCACCAATCATATAGCATTACTTCCTTGACGGTTTTTGTTGTTGTTAATGGTCCTGGCGTTAATAATAAATAGTGATTGTCCTTCATGATTATGCTCCTTTTAAGAAATGATAAGTTCTTGTTTTTCGATATGTTCAATTACTTGAGGTAACTCTTTCATTGTTTCGATTACATAATGAGCGCCGCTTTCGATAAATCGGTTCCGGACACCTTCCATTCTCTCTTGAAGTTCCACCAAATCCATACTTTCCACTTCTTTTTCTGTCAATCCAAGTTCACTGCTACCAAGAATGATACCAACCGTCCACATTCCGGCATTTCTTCCTTCCTTCATATCTGAAATTGTATCTCCAACTTTCATCATATGCTTCATTGGGTATACATGAAGTTGCATCGCATTTTGATAACACATCCATGGATAAGGACGGCCAGCTGGGACATCGTCTGGTGTAACAAGGTAATCTGGTTCATATCCTTGTGCTTTTGCTTCTCTTGCCACAATATCCATCATTTCTCTTGTATATCCTGTTGTGGAACCAATTTTCATCCCTCGACTTCGTAAATAAGCAACTACATCTTTTACTCCAGAAATCGGCGTTGCATAACGCGGTAAAATGGAAAAGAGAATCTCTTCAAACTCTGTATACATTTCCTGAACATCGGCTTCCGTTGGTAACTGTCCAAAAACTCGCTCCCATTCTCCACGTATACGAGGCATTTCTGCTAATGCACGAACGTGATCAATTTTTAGTAATCCCATCGGCTTGCGTGCCTCTTCAGCCGTAATCATAACACCGCGATTTTTAAAGATTTCCATAAACACCTCAAGTGGTGCAAAACATCCATAATCAACTGTTGTACCAGCCCAGTCAAAAATAACAGCCTCAATTTTCATGTAATTTCTCCTTTTTATCTTTTCTGCCATAATGATGTTCGCCTGCGAACAGCCCTTGTTCCCCATTCATAAATCGCTCTCACGACAATATTCGTTACAACAACTAACACACTCATCGCAGCTGCCGGAGCCACGTTTCCGGCATCATCCATATTTACAATGGAAACAGCTGCTAATTTAAAATCAACTGCATATAAAAAGACAACTGCTGACACTGTGACCATTGAATTCACAAAATAATACATCACCATTTCTAAAATTGCTGGTAAACACATCGGTACGGTCACTTTGAAAAACGTTTTGTAAAAAGGAATGCCCAGCGATTGTGAAACAAGCTCAAACTCTCGATCTAGTTTCTTTAATGCTGTCGTCGCTGTAACAAATGTTACAGCGTAAAAATGAATAATATTTACCAGTACAAGAAGCGCGATTGTGCCATATAAAGAATGAAATGGATTTGTTACTTCCCACCAAAAAAATTGAAGAGTAGGCTGACTAAAGAAAAAGACATATCCAAGCCCCAGCACTAATCCTGGAATAGCTAGCGGAATAATCGAGAAAAAATACCCCACTTTTCTAAAAAACGCTAACTGCTGAATTTTTTCAATGATGTAAGCAAATGCAAAAGTGACAATTGCTCCAATGACAGCTGTAATACATGAAACGATTACACTATTTTTAAAAGCTTCCATTCCATCTCCTGTTAAACTTGAAAAATTGAAGTGTTCTAATGTAAATGTCATGTTATACGGCCATACTTTCACACTTGCTGCAACACCAACTGCGACAAATAATAGAATAATCATCAGTGTAATGACAGCGCAGTACATAAATGCAATGGTATCTCTTGTCTTATTTGGCGTGATTCGGTATGGTACTGCTTTGGAAGATAAAAAGGTTGCTTGTTTTCTATGCGTAATCCGATCCACCATAAAAGCAAATATGGCTGGAAGTAATAATATCATTCCAACGGTTGCACCCATCGGCATATTCTGTTGTCCAATGACTTGTTTATAAACATCCGTCGCAAGCACATTATATTGTCCTCCCACAATTTTAGGAGCACCGAAATCAGTAAAACTTAGTGTAAATGCAACGAACATAGCGCTAATTAATCCATATTTTACCCCGGGCAATGTAACAGAAAAAAACTGTTTCATCTTGCTCGCACCTAGCATATTTGATGCTTCATATAAACGGTAATCAGCTCCTTGAAACGCAATGAACAAAATAAGAAACGCTTGTGGAAATGTGTAAATGACTTCAGCGATTGTAATTCCAACAGGGCCATATAACGGAATCTGAATCCCTTCAAATAAACCAAATAGTCCCTTTGTTACTAATCCTTGATTTCCAAACAAATATGTAAGCGCGATGCCATGCATCATCGTCGGCGCGAACAATGGTAACAATGCAATGTATTGAAATATTCGCTTCCCAAAAACGTTGGTCCTTGCAATGGCATAAGCATACATAAAAGCAAGTGTAACAGAAATCACAGTTGTCATTCCCGAAATCCAGACCGTATTCTGTAAAGATTGTATTAACGTTGGTGTTGTGAAATATTTACTAAAATTTGCAACGCCAACAAATGTACCATCTTTATCATAGAAAGCTTGTGTAAACAGTTGCAGCAGCGGTAAAACGAGCATAATTAGAAATGCTACAAGCACGCCAAAAATGAGTACTCTTTGTAACCACTCTTCCTTCCCAATACTTCGTTTGACTGTTTTTCTAGAAATTTCTGCTTTATAGTTTTCTAACATGTCCATCTAAACAATGACCTTCTTTCCGTACGACAGCATATGCTTCTCTGAAAAAGTGATTTGTAAAGTCTTTCCTTTTTGAATACGCTGCTTTTCGGCTACAGACGTTAATATGTCAATAACAACTCTCTCATTATAAAGATGCGTCTCCTCTTCGATTACACGTACTTCCGCTCGATATACAGATCCTCGAAATTCCATATTTTCGACAATTGTTTTCAATCCATTCTCTTCCACAACCATTATATGTTCAGGACGAATGGCTTGACTTCTATCATTTTGCGAAAAGAAATTAATGGAACCAATAAAGTCTGCTACAAATGGATTAGCTGGTTTTTGATAAATCTCCTCTGGTGTTCCAATTTGCATAATCTCAGCATGATTCATGACAACAACTTTATCAGCCATCGTTAATGCCTCTTCTTGATCGTGTGTAACCATAATTGTTGTAACACCTACTTTTTCTTGCAATTCTCGTATTTCCCTACGCAATTTCTCACGTACTTTTGCATCGAGTGCAGACAATGGCTCATCAAGCAAAAGAATATGTGGAGACAGCGCGAGTGCGCGCGCAAGTGCCACTCGCTGCTGTTGTCCGCCAGACATTTGAGCAGGATATTTATCTTTTACATTCAACAAATCAACAAGCTCTAACGCTTCTATTGCTTTTTGCTTGATTTCTAGTTTTGAATACCGTTTCGCTTTCAAACCATATTCAATATTTTCTAGCGCAGTTAAATTCGGAAATAACGCATAGGACTGAAAGACCATTCCTACATTTCGTTTTCCAGGAGACAACGCCGTTATATCTTTTCCGTTAATCATAATACTACCTGCTGTCGGTTCTTCTAAACCAGCCAAAATTCGAAGTAATGTCGTTTTCCCACAACCACTCGGTCCAAGTAAACAAACAAATTCATTCTTTTTTACTGTAAAAGAAATATCTTTTAATGCCGTAAATACCTCAAACTGCTTTTGGATATGTTGAATGGATAAATATTCGCTCATTTTCTTCTCTCCCACTTACTTTTTCGCTTCTGCTTTTTGTCCAAACTCTTTTTCCCAGCGCTCTAAGATTTTATCTCGATTTTCAGCAGCCCATTTAAAATCATTATCTTTATATAACTTATCGGTTACATCTTTTGGAAAACCGTCTGGCAGTTTATAATCATTTTTAATTGTTGCAAATCCATTTTTCTCAAAATATAATTTCATAACATCATCTGTAATGGCCCAGTCTAAAAAGGCTTTTGCAAGCTTTTCATTTTTAGCATCCGCTTTCTTAATGAGTGCATTTGCTTCTACTTCCCATCCTAGACCTTCTTTTGGAAGAACGACTTCAATCGGAGCACCTTTTTGTTTCTCCTTTAAACCGCTATAAATCATAGATACACCGACAGGATGCTCTCCAGCACCTGCTAATTTTGCCGGTTTTGAACCAGAATGCGTATAAGCTGCTATATTTTCATGAAGTTTCTTCATATAATCCCATCCCTTATCTTCACCCATGATTTGTAACCATGCAGACACTGTTAAAAATCCTGTGCCTGAAGAAGCTGGGTGCGGCATAACAAGCGTTCCCTTATATTCTGGTTTTGTTAAATCTTCGTATGATGTTGGCATCGGTAAATTTTTCTTTTTCAATTCCTCTTTATTCACTGCAATGCCTGTCATAAAAGCTGTATTTCCAACCCATTTTTCCGGTTTCTTATCATCTTTAAATTGAGGAAGAACACGATCTACACCTTTTGGAGAATACTCTTTTAACATTTCTTTCTTATCTAAAGCAAGAAGACTAGACGCTGCCGTTCCCCATACAACATCCGCATTTGTATTTTTTCCTTCTGCTAACAATTTCGCTGTAAGAACTCCTGTTGAATCACGAACGATATTTAATTTCACATCCGGATATTTCTTTTTAAAAGAATCAAGATAAATTGGTACAAGTTCTTCTTCAATTGCTGTGTAAACAGTTAATGTCCCAGACAATTTATCATCCTTTGCTTTCGCATCAGCGGTATCTTCTTTTTTTGCAGCCCCACATCCCATTAATAAAGAAAATGCCATCGCCGCTGTCGCAGCTTTAAAAAACATTTTTTTCACCGTTTCCCTCTCCTTTAACTTTTCTTATGTACAATTCAAATATAAACTACTAGTGTAAAAGCAGTATTAAACCAACATTAATCTTTTGTTTGTCGTGTCTATTTGTGCGATACGTTGCTACTTCAATGTTCTTCCGGACTTTTTCGTCAATTTAAAACATTAAATTTACAAATAATTAAAAAAATATTTAAAATCCCACAAAAAAATGAGACATTTGAAAAAATGTCCCAACAGCATTTGCAAAAGAGCCCGCTCACAGCAGGCTCTTAAAAGTCCAATTTATAAGCGCTACTAATCAGCATAGGATAAACCTCCACTAATTAAAGTTTCGCTTTATTTTTGCTTCCCTTTTTTTGAATTACGATTCGCGTATTTCGCTGGATTTTCATTTTCATATTCTAATGCAAACTCTGCATCAGGCAAACTTTCTTTTGGTGTTTTATTATGATTGACTGCTGCATGTTGTTTTACTTTTCGCTTTACCATACATTTTAACCTCCTTATGACAAGTCTTTACTCTAATAGATTAAGGAGACTGCTTCATTTTATAACTGGGAAGTGTTAACATGTAAAAAATACTATACTCGCGGAAATACTATATATGATTGCGCTCATTATAAAAAAAGGAAGGATTACTTTGAAGAAAGCATCAAAAATTCAATCACCTATTTTAGACGAAACACTTCCGCATCAAATCAACTTTCCTTCCTATAAAGGAAGCGAAAAAAAGATGCAAGAGCCTTTTACTAATCAATATGATGTTGTCATTGGAGACAGTCAATACAATTCACCAAACAGCCCTCTTAATCAATGGAGCGATGACATTGACCCTGCTATTATGTCCGGTGAAGAATGGATCCACCCAACGAATGACATCGGATGGATTTCAGAAGAAAACCAAAAGTTATTAAAAAATAAAAGCAAAAAAACAGAAGATACATTTATGCATCCACAATTTGGGATTCATGATTAAAAAAACCATTCTGCCTCTTCAGGCAGAATGGTTTCAAGTTATCCAATGATAATTCGTTCTTTCGGGTATTTATAGCGTGGCGGCTGTTCTCTTCCACCGCTTGCTAAAATAAAGGTTAAAATCCCTACACGTCCAATAAACATAAGAACGATTAGGACCAGTTTGCCAACAGTTGTTAAATCTGATGTAATACCGGTCGATAAGCCGGTCGTTCCGAAGGCTGAGCAAACTTCAACAATTAAATTCATAAGTGGTGCTGTTTCTGTAATAGATAAAATAAATAATGCTGAGGCACATAATAAAATGCCCATCGTCATCACAACAGATGCTTTTAAAATATCTTCCTCATGTAATTGGCGTTTAAAAATACGCACCGTTCTTCCACCTTTTGCAAATGAATATAAAGAAAGAATGTTAACTGCAAAAGTTGTTGTCCGTATTCCCCCTCCAACTGAACTTGGCGAAGCACCGATAAACATTAACACGCTCATAAATAGTAGCGTTGGTTGTGATAAGTCTCTTATATCCATTGTCGCTAATCCACCGCTTCTTGTCGTTACAGATTGAAACAATGCATAAAACAATGTTTCATGCCATGACTTTCCAGTGAAAAACCGACCTTGCTCTAATAAAATAATGACAATTGTACCAACAACAATAAGCGCAAAAAATGTCGCAGTCGTTAATTTTGTAAATAATGAAAAGCGAAACAATTGATGTTTCCTCTTACTTATGTACTGCTTTATTTCCATTAATACCGGAAAACCGATTGCTCCTAAAATAATCAATAGCATATGAATAATTTGTACAATATAGTCCTTTTGATAAGGGATGAGCGATTGACCTGTTAAATCAAATCCACCATTTGTTGTCGCACTAATCGCGGCAAAAAAACCATGAAAATAGGCTTCTTGCCATGTTGAAAAATAATGTAAAAACCTTGTTCCTAAAAGAAGTGCTCCGACGATTTCTATTGAAATAATGACAATTAAAATAGATCGCATCAATTCAACAAGGCCAGATAAATTTCCTTGGTTATGGTCAGCCATAATTAATCGTCTACGTTGTAAACCAATTTTTTTACCTGTTAAAATCCAAAGAAACGTTCCAAGTGCCATAATTCCTAAACCGCCTAGTTGTAAAACGAGCGCTAAAACAATAATACCTGCAGTATTAAATGTATCGGGAATTGAAACAACTGAAAGCCCTGTAACACTTACAGCACTAACCGATGTAAACAACGCATCTATAAACGTCCACTTTACACCTGGTTTAATAACAAAGGGCATACTTAAGAGAATTACCGAGACAATGACTGCTATAAAATAAAAGAAAACGATAAGCTGCACTGGTCGTAATTTTTGTAAAAATTTCTTTATACCTTTCATTCCATCACTTCGCTACCTTTTTTCCATCAATTAAATAAAGAAAAATTATTTTTCTCTCCCTGTTTATTCCTAATATACGCAGTACATCCCTACTGCACCGCAACTAACAATAAACACATCACATATCATATCATTTTCCAATAGCGAATAACAAGGCATACTCTTTCCTTTCCCCCGAAACAAATTCTTAATTTTGTCGTTTTTTGATTATACTTCTACATTCATTTTTCTCCTTTTATCTCGCTATTTTAAGGTAGTAAAGCTCTTATAGTAAAAGCAAAGCATCACATGCGAATGTAAAAACTTCACTGTTCATCATGTCACAAAAAAATCCAGCTAGCTGCCGTTAGCTGGATTTTTTCACTTTATTGAGAGCGCTCTTCAAGCCACTCCCCAATGGTTGGATATGTTTGTTTTACAGCTGTTCCACCATATACGATAGACATATGCCCTGTCGGCAAGCAAACATATTGTTTATCCACACTAGAAATGTGCTCTAACAATGCTTCTACTTGACACGGTAAAGCAATGTGATCACGTTTTGCAGAAATGTTTAATACATTTGCCTTAATGTTTTTTAAATCCACTTTTTGTCCTCGAATAACAAGTTCACCTTTTACTAGTTTATTATTTTGGTAAAAGTCACGAATCCATTGTCTATACGCTTCTCCTGGGAATGGAATTCCATCTCCAACCCATTTTTGAACTAGTTTCCAGCTTGTTACAAACTTTTCGTTTTCGGATCGATCAAGTAACGCTACATACGGACCTACAAAGTTTGTAACTGGTTTTAACATTTTATTTCCGAAATCAATCATCTCTGGAGGTATATTTCCAAATGTATCAACAGCTTTATCTAAGTTAAAATATTTTTCATCTAATAAAGGACCATATAATCCTGTATTAGAAAAATCAAACGGACTTGTCATAAAAATTAAATTCCGAATCGGCATGTGTGGATGAAGCGCTGCATAAATAGAAGTTAACGTCCCTCCCATGCAATAACCTAATAATGAAATCTCGTCCGATTTTGCAGTTCGCATTACCTTTTTCACTGTTTTTGCAATATAGTCGAATACGAAATCATCAAATTTCAAATGACGATCCTCTAAGCCAAATGTTCCCCAGTCTAACATATACACGTCAAAACCACGATCTACTAAAGATTCTACCAAGCTGTTTCCTGGTGTTAAATCCATAATATACGGCTTATTTATTAGAGCATATATTAATAAAATAGGAACTGGATGTGTCGTTTCCTGCTTTGGAATATAACGATATAATTTCGTTTTGTTCTTTGTCCAAATGACCTCTTTCGGCGTTAAACCAACTTGCGGTTCTGGTTCGCGCAATAAAACCTCATTTGCTCTCTTCAAACGACGATATGCATTTCGATACTCTTCTGGGTATAATTCCAATTGTTTTTCCCATTCAGTTACAAATGTAGTCATTTTTCTA
Source organism: Bacillus cereus group sp. BfR-BA-01492 (assembly GCF_022662815.1). Taxonomy (NCBI): domain Bacteria; kingdom Bacillati; phylum Bacillota; class Bacilli; order Caryophanales; family Bacillaceae; genus Bacillus; species Bacillus cereus group sp. BfR-BA-01492. The sequence goes on from NZ_JAKUEH010000003.1 coordinate 330,365, forward strand.
TCTCCCTTTTCGATTAATTTCCTTCTTCAAAAAAGAAGTGCACTCCTGCTATGGATATGCACTTTTTTCTCGCTTCATTACATATATAATCCGCCGTTAATATTTAATTGCTGCCCTGTAATATATGCTCCATCTCGGCACAGATACACAACGCCTTTTGCAATTTCATCCGCTTGTCCAAATCGTTTCTTTGGAATCTTTGCAACGATTTGCTCACGAACATTTTCCGGTACTTCTGCAACCATCTCCGTATCAATAAAGCCTGGGCAGATTGCATTTACTGTTACATTTGTTTTCGCAAGCTCTAACGCTAACGATTTTGTAAATCCTAGCATACCTGCTTTTGCAGCTGAGTAGTTCGTTTGACCGAATCCGCCTGCTTGTCCAATAATAGAAGAAATACTAATAATTCTTCCACCCTCAGACTCAGTTATGTAAGGAAGCACTGCGCTTGTTGTGTTAAATACACTACTTAAGTTCACATCAATGACGCGCTCCCAATCTTCACGATTTAACTTTTTAAACGTACGATCTCTTGTAATACCAGCATTATTAACTAAAATATCTACTTTACCAAAGTGATTCACAGTTTCATCTACAAGGCGCTTCGCATCTTCTAACTTTGAAACATCAGCTTGAACTGCATGTACATCATGTCCCTCTGCTTTTAGCTCATTTACAAGATTTTCAGCTGCTTCTTTACTGCTATTGTAATTAATAACAACCTTTACTCCTTCTTTTGCTAAAGCCACCGTAATTGCTTTCCCAATTCCTTTTGCTCCACCTGTTACAATTGCAACTTTTCCATTTAATTGAGTCATTTCTTTTCCCCCTTTAATGAATTGTGAACAATAGTTAATAACTCCAATTGGTACTTGTCTAAAAACCCCATATATAATATGTTTTCGCCGTTTACACAATCTCAAGAAGGTTCTCCCTACCTTTTTTGAAACTGATAAACAAGGCGCCTATTCCTTATTTTTTATTTTCTGGTTTCACTGGTGCTTTTGTCTCTTCCTTCACAGGTTCTTGTAATTTTGCTAATGTTTCATTTTGTTTTTCTAACAATTCTAAAATTTTATCAACTTTATTTTCTAAAGTTCGAATATCTTGTTTCACTTTTGTCACATCACGTTTTAGCGTAGGAGATTGGCCTAAAGTTTCTGCTTTTTCCTCTAAAATTTCCTCAATGTTATCAACCTTATTTTCCAAGTTAATAACAAGTGTTGCTACCCTAGCAATGTCTTCTTGAGTCGGTATGTTTGCTTTTTCTAAATAGCCCTTCGTTACATCATTTAACATTTTCTGATAAAACAAGTTCAAATCTAGAACGCTTCCCATCCAAGCAGAATACTCTTCTGTTTTGATTGTTTCATTTAATGCTTTTCCCCAAAACGTTTCTGTTTTTTCATAAACCTCTTTCCATGTTTGCAGTGGATCAAATTTTTGATCAATCACTTCTCCTACACTCCTTTATTTGTTTTTGAAACAATTCAACCTATTCATTATTTTCTGATATTCTGAAAAAAACTTCAAGTCTGTATTTTAATTTTTTATTCCAATACATGTATTGACATGAGAAACAGATAGGTGTAAATTGCACTTATAAGCAAAAAATTCCATCTAACTGATTCATGAGGTGATGTACAATCATGCTACATAATGAACCAGACCAACAAGAAAGTATTGAAAAAATCTCAGCCAAACAACCAAGCTCCATGCCAAAAAACTTCTTAGTTCCCTTCTTACTTCTCTGTCTGAAAGACTGGAGTCTTCACGGTTACAAACTCATTCAAATGCTAATGGACATCGGCTTTTCTTCTATCGATCAAGGTAATGTGTATCGAACATTACGCAAATTAGAAAAAGAAAATCTTATTTCTTCAACTTGGGATACAAGTGAAGGAGGGCCAGCAAAACGTATCTACTCTTTAACGGAATATGGAGAGCAATATTTAGCAACATGCGCGACCTCTTTTGAACATTACCAAAATATGTTGCGAACATTTTTCACTTTATACACCAATGCATTCTTTCCGTTTTCTACTTCTCCAGACAAGGATGAAAAAAATTCTTCATCTTCACCTGGTGGTACAGCAGAATAATCTGCGTTCACAATATGCAAAAAAACATTTGGAGGTCAAACTATGGAAACTAAACCATACGAACTTATCGATGCATTTTGGAAAAATTGGTCACATTCGCTTTCCCTTTTTTCTTCAGCGGGAAAACAATTAGAACAACTTACGTTAGAAACATTAAAACAACAACAAGACGCTTTGCATAAACTAACAGCAGGAGTTGACGAACTAGAAAAGGAACTTCAACAATTCACTGCTCAATTAAACAGCCAATATACAGAATATGTGAAACAACTTACAGGCAATTCTCTAAATGATCAAATTCATGAATGGCAAGAAAAATGGAATGAACTCTCTAACCACATTCATCAACTTACTGTTTCTCCTACAAAAACATCACTGTCTATTCTTACGCAAACAAGCGGTCAATTCGAAGAAACAACAAAACAATTTATTGAGCAACAACAACTTCAACGCGAGGAACTTCAAAAACAACTAGATGATTTTTTGACAGAGTTCAAGTCTACACAACTGGAACTTGTAAAAAAGTTCGAGGAAAATTCAAAAAATCTATTTACTTCCATCAAGTAAGAAAAATGTGGCAGCTTACTGCTAAACAAACAAAACTCTTTCTTCCTCCCATTACATCTAGATGGCTTACATTTTTCGATATGGAAAAGAAGGAGGATTACATGAATCTATTTCAAGAAGCGCAATCTGTTCAAGAGCTTCAGTACGATGAGATTCAAGTTGGCGACCAAGCTTCATTAACAAAAACCATTACAAATGAAGATATTCTTGCTTTTGCAAAACTAACTGGGGACGTAAACCCAATTCATATTCTAGATTCCTTTGCAAAAACAACAATCTTCAAAGAGCGTATCGCACATGGAATGCTTGTTTCAGGTTTTATTTCTACTGTTCTCGGTACGCAATTGCCAGGTAAAAATACCATCTATTTATCACAAAATGTTTCCTTTCGTGCACCTGTAAAAATTGGTGATACATTACGCGTTATAGTAGAAGTGATAAAAAAACGTGATGATAAAAAAATCATTACATTGCAAACAAATATATATAACCAATCAAATGTTATTGTTGTCGAAGGTACCGCAACGACACTCAAAAAGGAGTAGCAAATGAGCTACTCCTTTTGTATATCCAAGAACTACTAATCCCTCCGATTACTTCCGCGTATGACTGGCGCCATAACACATACAATAACGATACCAGTTACCAAACTGGATTATAGACAAGGATGTGTATATAAATGGTAAAAACAAATAAATTACTTGTTCCTGGTGCTGAACAAGCGCTGGAACAATTCAAATACGAAATTGCGCAAGAGTTCGGCGTAAACTTAGGATCGAATACAGCTGCTCGTGCTAATGGATCTGTCGGTGGCGAAGTAACAAAACGTCTTGTTTCTTTAGCACAACAACAATTGCGTGGATAATTTTATACCGTTTGGATTTAGAAGGCAGAAATTCTGCCTTCTTTCTTTTTAGACATACATTATATTTCTTCTTCACATACTACAGAGAGCACACTGAAAGGACAGATAGATTACATGAAACGAATCAATATGAAAATGAGCCCACCTCGTGTACTCATTTTATCTTTTATGATGCTCTCCATTACTGGAACATGCTTATTAAAACTCTCCGTTTCAACGACAACTTCTATTTCATGGCTAGATGCTTTATTTACAACTGTTTCTGCCTGTACCGTTACTGGACTAGGTGTTGTTGATACAGGAAAAGTATTCACTACATTTGGACAATGTGTCATTTTATTTCTCATTCAAATCGGTGGACTAGGTATTATGAGCTTTGCCGTATTCATTGCGATTATGTTAGGAAAAAAAATTGGACTTCAAAACCGAATATTACTCCAACAAGCATTAAATCAAACAAATATTGGTGGTGTAATCCGCCTTGTCAAATCTTTGTTTATATTTTCGTTTACAGTTGAGTGTATTGCAGCTCTTTTTCTTTCGTTCGAATGGATTCCTAAATATGGTACGACGAAAGGATTCTATTATAGTTTATTTCACTCCATTTCTGCATTTAATAATGCCGGTTTTTCCATCTGGAGTGACAATTTAATGTCTCAATCTCACAGTATTCTTGTTAATGTTGTTATTTCGTCTTTAATTATTTTAGGAGGGATTGGTTTTACAGTCATCGTGGATATAAAACGAAAAAAGAGTTTTAAAACACTGACTCTACATTCTAAACTTATGCTCTCTTCTACCCTTATAATCAATATTGTTGCAACACTTTTAATTTTTATATTTGAATTTCATAATTCTATCTCCATGAAAGGATTCACACCATTTGAAGAAGCATTAGCTGCCTACTTTCAAGCCGTTTCAACACGTACTGCTGGTTTTAATACAGTTGATATCGCACAGCTCTCCAAACCCTCTCTTTTGCTTATGATGCTACTTATGTTTATCGGAGCTGGTAGTGCATCTACAGGAGGTGGTATTAAATTAACAACCTTTTTAATTATGGTATTCGGTGTATTTAAGTTTCTTCAAGAACAAGATGATATTGTTATTTTTAAAAAGTCGATAAAAGATACCCTTATCGTTAAATCTTTAACCATTACTGTCATATCCATTTCATTTATTTTCTTTTCCATACTTATTTTAAGCATTACTGAACAAGCTCCTCTTTTCATGAGTGCATTCGAAATTTTTTCGGCATTTGGAACCGTTGGATTAAGTATGGGACTTACACCGCAGTTAACTCTCATTGGAAAATTTATTATTATATTTATGATGTTCTTTGGAAAGATGGGGCCACTAACGCTAGCCTTTTCCTTTGCACGTAAAAAGCGAAAAAAAATAAAATATCCAAACGAAGATATTTTAACAGGTTGACAACCAATTCCATCACTCATATAATATAACTACAATAACATATCTCCAAAGGGGAGTAGCGTCCAAGAAATAATTCTTGGAAACAAAGTCGTCATTACGTAGAACTTCGTTCTTCCGGCTTTGTTGGCATTTTCATTACATATGTCTAGCAAGACCTTTGCCTATCAACGGCAGAGGTCTTTTTTGCATTCTTTTCTAGATTCTTCTACCGCTGATAGGTAGGAGTATGGGGAAACTAAACAGTGGGGATTTTCGTCACTCGTTTAGGATTTATACAAATGAGAGGAGAATGTGTATGGATGTATCATTACTTTTGGAGTATGGTTGGATATTACTTATTTTAATTGCATTAGAAGGAATTTTAGCAGCAGATAATGCACTTGTTCTTGCTATTATGGTAAAACATTTACCCGAAGAAAAACGAAAAAAAGCATTGTTTTATGGATTAGCTGGTGCTTTCGTATTTCGCTTTGGATCACTGTTTATCATTTCTTTCTTAGTCGATGTATGGCAAGTGCAGGCGCTAGGTGCGATTTATTTAATGTTTATTGCAGGTAACCATTTGTTCAAAACTTATATGAGAAAGAATACAAATGAAGAAACGAAGCAGAAAGAAGCAGACACAAAGAAAAAACAAGAAAACTTTTGGTGGACGGTATTTAAAGTCGAAGTTGCTGATATAGCATTTGCAGTTGATTCTATTTTAGCTGCTGTTGCATTGGCAATGACTTTACCAAAAACAGGATTAGGTACTATTGGTAGCCTCGATACAGGTCAATTCCTTGTTATTTTTGCAGGCGGTATAATCGGTTTAATCATTATGCGATTTGCTGCATCTGCTTTCGTACACTTATTAAAACGGAAATCAGGACTAGAAACAGCTGCCTTCTTGATTGTTGGTTGGGTTGGGGTAAAACTTGCTGTTTACACATTAGCACATCCAGCTTTAGGGGTTATCCCTCATTCATTCCCTGAATCTGCTCCATGGAAAATTGGATTCTGGATTGTACTAGTTGGAATTGCAGCTGGTGGTTGGTTCTTCTCAAAAGATACAAAAACAAATACTATACAAAAGAATTTTGATGAAAAAGCGTTGTAATTACAGCGCTTTTTTCTTTTATTACATAAACTCACTCACCCTTCCTACTTTTTCAAATAAGGTGTAACTGTAATCAATGACAATTGTCTCTATCCTCAACTGATTATGAGCCCTCACTATTCATCTGAATGTTCGCAAATAGCGAATAAATGACATCTTAATCCCTCTACTTTTTGTTTTCATATGTGTCCCTTTTGTGAAACGTTTCACAATTTTATTGAAAATGAAATCGAATCCATGTACTTTAGTCATATAAAGAGTATTTACAAAAAGGAGCGCAATTATTATGCTAGAACACGGATTGACTTACGTTGTAAAACTTGCTCAGAAAAAAAAAGAAATGCTAGACAGAAATTTAATGCAATATTTCATTCGTGCTGCACTTGCTGGCATTTATATCGGCTTTATTATTGTACTATGTTTTAAATTAGGTAATTTCTTCAATATAGAAAATTCTCCAGCAACTTATTTAGCTGCTTCTATGTTTTTCGGTATTGCACTCGTATTAATCATATACGGTGGGGCTGAATTATTTACAGGAAATACAATGTATTTTACAGTCTCTACTTTAAGAAACAAAACAACTATTTCCGATACATTCCGTAACTGGATTACTTGTTATGTAGGCAATTTAGCAGGGGCATTATTTTTTGCATTATTATTTTATGCAACTGGAATTTTTGAAACAATCGATCATGAACATTTGATGAATAAAGTTGTGGAAATCAAAATGGGAACACCTACAATCCAACTTTTCTTTAAAGCTATTTTATGTAATTGGCTTGTCTGTTTAGCTTGTTTTCTTCCGTCGCAAGTGAAAGGTGATACAGCCAAAATTCTTGTGATGATGTTCCTTGTTTTTACTTTTTTCTTGTCTGGCTATGAGCATAGCATTGCAAACTTATCATTATTTGCATTATCTTTACTATCACCACACCCTGATACAATTAGTTTTGCTGGTGCCATTCACAATTTAATTCCCGTCACAATCGGGAACATTATTGGCGGATCCGTCTTTGTAGGTATGGTATATCATTATTTAACAAAAGGAACAACAAATGCTGGTGAAGCTGCTCCTCAAGAGGAGATTATTCCTTTACAAGCTCATATGAAACATTAATGAAAGGAGCAACCCAAAAAGCTCCTTTCATTGACACCTCCCGCGGAGAAAAAGTATTTTCTCTGTGGGATTTATTATTTTTTTAATTTCCTTCCTCAAACAATCTGTTTTTTTCGCCAGTTTGAGGAAGTTGTAGGCTATGGCAATTAATCCAAACTCAATCATTGCTGATGCCTAGTCTTGTCTGTAAAACTAAGTCCTAAATATTTAAAACAAAAGCCGATGATCCCTTAACGTACAGGAAGTCGGCTTTTTCTATGTGAAAAATCGCTTAGCGTACGCTACAATGCTTTCAACATAAAGATTGTTGATAACTTGTACGTGTCAGTAATACCATCTTTTTGATCGAGCTTTAATTTAAACGTACCCAAAACGACCGTTTATGGTGCTTTATTTGCTTATTATGCAAACTCAGGTCCAAAAATCATTAACAAAAATAAAAAAGCCTAACATATTAGCCATATATAATATGTTAGGACTCTTATATTTTAGGTTTCTTTGAATTTAGGTCTTGATAATATACGAAATTCGCATTTTGCTGGTGTTCCCCCATACCCATCAAGCTAAAATTTTGAAGTCCCCCCATAACGAAAATTTTTCTCTACAGTTATTTATGAATAATAAGCCTGTTTTTTCGTTTTTTTGAACATTAATTTAAGTTAATGGATATGGGGGAATTCCTATACAGAAAGACACCTAAGAGCTACTAAAGGTGTTCCATCTCCTACAACAAAAAGGGAGAAAAACTCATAAAACAACCTTTGATATCTTACGTGTTGTATACAATTGTACCAAGTTTGATACCCCAAAGCCCTTTTAGATTATTTAATTGCTATGTAAACCTCAATTTCCCCATTGGGATAATATTTCTCAAAGTCATATTTGTAAATTCTTTCTAATGTACCTGCATTTTCACGTTCCCATATTTCTTTCCAAGTATTCACAACTCCATTTTCTACTGCTGTATCTACATTGAATATTTCATATTTTGCATTATTCGGTATTTCCAGTGAAGGTTCACCATTGTTATCTTCAATGGCAATGCTTAATGAATAATCACCTTTATAATTACTCTCATAATTATGATATACAGCATAGGTAATAATTTCTTTATTAGTCAGGCGATTAGAAGACTCCTTCCATAATCTCGTAATCTTTTGGATTAAAAAACTATCATTAAAATTATTAGTCCGCACACTATTAATAATTGTTAATTTCATAAATTTTATCACTCCAAACTAAATTTTAATTTTATACAACACTGCAATCTCTTTTTTCCTATGCTTGACGTTATATAAGCTAACTTGATGGTGATGAGATAGAACTACACACCTATCAAACTCAGAAATGAAAATACTTCAAAGTGAATAAGTTCCTATATCCAGTAGAAGATATACATTTCCACTTGGAGGTGGGATAAATCTAAACTTCTAAAAAGCCTGAAGACGTCCCCATAGCAATTACGATGTCTTCTTTTTTTAAGAGATTTTGATTTTTCAATTGGTTTATCGCATGGATTACTGTGGCAGAAGAATTTTCAAGAAAAATCCCCTTTGTTAACAGGAATTGTTGGCCTTGTTTTGCTTGTTCTTCAGTAACTACTGTTGCTAGTCCATTAGATTCTTGTAATGCCTTCAAAGCCTGGAAAGTCACCGTTGTACCATCTAATGATTTCAGCCGAGTTTCTCCAATAAATTCTTCTGTATAGTGAACCCCATTTAATACATTTGTTAAACGAGGAAAAGGTTCAACTGCTATCATTTTAGGAAGTTTTATTATGTTTTTATTTAGGTTGATTTCTTTAAAGCCTTGCCAAATTCCCCACAACAGGTCTCCCCTAGAAACGGGAACAATGATTTTAGTAGGGACCTTTCCTTGTAATTGGTGTAAAATTTCATAGGCAATAGTTTTATACCCTTGAACTCCAATAAAGTTACTTCCAACAGGAGGAGTTAAATAGTTACTAGCAGGATAAAACCCTGCATCTGAATATTCTTTCAATTTAATCCATCTTTCTTCAGGTGTATTAGTTAATACTAAATTAGCCCCATAACCTTTAAGTAATGATTGAATACGATTATTTAAGTTTTTCGAAGCAATTACAACACATTTTATACCTCCAAACGCTGCATAAGCTGCTAATGAAATCCCTGCGTTTCCACTAGATGCTACAACTACACCTTTGGCCCCTATTTCGATAGCTCTTGTTACAATTAAAGCACTCATTCTATCTTTATGTGAACCTGTTGGATTTTGACCTTCATGTTTTATGTGAAATTTCCCGAATTCTTCTTTGTCAATTGATATAGGAATTAATGGTGTATTACCTTCCGACATAGAAAGGTAGGATTTATAAGGTAATGCACAAGTAGTATCAAACTCTCTATATACTATTTTTAAACTTGAAGGCTTATTTTCCGCTGAACATCTTGGACAACCTTCAAAAAAATCAGCAAAATCATAGTTATTATTACAGCGTAAGCATTGTAAATAATTGATTTTAGTATTTTTTTTAATAGTTAATTTCAATCTAAACCATCCCCTATTTTCAAATAAATACTTACTATTTTATTTCGTTTCTATTTCTTAATTCATTATTTAGTGTAAAATGATTATTGACTATTGTCTAATTGAATTATTCTATACTAATAATTGATTTTTCGAATGAAAAGGTGATGTTTTTGGACTATCAGCAAATTAAGTCATTCCTTTCTGTGGCAAATCATCGAAACTTTACAAAAGCGGCTGACGAACTACATGTAACTCAATCAACAATTACTACCAGAATTAAAAATTTAGAGAGCTATTATGAACAATCTTTGTTTTATCGTTCAAACAAAAAAGTCGAACTTTCTAATTTTGGAAAAGAAATATTACCATTGCTAGAGAGACAGTTAGAAATAATGGAGAAAACAAAAGATATTGCTAAAGGGTACAAAACGAAAGAAAAGATAATTTGTCTAGGATTAACATATTCTTTATGGAATCCTGTATTAGTGAAGTGGGTTGAACATATACATACTGCTTTTAAAAATATACATTTTAAATTTGTAACAGACCACTCTCCACAAATAATGGAGGGCGTGAAAGATGGTTCTATAGATATCGGAATAGTTTATCATGCTCCATTAAATGATAATATTAAAATTGAAATAGTGGGGTATGATTGTTTTTCGTTATATGGTGCCTCTTCTTTTCATATTAATGAAAGGCTTAATTGGAATAACATTATAAACTATCCAATTGTATATCTAGATTGGGGAAGAACTTTTGATGATTGGTTTTTTAGAGAATTCGGTGAATCGTTTACACCCTTTGTGCAAGTTGGCCACAGTAAAACTTTACTGGATTTTGTAAAATCCGGACAAGGAATTGCATTTATGCCGGATCGAATCGTTGAATCATCAGAGGGTTTGGAGAAAGTTCATAAACTTGCATATGAGTCTTTAAATTTGTTACATCCCCAGGAAGTGTATCTTATTGCGAAATCAACTGCACTTAATAACGAGGCTATTCGTTATTGCATTGATTCTTTAAAAAAATACTTATTTTAAATATAATTTTTTTCAAAATAGAGTAAATTTGTATTCATAAAATGAAAAAAGCGCTATTCTTTTTGTAGAAATATACAGAAAGGATGGCGTTTTTGTATGAATCTATCGATTCAAAATGAGTTTCATCTATTCGCTAAAGAACTAAAGCGATACCTATCTCCACATGTCCTTCAACAACTCGCACAGAAGACAGGATTTGTAAAACGTAAAAGCAAGTATGGCGCACGAGACTTGACTGCTTTATGTATTTGGATCAATCAACATGTAGCAAGCGATTCTCTTACTCGATTATGTAGTCAGCTTTATGTAAATACAGCTACACTTATGAGTCCAGAAGGACTGAATCAACGCTTTAATCCAGCAGCTGTCGCATTTCTTCGAGAAGTGTTTACTTCCCTTCTCACACAAAAACTCTGTTCAAATCACTCACTTTCTGCACATATAATCTCTACTTTCAATCGTATCCGTATTCTAGATGCAACAGTGTTTCAACTACCTGATCAATTCGCTACTGACTATCAAGGTTCAGGTGGGAGTAGTAATACGGCAGGCGTGAAAATTCAATTGGAATATGATTTGCTTAGTGGTCAATTCCTTAACGTGCAGCTTGGACCAGGAAAGAATAATGATAAAACATACGGTACCATCTGCCTTAAAACCGTAGAGGCGGGCGATTTATGTTTACGTGATCTTGGTTACTTCGATTTAGGGGACTTGCAAACTATTCATGATAAAGGAGCTTACTATATCTCGCGGTTGAAGCTGAATACACGGATTTATATCAAGAACCCTGAGCCAGAATACTTCAACAACGGCATGTTAAAAAAGCAAACAGAATACATCCAGCTTGATATGACACAAATGCTGTCTGACCTAACCCCTGATGAAACGATGGAAATCCAAGAGACATACATTGGCCAAAATCAGAAACTTCCAGCACGTGTCATTATCCATCGTTTAACTGATGATCAAACGCAAACACGTCTAAAAAATCAAGCGATACGTGAAAAGAAAAAAGGCATTGTCATGAAGGATAAAAGTAAACGTTTAATGGGCATGAATGTGTATATCACGAATACGTCGCTAGAAGAAGTACCGACAAACTACGTGCATTCATTATATTCACTGCGTTGGCAGATTGAAATTTTATTTAAAACGTGGAAGTCATTCTTTGAAATTGATGAATGCAAAAATATAAAAAGAGAACGCCTAGAGTGCCATTTATATGGATAACTCATCAGCATTCTCCTCTGTTCTTCTACGATGTTTCAAATGCGTCAGTTTCTGCTTGAAAAGAAAAAGCAGGAACTGAGTGAATACAAAGCGATTTATATAATTAAAGATTACTTTCCGTTACTGTTTCAAGCGATAGCTTTTGCCACAGAAGAACTTTTAAAAATTCTGCATCGCCTTTATCAACTGCTCAAAAAGAACGGCCGTAAATGTCATAGGCATAAGAAGATGACCGTCTTTGATATTCTAGGGATTGTGTATAAAACGACATTGAAGCATAGACAAGCTGCCTAGCGAAAAAATCGCGTTTTAATAGGCTTCTTTAGCATGCTTACTTTTTTATCACTTGCTAGTTTTGAAACAAGGATCATTTCGTACCTAATAATTTACTTGGTTAGCTTGATGGGCATGTGGTGTTCCCCTACTTTCATACTATTTTATTGCGATTGTTTTTTGATCTCCGTCAATAACAGTTAATATATTTTGTTTAATCTTTATTAAAACTTCTATATTACGTAGAAAAAATTCATTCTCATTAATTGCATATAATTCCATTGGCATTGTATTTGGTAAATATATACAAGTGATTATTTGGTTGTAATACCACCTCAATCGCATATTCAGGATTCTCTTGTAAATAGTATTTTCCCACATATCCTTCCAATAATTCAGTTGATAAATGTATAGCTTTCAGTTGCTTAGGTTTTTTTGGTAAGATTAATTCATTTGTTTTTAGTGCCTTTTCAATCACTTCTTCAATCGCTTGTTCGTAGGTTACTTCTTGCTCTTTACTACGTAAAAAGACAAAGATCGTTTTAGATTGAAGAAAAATTTTAAAGGTGGCTGCATAGCCTGGCCAACCACCAGTATGGGAGACGCATTTTCCCAGTTGTTCATCTTCATATATCATCCATCCCATACCGTAAGGAAAAGATTGTTCTACCGAAAGAGTTGATGGAATAAAAGCTTGTTCAAGCAATTCTTTATTCCAAAGTTGCGCACAAATGACAGCACGCCCTAATTTCCATAAGTCCTCCACTGTTGAATAGATTCCTCCATCACCGGTAATATAATCTAAGCAAACAGTACCCCTTGTTTCTTCAAATTCAACAGGCCTAATATGTTTGCCACTATAAACATCATATACATATCCTTGTGCAATTTCACAAGTATATTCCTTTATAAAAGTAGTTGAAGTTACTGTTGTATGTTTCATATTTAATGGTTTAAAGATAGCTTCAGTCATATACTTAGAAAAGCTCTTATTCGTGACACGCTCAATCAACAGGGATAATAATACATAACCCGTATTGCTATATATCATTTGTTCACCTGATTCAAAGAGCCGAGGTGGTGCATATTGAGTTAATAGTTGTAGTACATCTTCATTTGAAGCAAATGTTGATTCGTTCCAATGTTCAGCAAACAATTCTATATAATCAGGTAAACCCGATGTGTGTTGTAAAAGGTGACGTACAGTAATATTAGTATAAGGTAATTTTGCAAACCATTGGTTAATATCGTCATCTAAATTGATTTTATTTTCTTGCACTAATAGTAAAATACCTAATGCTGTTATGGGTTTTGATACAGAAGCTAAGTTAAAACGTTGATTGAGTTGCATGGGAGCATGTGTTTGAATAGAAGCTTCTCCATAGGCACCTTGTAATAGAATTTTTTTCTTGTGCAAGCAATATCGTGCCATTAAACGTATTTTCAATCTGTTTTTTCACCTTATTCCAATCCATCATAGTCAATTTCCTCCTCAGAAATTTGGTATAAGCGCAAACAATTGGGATACATGGTCGATTTGTGAAATTTTTTATAAATTGACATGTTCTAGTTTAACTTATGGCATCACTTACTAGCATTCTCCAAATAATTCGGTACAAATTTACACTTATACAATTCATTCTACAGTAAAAAATATGCCACTAACTGAAATAATATTGGCAGAAAAGAAATATTGAAAAGAGGGATAAAAATTGATTTTGAGGTTACTTTACGTTTCCTTTTAAAATTTATATCATTTGTCCTCATTGATTTATCCCGCTATTTTAGAGCAGTAAGACTCCCACCTCAAGATTCAGAGAGAAGCAAGGAAGATAGGTGGGAGTAGGGCTGCCCGTAACAGCCCGATTGGTGAGAGCTCATAATCAGTGGGGGATGAAGAAAACCCCCGCTGATTAAAGTTTCACTTTCTAGAGTTCAATTTTTCTTAGCTTAATAGCGATGTGCCCCGCCCCTATTCCCAAAATTTCATAGCGACATAACAGATTGTTCCAAGTGCAATAAAAGGGCCAAACGGCAAGGGATCTCTTAAATTCATCCGCTTAAATAGGAAACAAATCCCTAAAAAGAAAAGACTGGAGCAAGAAGCAATACAAAGCGTAATCAAAATCCCTTTTATTCCTAGTACAAATCCAAGTAGAGATAACAATTTTACATCGCCACCTCCAAGACCGTTTGGGTGTATCATTCGGAGCGCATACAATACACAAAATATAATGCCCCCACCAAGCACACTATCAAACCAAAAAATAAACGGGCTTACCATATATTCAATAAGAAAAATACAACTAAAACTAAGTAATACAGCATTGGGGATCATCATATAAAAAAGATCCGTAAGCGTAATCATAACGAGTAAAGAAAAAAGTGTCCAAATGACAATTAATTCTTGTCCCACTCCCACTATACATACTGAAATAAGAAATAAACTTCCCGTTATCAATTCCACTATCGGATAAGTATAAGATATTTTCCTTTTACAATGTGTACAACGACCTTTTTGCATACAAAATGACAAAATAGGAATCAGTTCTTTAGGCCGTAATCTATGCTGGCAATGAGGGCAATATGAGCGCGGAGTAATAATAGATTCTCCCCTTGGTACACGAAAAGCCACAACAATGTAAAAGGATCCGAGCACGATTCCTGTTACAAACACATATATATATAATAGCACTACTTCCTCCCCCTTTCTCCCCAAAATATACCAAAGAGAGTGCAATCTTACTAATGACCGTTTTTTTAATTCCACTAAAAAAAGCAGGCTATTTATCGCCTGCTTTTCTTCATTTTATACTACAAAATAGTATGCTTTTAATGGTCCGTGTACACCAACAACAAGATTCATTTCAATATCAGCTGAGTTACTTGGCCCTGTAATAAAGTTAATACAAGATGCTACCGCTTCTCCCTTTTCAACACGTGCATTCATATCACGAACTGCTTGTGTAATACGAGGTACAATTGTTTCACGCGGAATAATTGAAAAGTATATAGTCGGTAAGAAATGTAAAGAACGACCTTGTCCTTTACGACTTTGAACAACGATAGTACCAGATTCCGCTAATGTATAATCACTGAATGCAATTCCAATGTTTGCTTTTTCAGCGAAACGAATATTTTCGTCCTTTTCCTCCGGATCCCAAATATTCACCTCAACATTTTGGCTTGGAAGCTCTTCTTTAAACAAAGATGTTAAACCGTACTTTTCAAAACGTTCATCATCAGATACTAAAATAGGTCCTCCACCATTTTCAGCAATCATTTTTTGAATCGCTTCTTTCAACTCATCTTTTGTTGTTTCAATTACAGTTGTATGAATGTTTTCACATTGTTTTTTAAATACTTCTAATAATTCTTCCTCTGAATAATCTTTTAATGTTTCAAGATTTACATTGTTTTTCCATGCCGGGCGCTGCACTCCTTCTATCTTACGTGCACGTCCAAGTTCTTTTGCAATGTTATCTAAAAAAGAATCACGATTTTGAATTGTTCCTGCCATCACTTGTCCCCGCCTTTCTTATGATCTTTATACCAATCGCGGAACCTTTCTTTACTTGGAGCTGGGAACTCACGGATTTCCGTCCAATTTTTTAGTGGTCCTACTCCTTTTGTAACACGGTTACCGGATGTAAATGGGCTTAATGCCGCTGGTGCCATTTTTGATCCCATTTTGTATAAAGCGGCTGAAGAAGCACCCATACTAAACATCTTCATTGCTAATTTTTCTGCAAGTGGTGCACGTCCTTCTTTCTCAACAATAACTTGACGATGTTTCAATAGTAAATCATGTAATGGAATTTTTACTGGACATGCTTCTGTACAAGCTCCGCACAGACTAGATGCATATGGAAGTTCTTTATAATCGTCATATCCACCTAAAAGTGGAGATAAAACAGCTCCAATTGGGCCTGGGTAAATAGAACCGTAAGAATGTCCACCAACGTGACGATATACAGGGCACACATTAATACATGCTGCACAACGAATACATTGCAGTACTTGGCGGAATTCAGATCCTAAAATTTCAGAACGTCCATTATCTACAATCACTAAGTGGAATTCTTCAGGTCCATCTATTTCTTCTTCTTGAATTGGACCAGCTACTGTTACATAACTTGTTAGTTTTTGTCCTACTGCACTACGGCATAGTAAACCAACTAAAACATCAAGCTCTTCCATAGTTGGAACCATACGCTCCATACCCATTACCGCAATTTGTGTTTTCGGAATAGACATAACAAGGTCTGCGTTCCCCTCATTTGTTACTAAGCAAAGAGACCCTGTATTTGCAACCGCAAAGTTACAACCTGTTACCCCAATTTCAGCATCCATAAATTTTTTACGAAGATGCTTACGAACAAATTTTGTCATTTCATATGGATCATCAGAGTTTTCATATCCTAACTTTTCTTTAAAGACATCACGAATTTGTGTTTTATTTTTATGAAGTGCTGGTGCAACAATGTGAGATGGCGGATCATTGTCCACTTGTAAAATATATTCTCCTAAGTCACTCTCAACAACTTCGCAACCGATTTCTTCAAGTGCGTGGTTCATGCTAATTTCTTCGGTTACCATTGATTTTGATTTCACAACTTTTTTCGCATTTTTCTTTTTCGCTATTTCTTGAATATAGTTAGCTGCTTCTTCTTTTGTTTTCGCAAAGAAAACATTTCCGCCTCGTTTTGATACATTTTCACTCAGTTGCATTAAATAATAATCAAGATTTTCTAAAGTGTGTTGGCGAATTTGTTCACCAAGTTCACGCCACTCTTCCCAATTTCCTAATTCATCTGCTGCTTTTAGACGATTCGTATGTAAACGCGTCTGTGCAGAAGTTACTGCACCGCGCATAAATGAATCTTGAATTCCGTCACCAACGCGATCATTAAATTTTTTCTCACTGATTTTCATAGACATAGCTTATGTTCCCCCTTTATGAGCGACTATTCAGTACCTCAGCAATATGCATGACTCTTACTTTTTTCCCTAAACGCTCGATACGTCCGCCAATGTTTAACAAGCACCCACAATCTGCACCAATTAAGTAATCTGCGCCTGTTTCCATCACGCTATCTACTTTCTCATCTACCATTTGCTCAGAAATTGGTGTCATCTTAACTGAGAACGTTCCCCCAAAACCACAACAATTTTGCACGTTTGGTAGTTCTTTTACAGTTAATCCTTTTACATTAGATAGTAGAATTCCTGGTGCTTCTTTTACTCCAAGCATACGTGTCATATGACAAGATTTATGAACAGTTGCTGTTCCTTTTAAACTAGCTCCAACATCTGTAACTTTTAACACATCTACAATAAATTGTGTTAATTCATATGTTTTGTCTGCTACTTTTTGTGCACGCGCTGCCCACTTTGGATCGTCTTTAAAAACGTGTGGATACTCGTGAAACATTGTCGCACAAGATCCAGAAGGTGTAACAATATATTCTGCATCTTCGAAAGTTTCAATCATGTGCTTCATCGCTTCTTTTGCTGCTTCTACGTGCCCGCTATTATAAGCTGGTTGCCCACAACAAACTTGCGCTTCTGGGAATTCAATTTCACAACCTAAACGCTCCAACACTTCAACTGTTGCTTTACCGACATTTGTTTCAAACATATCGACTAAGCAAGTAACAAATAAAGTAACTTTCATAATTTTAATTCCCCCTCATTACAATCTAGCTCACAATCATATGGTCATCAGATGACTGAAAAAGAAGAAGTAGGCTCAACCAACGCCCAAATCTCCCTTTCTAAAAAAACGCTCAGTTAATCTTTCTCTATTTGATGAAACAGTAACTGTTTGAAAGACCAAATCACGAATTTATATCTTTTTACCTGTGACAATATGCTCTACATTCGTTAAATGATTTAGCATTGCTTGTTGTGCAGAGTCTATATCCTGCTCCAATACTGCCTCATAAATCGCTTGATGCTCTTCTAAAAGTCGTTCTGCTGTCGTTTGTTCACCATATAAAATAATGCGCCTTGACTCACCAATCGTTTCAGCAATCATTTCTGAAACATGATTCATAAGCTCAAGTAAGATCGTATTATGTGAAGCTTCTGCAATTGCCATATGAAAATGAAAATCCGCTTTTTCGCCAGCTTTTTCATCTCCAATACCTTTTTCCATTTCATCTAACCAATGCCGCATATTTTGCAAGTTATCTTCCGTGCGCTTTGTTGCTGCTGCTCGAACTGCCCCCACTTCAAGCACTTTTCGCACTTCTAATAAATTCAAAATATCTTCCTTCTTCATTAATAACGTATGATTTAATGACTTTGTTAATGAAGAAGAATCAAAGTTCTTCACATATGTTCCTTCTCCTTGTTTCATTTCAATTAGACCCATCGCTCTAAGCGCGCTTAACGCTTCGCGAACCGCAGATCTGCCCACTTGAAACTGCTCTGCTAATTGATGTACAGGAAGAAGTTTGTCTCCAGGTTTTAACGTACCATTTTTAATCATTGTTAAAATGGCTTCAGATACCTCTTCGTAAATTTTTTTTGGTTTAATAGATTTGTATTCCAGTGAAATCACCTCAGTATCATCCAAACAACAATTAAAACGATTTATAAGAATTAAGCATCATACCTATTTTAGAACGAATTGGCAAGAAGTACAAATGTTTTGTTCATAAAATCGTCAATTTTTCACTATACAGAGGAATAAAATTGATAATTCTTCCATTTCCCTTCCTTTTCTCTGCATACTATATTATTTTTATCCTCTATTTCCATAAAAAACCTACCACTCTATCTTGCACTACCCTATCTTCTCTTCGTTACTCCATGTGTAATTGTATAATAACAGTTGTTCCTTTTCCTTTTTCACTCTCAATTTTCCATTTCCCATCATGAATGTGCACAATTTGTTTTACAATCGCAAGTCCGAGCCCAGTCCCGCCATGCTGACGACTTCTCGCTTTATCAACTCGATAAAATCTTTCTCCAAGTTGTTCTACATGTTCTCGTTCAATTCCAATTCCTGTATCTATTATTTTCAACTGACAATCTTTCTCCAGCTTCTGTAGCTGCACTGTAATCTTTCCCTTTTCATTTGTATAGCGTATAGCATTATCCAATATGTTATGAAGCACCTGTTGCATTCGATCTTCATCAATCATGACAATAATATCCGGATCTAGTTCCATTGAAATTTCCACTTGTTTTTCGGCACATTTCCATTCATACGTTTCAACCACATCTTCAATAAGCTGTGCAAAGACAATTGGCTGTTTTTGAAGAGGAAAATGTTCCCCCTCTAATTGAGCTAAATCTAATAAATCATGCACAAGTCGCTGCATCCGTCCTGCCTCTTTATGAATAAGCTGCATAAATTTCTTCTCTTGCTTCCCCTTTGCTACACCATCTAAAATCGCTTCACTATATCCTTTAATATAGCTAAGTGGTGTCCGAAGCTCATGCGAAACATTCGCTAAAAATTCCTTTCGCTTTATATCTTCATTCTCTAATGAAGTAGCCATTTTATTAAATGCTTTTCCAAGGCGCCCCATTTCATCCTCAGATGAAATGGTAATGCGCTCTGAAAAGTCCCCCGTTGCCATATGGTTTGCAACCTGTTCCATTTGTGAAAGCGGCTTTGTAATCGCAATAATAATTTTTCGGCCAATCCATACAGTAAGTATTACTATAATAAGCACTAACGGTGCTAAAATAATTCCCATATCAAATATTAAATCTTTAATACTTTTTAAAGGGATGTAAGAATATACAATTCCCACTAATTTCTTTTCTTCTAAAACAGGAATGACTACGCCCATAATATTCCGATTAAAATGTTCCTCATATCCAACCTTTGTCACTGTTTTACCGTCTAATAATATTTGTCGATCCTGCTCACTAATAATTGAATCATAGTGTACATCGAAAGGTAAGCACGCACTTAAATCACGCGGGTTATTTACAAACAGTACATCTGCATGAGAGACTCTATCAAACATCCTTACCTTTTCCTCAAATGCTGAAATCCCTTCACGTTTATTATATTGTGAAACAAGTTTGTTTCCTTCTACAATTAATGTATCTTTCATATTTTGAACATATAATTTTTCATACGAGTACAATGACACAAAATAAAGAAAAGAAACTGTTACACATACTGCACATACAACTGTAAGCCAAAGCTTCTGTACCATTGTAAACATATTACACCTCAAATTTATATCCTACACCCCAAACCGTTTGGATGCAGTTTCCGCTTTCTCCTAGTTTCAAACGCATTGTTTTCACATGTGTATCCACCGTTCTTGTACTTCCTGCATAGTCATATCCCCATACTTTTTCTAATAACTGCTCCCGGCTAAATACTTGTCCATGGTGCTGGCAAAGAAAATATAATAAATCAAATTCTTTTACCGTAAGAGAAACGGTTTTACCGTTCGTTTCAGCCTTCCTGCTTTTTTCATTCATACGTATTGGGCCAAATTCCAGTTCTTCTTGTTGCTCTTGCTTTGTATATCGTCTGAGTACAGCTTCCATACGTGCAATCAGTTCCCCGGGACTAAATGGCTTCACAACATAATCATCCGCACCAGTTCGTAAACCATTTACTCGATTCCATTCTTCTCCCTTAGCCGTTAAAAAAATAATTGGAATATCTGATGTTTTCCTAATTTCTTTACAAACGGCAATTCCATCCATCTCTGGCATCATAATATCTAAAATAACAAAATCATAATGTGCTACTTCTAATTTTAAAAGTGCCTCTTTTCCATTTTCTGCTTCATCCCATTCATAACCAAAGTTATCTAAGTACATGCCAACAAGTTGCCTCATATCACTCTCGTCATCAACAAGTAATACTTTATATTTATTCATTTTCCTCTTCCCTCTCTCTCTATCAAGTGAAATGGCCCTTTGCCAACTGCAACCGTTTGTTTTATCTTCATATCCTGTATATCAATGATATATACTTCGTCACTATCATAGCTGGCGACATATCCTTCTTCCCCGCTCTTTAAAAAAGCAAATGGATTAGATCCTACTTCGGTTGCTCCTAATTCTCGATAGGTTCCCGCATCAAACTTTCGAAGCATATTTGATCCATGACTTAAGACGTATACAAATTTTCCATCCCTAGAAATACTAATCGGCATAAATGGTGCATGTAACGAACGAAGCATTTCTCCATTACGCAGTGAATATACAAGTACTTTTTCATTCACTTGCTTTCCATCTCCATGTCCGCCGATCCATATTTCCTTTCCATCGCTACTCACCATAGCGCCTGTCGATGCTGGTGGTACTACAAAAGATTGTTTAACCTGCTTTTTCTCTAAATCGATTATAGATAGCTCTGTATCATAAAAATTTAGTACATATAAATTTTTATGATGTTGCACCATTGTCAGAGGGCCTTTTGCTACAGGAACATTCCCTGTCTCTTTCCCATCTATCGTAAAAAATCGTATCTTTTGTTCATTTTGGTCCGCCAGAAACAATTGCTTGCCATCATTTGCTACAATAATATTTGCAATTCCTTTTCCTGTCTGCCACTTCTTCGTTTGTTTCCCTTCTGTTAACGAATAGATATATATATATTCTAATTGCTTTCCGTATACAAGCATATTCTCACCATTTGGAAGTATCGTAACACCAGTAATAGGTTGTTGCAGCTCCCATGATGCGATTACTTTTTTTACCTTTTTATCAATAAAGCTAATGCTGCCTTCTTTTATGTTTGTTGTTATAACTACACTTTTATGTTTTGCAATTGGTGTATACGAATTTTCATTACACCCTGCTAACAGAAACAAAAAACATAGAAGAAACAAGTATTTCTTCAAGAGATTCCCTCCATCTGTAGATGATTTCGTTATAATTGTAAAATAACAAATAATTGTGAGGAAAGTGTGAAATCTTCCTATATCTATACAACGACAACATATATAATGTACAACAAATAAAAGTAGAGGTGTGCAAATTATGCTTTTTCCTGATTTAGCAAATAAAATTGTCCGTGAAGTGAGAAGACTCATTACAGGGAATATTATCATTATTGATATACAGGGGATCATCATTGCGAGTACAGATTTCGAGCGAATTGGACAGTTTCATGAAGGAGCCCTT
This sequence comes from Bacillus cereus group sp. BfR-BA-01492, assembly GCF_022662815.1. Classification (NCBI taxonomy): domain Bacteria; kingdom Bacillati; phylum Bacillota; class Bacilli; order Caryophanales; family Bacillaceae; genus Bacillus; species Bacillus cereus group sp. BfR-BA-01492. The sequence goes on from NZ_JAKUEH010000003.1 coordinate 352,734, forward strand.
CGTTGTGCAAAAGAAAAGAAAACTGTCATTATTACAAAAGAGGACGAACAACATTTACAAGGCGCCAAAGCTGGAATGAATCTCCCACTCCTTTTTCACGATGAAGTCATCGGTGTGATCGGCATAACAGGTGACCCAAAAAACATTTCATCATACGGAGAAATATTACGAAAAATGACCGAGTTGCTTATCCATGAAAATTATTTTCTAGAACAGTTAGAACTGGAACAGCGCTCCTATGAAGCATTCGTGTTTGATTGGCTTCAAAGTAATGATTGGTCACCTAGTTTTTTAGATCGCGCCAAAACACTTGGAATCGATTTATATAAAAAGAAACAACTCGTTTTAATCTCCTTCGATCAAGATGACGCAATGTTGCAAAGAAAAATTTGGCAACATATTCGCAATCTATTAACAAAAGATGCATTATTTGTACGATGGGGAAATGACCGCTTTATTTTATTTACTACAATCGAATCCAAAAACAAAGCCTTTCAATTTTTCAAACGCTTAAAACAAGATTGTGAAACTTTATTTCCGATTACAGTTTATATTGGAATCGGTCAAACTGTTATGCCTAACGAAATGCATATATCTTATGAACAAGCATTGCGTGCCCTGTCCGTCGCCTTTGAAACAAAAGGAATTGTATTTCATGAAGACTTACGATTGGAAATGTGTTTACAAGATATTACCGCCGAAACTCGGAAAGAATTTCTTACACGTACAATCGCTCCTTTATTATCTGAAGGGGAACTGATGCAAACATTACGACTATTTCTTGAGCACAATCAGTCGTATAAACAAACTGCTGAAAGTTTACATATTCATATTAATACATTGCATTACAGGTTAAAAAAAATCGAAGACTGTACAGGACTGAATCCAAAACAATTGAAAGATTTAATTGTTTTATACTTCGCCCTTCTCCTATTAGATAATCATACAAAAAAGAGCGAAAAAACGAACTAATCTTTAGTTGTTTATATATAGAAAGAAATTCCCTACTTTTTTATCATTATTAATGAAAACACTGTGACAACGCTTTTATTCTTATTTTCTTTCAGAAGCATGTCAACAATCTCAAGGTTATTCACGGGAGAAAAACAATTTACTTGAGAGCTGCTTGTACTCATAATGTGGTTGGTTTGTTTCACAAAGGCAAATCATGAAATAAGTCAAACTCTGATGAATAGGATAGTAAGTCAACAGTTTGAGGGGGATTTTTAATGTTAGAACAACATATTATTGATTCATTTGTATCTATTGTTGGTCAAGATAATGTAGATACATCCAATATGGGTCGTTTAACGTACAGTTATGATGCGACGCCAAACTTTCAATCGATTCCTGATGCAGTTGTTGCACCACGTAATACAAATGAAGTATCCGAAGTGCTAAAAGTATGCAACACCCATAAAGTGCCTGTGTACGTTCGTGGTTCTGGTACAAATCTTTGCGCAGGAACATGTCCACTTGAAGGCGGCGTTGTTTTGATTTTCCGTCATATGAATCAAATATTAGAAATAGATGAAGAGAACTTAACAGTTACTGTGCAACCTGGCGTTATTACACTTGCTATTATGAATGCTGTAGAAGCGAAAGGACTCTTTTATCCACCGGACCCAAGCTCAATGAAAATTTCTACAATCGGCGGGAATATTAATGAAAATTCCGGTGGCTTACGCGGCTTAAAATATGGTGTAACAAGAGACTATGTAATCGGTCTTGAAATCGTTTTACCAAATGGTGATATCATCCGAACAGGTGGTAAATTAGCGAAAGATGTAGCAGGTTATGATTTAACTCGTTTATTCGTTGGTTCGGAAGGTACTCTTGGTGTTGTAACAGAGGCTATTTTAAAACTCGTTCCAATGCCTGAAACAAAGAAAACAATGCTCGCATTATATCAAGATATGAATGAAGCTGCACAAGCAGTTTCTACTATCATTGCGAATAAAATCATTCCTGCAACACTTGAATTTTTAGATCAGCCGACAATTGAAGTCGTAGAAGAATTTGCACAAATCGGCCTGCCTACCGATGTAAAAGCCGTTCTTCTCATTGAACAAGATGGTGCAAGTGAAGTAGTGAATCGTGATATTGAAAAAATGGCTGACATTTGCCGCACGATGCATGCGGTTGATGTGCGTATTGCAAAAGATGAGCAAGAAGCAGATGCACTGCGTACCGCACGTCGTAGCGCCCTTTCTGCCTTAGCAAGATTAAAACCGACAACAATATTAGAAGATGCAACTGTTCCTCGCTCACAAATTGCTCCAATGGTGGAAGCAATTAATGCAATCGCTAAAAAATACGACATTTCAATTTGTACATTTGGTCATGCTGGTGATGGAAACTTACATCCAACTTGTATGACAGATGCTCGCAATAAAGAAGAAATGCACCGCGCTGAACAAGCCTTTGCTGAAATTTTTGAAACAGCTATTAAACTCGGCGGTACTATTACAGGTGAACATGGAGTAGGTGCTATGAAAGCTCCTTATTTAGAATTAAAATTAGGCAAAGAGGGCATCGCGGCTATGAAAGGAATTAAGCAAGCTTTCGACCCAAACAATATTATGAATCCTGGAAAAATGTTCGCCAAAGATTCTCGTAAAAGAGTGGTGGTCGAACAATGACGACATTGAACAAAGGACAAATTCAAAAAGAATTTAAAGAGCGCTTGAATGAAGATGAACTATTAAACTGTATGCGTTGCGGATTTTGCTTACCAACTTGTCCTACTTATATTCAATCTGGTTATAAGGAGTCTCACTCCCCCCGCGGGCGCATCGCTTTAATGAAAGCGGTCGTTGATGGTTTAATAGAGCCTGATGAAGATGTTGAAAATACATTAAATGTTTGCCTTGGTTGCCGCGCTTGTGAACCTGTTTGTCCATCAGGTGTAAACTATGGCCACCTATTAGAAGAGGCACGAGATATTATTAATCAAAATAAAACGTTCTCTATGCCTGTGAAAGCTGTTCGTAAAATGGTATTTGAGGGGCTATTTCCCCATCAGAACCGCATGCGCACATTAACAGGACTCATTGGATTTTACCAACGCTCTGGTTTACAAACATTTACACATAAAACAGGGATTATGAAGCTATTTCCTGAAACACTTGCAACGATGGATCTTGTCTTACCAAAAGTACCAAGGATGAAAAAAATGAAAAACCGTCCAGAATTTTTACCTGCTCAAGTGACTAAGAAAAAGCGTGTTGCTTTCTTTACAGGATGTTTAATGGATACGATGTTCTTAGAAACAAATAATGCAACGATGAAACTTCTTCAACTTGCTGGTTGTGATGTTGTGATCCCGAAAGATCAAAATTGCTGCGGCGCGCTCCATGGTCATGCTGGTGAAAAGATGGGAGCAAAAGAACTTGCGAAACGAAATATTAAAGCTTTTGAGGATTTGAACATTGATTATATTATTACAAATGCTGGTGGTTGCGGAGCATATCTTGTAGATTATGATCACTTATTAAAAGATGATCCGGAGTGGGCTGAACGTGCAAAACAGTTTGTTGCAAAAATAAAAGATATTACAGCCATTTTAGTTGAGCTAAATTTCCATAAACGAACTGATTTACGCCTACCACCGCAAATTATTACGTATCAAGATTCTTGTCATTTGCGAAACGTAATGCATACATCCTCAGAGCCACGTATGCTCCTACAAGCAATTCAAGGCATAACATATCGAGAAATGAAAGATGCCGATCGGTGCTGTGGTTCAGCTGGCATTTATAATATTGTTCATTCCGAATTATCAATGGAATTTTTAGATTACAAGATGGAACGTGTCCATGAAACAGATGCAACTACAATCGTTACTGCTAATCCAGGTTGTTTATTACAAATGAAACTTGGTATTGAACGTGAACATCTCTCTCATAAAATGCGAGGAGTTCATATTGTAGATCTACTATTAGAGGCAATTGAGTATAACTCATAATATATGTAACAATTGGAAAACGGCTATCCCTTTCTTCTATGTAAAGAGATAGCCGCTTTTTTTATCCGCTACAAGATTAAAAATATGTTACTGTCCGATAAAAAATAACAACAAAAACATTACAGTTTTGTTAAAAAAACATCCATTATATTCCTTCCAAAACTTCGAAAACCTTTGATATGAGAGGTTTCTTATAGTGAAGCAGTGGTAATTTCCACCAAAAAATCACCTTTATTAGCAAAGATAAAATTGCTAACAATTCCTTTTATAATCTAGTGTTCTCCTATTTTTACTCTCCTCTTAATCTAGGATAAAATAGGAAATTCTATAGCCTATGAAATTTTTCCCATCTTTTTTGCAACCTTTTCTATGTTACCATAAATTTGTCAGTCAGACAGGCTGTCAAAAATGAATCTGTTGAAAACAGTACAATACTTTTCCATAGGAGGACACATCTTTATGAAAAAACGTGTTTTATTATCTGTAGCAGCTGCAACTGCATTGACGCTAGGAGTAACATCTTTAGACGCACAAGCTGCAACTGTACAACCAGCTAAAATTAAGATTCAAAATATTCAGCATTCTAAAATTATGATGAAACATATGAATCAACAAGAATTACAAGCATACTTACAATCTATAGGAATCCAATCTTTAGCAGAGTGGAATCAAGTACTATTCCAACAAGACTGCTTCATTTCTAATAAACAACCCGTACCTATAACTCCAGAAACACAAAAACCTACTGTAAACAATGAAACAGCAAAACCAGAAGTACAAAAACCTGCTGTAAACAATGAAACAGCAAAACCAGAAGCACAAAAACCTGCTGTAAACAATGAAACAGCAAAACCAGAAGCACAAAAACCTGCTGTAAACAACGAAACAGCAAAACCAGAAGCACAAAAACCTGCTGTAAACAACGAAACAGCAAAACCAGAAGCACAAAAACCTGCTGTAAACAACGAAGCGCAAAAACCTGCTGAAAATAAACCAGCTGAAGAGAAAAAAGGTTCTTTAAGCGAATTTGAACAACGCGTTGTTGAATTAACAAATGCTGAACGTACAAAACAAGGTTTATCAGCATTACAAGTTGATAACGAATTAAGCAAAGTAGCACGTGCAAAGTCTGAAGATATGCAAAAAAATAACTACTTTAATCACAATAGCCCAACATACGGTTCTCCATTTGACATGATGAAACGATTTGGTATCTCTTACAAATCGGCAGGTGAAAATATCGCACAAGGTCAACGTACACCAGAAGAAGTTGTACAAGCTTGGATGAATAGCGAAGGTCACCGCGCCAACATCTTAAATAGCAACTTCACTCACATCGGCGTGGGTCATGTTGAAAATGGTAATTACTGGACACAACAATTCATTACAAAATAAAGTAAGAAACATAAAAAGAGTCTTCTAAACGAAAGGCTCTTTTTATGTTTCATAGTTTGCTAACAAATAGGAATATAGAATACCGAATAGAAAAAAAATAGATCCACAGCAAATGATACTCATTAATACATACAATCCCCATTCTAACTTTAAAAACAAGGAACATAAACACATACAAGCCATGCTGTAGAAAACACGTTGCCCCAATAGACATATTTTTTGCAAAGGAACCGGTTCTTTTTCTTTCCCCATCTTTTTAAAGCTTTTACTAGTCATAAAAAGAAATACACTAATTCCAATTGTCAATCCGATTTGAAATGGCACCATCATCCCTAAAGCAATGAAAAGAACGAGCATATGAATAAACAATAGAAATACTGTGATATTTATTTTAAATTCTATTATAATTGTTTGATTGCTTTGATTCATTTTAAGTATGTATCTCGAAATGATATACAGCAAACTATGAAAAGCAATAATAAAACAAGGAATCAAAAATACGACGATTTGTTTTCTGACAAATTCATTTGGCTCACTGTCCTGATTCCAATGCACTGCGATAGAGTACGGTAAATACGGATAGAGAATTAAAGTAAGTAAAAGGCAAGTCAAAAATATCCACAGCATATATTTATCCCTTACCAATTGATCCTCCCCTCTCTTTCCTATTTACGGCTTCTCTTTTCACAATAAAATTCCTGCAAAAAATATTTTTCTCAAATTCCTACTGTCAATTTACATATTGGATTCTCGAAAACTTTGCATAAGCTTACTTATTTTTTCAGGGGCTGGAATGTCTACCATAATCTCTTCTCTTATAATAGGATGTAAAAAAGCAATTTGCATAGCGTGTAATGCTTGCCGAGACATATAAGTTACATTTCCACCATATAGTATATCTCCAAGGAGCGGATGGCCACTGTAGCTCATATGAACGCGAATTTGATGCGTTCTTCCCGTTTCTAATTGCACGGTAACAAGTGTCGTATCTTGCTTTTTAAAATACTCTTCTACCTTATAATGCGTTACGGCATGATCTCCTTTTGGAGACACGCGGCGCCTCGTTGCATGATGACGATCGCGGCCAATTGCTGCATCGATCGTTCCTTTTCGTTTCTTCATTTTCCCTTCAACAAGCGCCATATACGTTCTTTTAATGTTCCGCTCCATCAATAACTGATCCATAATAGCACCAGCTAGTCTATGTTTCGCAAATACAACGCCGCCCGTTGTATCTTTATCTAAGCGGTGAATATGGCGTACTTTCGTTTCTAAACCTTGCATTTGAAAATGAAAAGCAATTAAATTTGCAAGCGTTCCTGTCCCATTTTTTTCAGATGGATGTGTATCCATTTGTTCAGGTTTATTCACAATTAATACGTGATCATCTTCAAATACAACATCCAATTCCCCAAATTCTGGTATAACACCATACTCTTCTGGAATAAACATATGTACTTGCAGTTTATCTCCTTCTTTTAAAAGCTCGCTCCAACGCTTCTGATCCTTATTTATAATAACACCTTTTTCCATTCGAAGTTGATGTAATATTTTTTTGGGCACGCACCATATTTCTTTTAATAAAAATTCGATAGAAATGCCGTTCCATTTAGATGGAACTGTTATTTCACACCATTCTCCTTTTTTGTTCGTCTTCATAGTTCTCTCCTTATTTCTATTGATGCTCCTATTGTATCGGAAATTCTTCTATGATGCACGATGCAAAACAAAAGACAGCCTATTGAATAGACCGCCTTCCTAAGCAAGAAGTCTCCTCATTTCTTGCAATACTTCTTCTGCTTTTTGCTCATATGATAAGTCCTTAAAGAAATCTGCTAGCCGTTTATAGTCATTATATGCATCTAACAAATCGTCCATTGTCGCTACCTTCATAGTTTTCGATTTTTCCTTCAGTTTCACAGGATATCGATAGCCAGAGACCTCATGAATTTTATAATATTCATCATCTACTTGAATCACTTTCACTAACTCATCTTCTTCTGCATCTAGCGTATACCCATCAAACTCCCGTAACAATTCATAAATAATATGAGTCCATTCGTCCTTTGGATAAAATCCTTTTTCTAGTCTATAACCGACAATGCGATACATATGTCCATCATTTTCCGTAAACTGTACAGTATCATTTAATTTAAATTTAAAATAGCGAAACATTGTCTTCACCCACTTATCTATATTGTCCTTATCACATACTATTTGCAAAAGAAGGGACATGCTATTCATAAACAAAAAGTTTCATTTTATATAAATAAAAAAACACTCATCAAAAAGACTGAACTGTACCCCGAATCATGGACACTTAAAAAAAGCCCCATGATTCGGGGTTTTTGTGTATTTTTATCAAAAAACCTCGTTATAATGGAACCAATGATAGAAATGAGGTA